>JAFDWC010000185.1 GCA_018268655.1 Actinomycetota bacterium
GCCTGGCTGGGGTCTGGGCGGCCAATCCCGCCGACGCGGCCCGCTGGCGCGAGGCCGGCGCCGGGCTGGTGATCCTCGGCTCGGACCTGATCTGGCTGGCCCGCGGCGTCACCGCCGCGCTGGCCGAGTAGCCCCGACTCCGCGGCCTATGCTTCTGGCTCATTGCCGGACCCGTCGATCAGCGAGGCAGCCAAGCACGACCTGCACCTACTGCGGGTGCCGTGCGACGTCGAGGGTGAGGACGAGCGCCGGGTCGAGCGGATCCGGGCCGAGATCGAGATGGCGTTCACAGCTCTGCGCGGAATCGAGAACGGGGTCTCGATCTTCGGCTCGGCGCGGATCGCCGAGGGCCACCCCTGGTACGAGCTCTGCCGCGAGACTGCAGCCTGCCTGGCCCACCACGGCTTCACCACGATCACCGGCGGTGGGCCGGGGTTGATGGAGGCCGCCAACCGCGGCGCCCTCGAGGCCGGCGGAGAATCGGTCGGGCTCAACATCGAGCTGCCGCAGGAGCAGGAGCCGAATCCGTACCAGACGCGCTCGCTGCGCTTCCACTACTTCTTCGCTCGGAAGCTGATGTTCGTCCGTTACGCCCGAGCGTTCGTGATCATGCCGGGCGGCTTCGGCACCCTCGACGAGCTGTTCGAGTGCCTGACCCTGATCCAGACCAACCGCATCGAGCACTTTCCGGCGATCCTCGTCGATCGCGACTACTGGCAGCCGCTGCTGACCTGGATCGACGACGTGATCGAGACCGACGGCATGATCTCCCCCGGCGACAAAGAGCTCCTGCACACGGCCGACAGGCCGGAGGAAGTGTGCGAGCTGGTGCTGCACGCGAGCGAGCGCCAGAAGGCCGCCGCGGCGAGCTGAGGCCAAGAACCCGAACGACCCGCCGAGGCGGGTCGTTCGAGAAGCGACGTTTCCACCGGACTCATTGGCCTCGCCCCGACGTGTGTCGATCTTAGCGCCCCGGGCGGGAGCCGAACCCGCCGACCCCGCGCCGATGTGTGACTTCCCGCTCGCCCCGGTTAGCGCGTGTGTTTCTCGACCAGACGCACCGTCCTGGCCAGGGTCACCGCGGTGCCGGCGAGGGGGACGAAGCGTGCCGTGATCCTGGCCTTGGCCTGGCCGCCCTTGGCGAGTTCGGTACTCAGCTTCTGCTTCGGGCGGAGCGTCACCGTTACCTTTCCGGCTCGCTTGGAGCGGACGGTAACGGTGTGGACACCGAGGCCGGTGACGGTCAGCTTGCCGCGGGTGGAGAGACGGAAGGTGAGCCTAGCCGTGCCTCGCTGGGGATCGAGCACAGTGCGGAGCAGTCGCAGCGAGGCTGCCGGAGCGGGGGTGGGGGCCGGCGGTTGAGGCGCCCCCGGCGCCGGCGCCGGGGGCGCCAGCCCGTCGACCGCGACGCCGCAGATTTCGCCGCCGCCGGTGGCGATGAAGCTCTCGTTCACCCCGGTGGCATCGGTGTTGGCGCGGCCGATCGTTCCCGATCCGGAGTTGGCCCAGTAGATATGAGTCGCGTCGACGGCGACGCCGCAGGGCCCGTTGGCGTCGCCGATCATGCTCGGGTCGGGGTTTTCCCCGGTGAAGAGGTTGACCCGGCCGATTTCGTGGAGGTGACCCGAGAGGAAGCCGGTGTTGGCCCAGAAGACGTTGGCGCTGTTGACGGCGATGCCGCAGTGCCCGGTGAAGGTGATCGGCACCCATTCCGGTTGCGGAGAGTTCCCGGTCAGCGAGGCGCGGCCGACGTACCCACTGGAGGAGCCGAGCCCGACCCAGTAGACGTGGCCGCTGTCGACCGCGACGCCGCACGGCCCAAGCGCGCCGGTCACCAGCGCCAGGTTCGGTGCGGTGCCGTCGAGGTTCGCCCTCCCGATCTCGTTGGCGCCGATGCTCGACCAGTAGATCGAGGTCGCGTTCACCGCGACACCGTTCGGGACTTTGATCCCGGTGATGAACGCGTTGTTGACGCCGCTGCCGTCGAGGTTCGCCCGCCCGACCGATCCGGTCGCCCCGTTCGCCCAGTAGATGTGCCCGGAGTCGACGGCCACCGAGTTGGGTTGGCCGCCGACGTTGATGAAGGCGTCGTTCGCCCCGCTGCCATCGTTGTTCGCCCGCCCGATCGTGCCGCTGCTGGAGTCGGCCCAGTAGACGAAGGCATGTGCCTGGGCGGCGAACAGCAGTGAGAGGGCGACCGCAATGGCGATCACGGCGCGGCGAGCGGACACGAGAAGCGCAGCATCGCGCCGCCGCCGGATGGAAGCTCGGTCCCAGGCACCACCGGCCGCGGCGGAGGAGTGCGGAGCCTGCGAGCATCTGTCCATGGCTCATATCCACAAGGAGGTCTGGATCGAGGCCGACCCCGACTCGGTCTGGTCGGCGCTGAGGGATTGGGGGGCCCTGCACGAGCGGCTGGTGCCGGGCTTCGTCACCGAGACGCGGCTCGACGGGGAGGATCGGATCGTCACCTTCTTCAACGGCGCCGTCGCCCGCGAGGTCCTGGTCGACAGCGACGACGGGGCGCGGCGGCTTGCCTGGTCGGTGGTCGACGGGCCCTACAGCCACCACAACGGGGTCGCCCAGGTGCTCCCGGTGGAGGACGGCTGCCGCTTCGTCTGGACCGCCGACCTGCTCCCCGACGAGGCCGCCGCGGCGACCGCCGAGATGATGGAGCGCGGAGTCCGCACCGCCAAGGAGACGCTCGAGCGGCCCGCCGCGTAGCGCCGGTCCGTTCGCCCTTTCTCCCTCACTCGAGGTGGGAAGAGCGAACGGTTCCGTTCAGTGCCTGAAGTGGCGATGCTTGGTGAAGACCATCGCGACGCCGGCCTCCTCGCAGGCGGCGATCACCTCGCCGTCGCGTTTCGAGCCGCCCGGCTCGATCACCGCGGTCGAGCCGGCGGCGATCGCCAGCTCGGGTCCGTCGGCGAAGGGGAAGAAGGCGTCGGAGGCGACGGCTGAGCCGGCCAGCAGGCCGTCGGCCTCCTCGCCCCTCGCCGCCCGGCACTTCTCGACCGCCAGCCGCACCGAGTCGACCCGGCTCATCTGGCCGGCGCCGATCCCGAGGGTGGCGCCGTCCCTGGCGATCACGATCGCGTTCGAGCGCACCCGCCGGCAGACGGTCCAGGCGAACAGCATGTCCGCCCACTCCTGCTCGCCGGGCTCGCGCGAGGTGACCGCCTCCATGATCTCGCGCGGCTCCGGGTCGCCGTCGCGGTCCTGGATCAGGAGCCCGCCCTGGACCCGCTTCAGGTCGCGTTCGGCGGGGTCGATCTCGCGCTCCTCCTCGCTGCAGAGGATCCGCAGCGACTCCCGCGCCTGGACGATCTCCAGCGCCCCCTCCTCGAACCCCGGCGCGAACAGGACCTCGAGGAAGATCCCGGCCAGCTTCTCGGCCAGCGGCACCGTGACCGGCCCGTTGAGGGCGACGACGCCGCCGTAGGCCGACATCGGGTCGCAGGCGAAGGCCTTCTCCCAGGCCTCGAGCGGGTCGGCGCCGACCGCGACCCCGCAGGGGTTGTTGTGCTTGACGATCACGCAGGCCGGCTGCTCGAAGTCCTCGACCAGCGCCCGCGCCGAGTCGAGGTCGAGGACGTTGTTGAAGGAGAGCGCTTTGCCACCCAGCTTCGAGACCCGCGAGAGCACGTGCCGGCGCCCGCCCGCCTCCGCGTACAGGGCCGCCCGCTGGTGCGGGTTCTCGCCGTAGGAGAGGTCCATCACCTTTTCGAAGGCGCCGACGACGTGCTCGGGGAAGTCCTCGTACTCGCTCGAGAACCAGCGGCTGATCGCGGCGTCGTAGCGGGCGGTCTGGGCGAAGGCCTCGTTGGCGAGCCAGTGCCGGGTCGAGGCGGAGACCGAGCCGCCGGACTCCTCGAGCTCGGCGCTGACCGCGTCGTAGGACTCGGGCTTGACGACGACCGCGACCCCGGCGTGGTTCTTCGCCGCCGCGCGGATCATCGTCGGGCCGCCGATGTCGATGTTCTCGATCGCCAGGTCGGGGGAGACGTCGCCGCCGGCGATCGTCTGCTCGAAGGGGTAGAGGTTGACGCAGACGAGGTCGATCGGCGCGATTCCCTCGCGTTCGAGCACGGCCATGTGGTCGGGGTCCTCGCGTCGCGCCAGCAGCGCCGCGTGCAGCCGCGGGTGCAGCGTCTTCACCCGGCCGTCGAGGATCTCCTCCTGGCCGGTGAACTCGGACACGTCGGTGACCTCGAGCCCGGCCTCGCGCAGGGCGATCGCGGTGCCGCCGGTGGAGAGGAGCTCGACCCCGAGCGCCGTCAGCGCCCGACCGAAGTCGGCGATCCCGGTCTTGTCCGAGACGGACAGCAGCGCCCGCCGCACCCGCACCGCACCGTCGCCGCGGACCTCGGTTCGGGTCTCGGGGGTGTCGGGGGAGGGGTCAGTCATCGGTCACGACGGCGCTGGGGTCGCCGGCGTCGATCCTAACCCTGCCCTGGGCGAGCATGCGGATCGCCTCCGGGTAGAGCTGGTGCTCGACCGCGTGAATTGCGGCCTCGAGCTCGGCCCGGTCGCGGCTGGGCGGGACCGGCACCTGCCGCTGGATGATCGGCGGCCCGGTGTCGACCCCCTCGTCGACGAAGTGGACGGTGACCCCGGTCTCCTCGACCCCGGCGGCGAGCGCTTGGCCGATCGCGTCGAGCCCCGGGAAGGCAGGCAGCAGGGCGGGGTGGACGTTGACGATCCGGCTCCGGAAGCGGGCCACGAACGGCGCGCTCAGCAGCTGCATGTAGCCGGCGAGGACGATCAGCCGCGGACCTCGCCCCTCGATCCAGTCGCCCATCGCCGCGTCGCGCTCGGCTCGGTCCTCGTACTCGGCGGCGGGGAAGACCGCGGTCTCGACCCCGGCCGCCCGCGCCCGCGCCAGTGCCCCAGCGCCCGGCTTGTCGGAGCCGACCCCGACGACCGCGATCCCCTCGCGGCCGTGCAGAGAGTCGAGGATCGCCTGCAGGTTGGTACCGGCACCGGAGGCGAGGACGACGATTGGGAATTCGCTCACGGCCCAACCGCCCCCTTCTCCTCCCGGGAAATCGT
>JAFDWC010000186.1 GCA_018268655.1 Actinomycetota bacterium
CGCTGCACTCCCCAGCGAAAAACCCAGCAAGCGGGGGGAGGCACCCCGTCCCCTTTGGCGGTTTCTAGGGTCGGGCGGTCTGACAGATGGGCGGCGGGGGGTGCGGTGGATGGGCCGCTGGGCCTGCGACAGACGGTCCGGCTCTCCGCCAGATCGGCCGCTGGCGCTGCGCCAGGCCGGCCGCTGCTCCGCTAGCCGCGCAGCACCCGCCGCCGCCGCAGCATCCGCTCGCAGATCCCCAGCAGCTCTTCGACCTGGGCCAGTCGCTGCTCCGGCAGCTCACCGGTCAGCGCCGCGTTGGCGGCCTCCTTGGCCTCGCCGCGGTTCTCGCGCAGGGTCTCGAGATCCTCGGTGTGGGCGGGGTCGCGGGCGGGGTCGCCGAGCTCGGCGAGGAGCGCCTCCAGCCCGACCCGCAGCTGCAGCGCCGCCTCGCGGCGGCGGCCGGCGTCGAGGTCGGCGCGGGCCCGCAACAGCAGCGTCTCGCAGACCTCGAGCCGCTCGCGGCCACCGAGCACGGCGGCGACCCGTTCCTGCGGCCGCATCCCTTCCTCGCGCCGCCGCCGCCGCGAGGAGCCGGTCGCCCAGACGTCGACCTCGCGAGCCTCGCCGAAGCGGCCGTCGGCGACCTCCTCGCCGGCCCCGAAGCCGATCCGCACCGCCACCGCCCGCTCCGGCGTCAGCTCGGCCGAATGCGCTTCCGCCGCCGCCACCCACTGCGCGTGCAGCGCCCGGTTCAGCAGCGCCACCGCCCCGGCGACGATCTCGTCCACAGTCTCCTCCGCCTCCGTCGCCCGCTCGAGCCACAGTCGTGCCGCCTCCTCGTCGGCGAACGGCGCGAAGGCGCGGATCGCGGTGGCGCGGGCCAGCGGCAGCGGCTCGGCGGGCGGCTCCGGGGCGACGCCCTTGGCCCGCCGCCGGCGCCGGTGCGGCTGCGGCGGCGCGCCGATCGTGCGGATCACCAGGACCTGCTCCTCCTCGCCGTCGCGCTCGAGGTAGCGGCCGTCGGCGAGCGAAAGCCTGCCGGCGAAGTCGAGTTGGGCGAAGCCGAACTGTTTCGTGGTCAGTCTTCGCCCGCGGTTTCGCCCGAAGAGAAGATCCCGCTCCCCGGGCCCTTCTTCGCCGACCTGTCCGGTTCGGAGAACTTCGACGGATGGATCGGCACTTGCGGATTTTCGATCTGGCTCAGCCGCTGGATCAACCGCTGCCACTGGTTCGGATCGAGCAGCGCCGTCGATTGCGATTCGAACGGGCTGCCCGATTCGATCGGGCGGAAGCCGATGTGGACGTGGTCGTAGTGGTCGGGCATCGCGAAGCTGACTTCGCCCGGCAGGTTCTCGAGCGAGATCACCTGGTGCGGTTCCATCGTCCCCTGCAGCTGCAGCACGTCTTTGATCAGCTGGTCGGTGAGCGTGCCCGGGCCCTGGTGGCCGGTGACCGGGACGTTGTCGATTTCGGCGATGTCGACGGCATCGCCGGTCGAGTGCTCGGAGACGTTGCCGGAGGTGGTCAGGTAGCTGTGGCCGCACTTCAGCGCGGTTATCGTGAGCTCGCTGAAGCCCTTCGCCCGCAGGTACTCGAGCACCGCCAGCACCCGCCGGTCGATCTGCCCGGTTTCGATGTCTTCGCGGCCGCACGAGTAGATCTCGAGGCCCTTGTCGGCGAGCACCCGCTGCTCGAGCGCTTCCTTGGAGAGGAGCAGGACGCCGGCGCCGCTGAGCCGTTTGTTGAATGGGTTCTTTCCCTTGGCGCGGTAGATCGCCGTCGCTTCCAGCAGCTTCCAGCCGTCCAGGATCGGCTTCGGGTCGATCAGCGGCGCTCCTTTACCGGCCGGGCGGATCGAGAAGTTGAGGTGGGGATCGACGCCGTTCTCGGCGCCGCCGACGTGACCGAGGATGGTGCCGGCGATCACTTTCGAGCCGACCCGCAGCTTGCCTTCGGCCGGCTGCACTTCGGTCCCCGCTTCCCGCCGGCCCGGCCCCCTGCTCGCTCGCTTCGGGCTGCCGGCGGCGCTCGCCCCGGCCCCTCCTTCACTCCGGTCCGGCAGCGCCCTCAACCTCGGCCTGAGGCTCTGGGTTTCGGTCGGCAGCTGTTCTTCTTCGCCGTCGCTGAGGACGATCGAGCGGTGGTTGCGGACGAGGCGGCCGAGTTCGGCGTAGGTGTAGCGGTTGCCGTAGGTGTCTTCGAGGACGACGAACTTCCCCAGCGCCGCGGTTCGGCCGAGCTTGCGGATCACCCCGTCGTTCACCGCCACCACCGGGGCGCCCTTGGCGGCGAAGATGTTGATCCCGCGCTCGGTCGGCGAGGAGGAGATGATTTCGGCGGCGCTGCTGGAGATGCTCGCGTCGCCGCCGGCCTTCGCGATCGCCGCCCGCGCGGCGACGTCGTCGGCGTAACGGGAGTTGGCGGCGACCGGGAAGTGGGCGCCCTCGGTCAGCCCCGTCAGCGAGCCGACCAGGGTGCTCGGCAGCTTGCCGTAGGCGCGCGCGTAGAGCAGCACCTCCTGTACGTACCAGTCGGCGTGGTTGTAGGCGAAGATCGCCTTGTAGAGGTCGTGGTCGCCGCCAGCGAGCTTCAGGTAGTGGGCGGCGGCGCAGATCGCGTCGACCGGGTTGTAGGGGTCCTTGCGGCCGTCTCCGTTGGCGTCGAGCCCGTACATTTCCCAGCTCGACGGGAGGAACTGCATCCAGCCGACGGCGCCGGCGCTGGAGACGTTGAGGTTGGTCCCGAAGTTGGTCTCGATTTTGTTGATTGCCGCCAGGACCTCCCAGGGGATCCCGTATTCGGTCCCGCAGGCCTGGTAGATCGGCAACAGGAAGGGCGGGATTTCAAACGAGTCGATGACGAAGTTGGGGACGCCGATCGGGGCCGGGCCGAAGGGCGCGATCGTCGTCGTCGGGTTGGCCAGGGTCGGTTCGCCGCCTTCGTTGAACTGCGAGCCCCCGTTCCCTGCTTCTTCTTCGCCCAGCGGCTGGTCACCGTCGCCGGTCGCGCTCGGGGCCTTGACGGCGCCGGCGCCGCCACCGGAGCCGCCGCCGCTCGAGTCGCCGAGGTCCTGGTTGTGGACGACGCCGCCGCGGCGTTCGGGCTGACGGCCGCCGCCGATCGTTTCTCCGTGCCTCAGTTCTTCGCCAGCTTCCGCGCCTTCACCCGTCTGGCCCTTTTCGGGTTTCTTGCCCGACGGGGCCGTCGGGGTCGTCGTCGTGGGAGGGGCGGCGGGCGTAGTCGTTTCCGGGGTCGTCGTGGTCGTGCCCGGCCCCGTCGTCGTCCCGGCCGAGCTCGGCGGCGGTTCCTCGGTGTTGTCGCGCGGGCTTTCGCAGTCCGGGTCTTCCATGTCGACCAGGCCGTCGCCGTCGTCATCGACACCGTTCGAACAGGCCGGGGTGGTCGGGATCGGGGTGGTCGTGGTCGCGCCCTGAGGGACGGGGGTGCCCGTCGCCGAGTTTCCGGAGACCGAATCGGCCCCCGCAAGCGAGGCTCCTGCCAGCGCCACGACCCCCAGCAGGGCGACGAGGACGGCGATCGTTGCGATCTTGGTTCTCATGCCGATGCGCCCTGATGCCCGCCGATCCCGCTCGGTCCCGCCGAAGCTCCCTCCCCGAGCACCAGTCCCGGCCAAGCTACCCACTCACCCTGGGGCACGCAACGGCTCTGGAGGCCGCCCAACAAGTCCTTAATCAATCCCCCCGTCATGCCCGCAGGTGCCAGACTTCCAGGCCTACCGGATGCGGTCGTTAACCGGAGGTCAACGAGAGGTGAAAGGCGGGCGACTTGAGCTACGACGATCACGAGGAAGCGGCGCTGGGGGCTGACCAGGACGGGCTCAGGGCCCGCTCCGAGCAGGCGATCGGCGAGCTCGCGCAGGCGCTTATCGAGAGCCCCACCGTGCACAACGCGATCGCTGCGGCCTTCGGTGCGCGGGAGAAGGCGATCGAGGCGCAGCATGCGGCGATGAGTGCCCTCAACCTGCCCTCGGCGGGGGACGTCGAGCGGCTCGAGCGGCGCCTGCGCTCGTTCTCGCAGCGGCTCGAGGAGGTCGAGGAGCAGCTCGACGAGGCCAACCGCGAGATCGGCGTTCTGCGGCGTCGCCTGGCGGAGCGCGTCGAGGCGCCCGCGGCGAGCCCTGTGGAGGCGGCGGAGAAACCGGCGAGCAAACCGGCGAAAAAAGCGAAATCCGGAAAAGACTAACCCTCGACTGGAGGGTTAGAGAACCTGAATAGCGGCGTTTCCGGCGAGCTTCGCCGCCGCCTCCAGCTGCTCGTCGCCGAGCCCGGTGCCGTCCGCGCCCTCGCTGACGATCAGCACCGCCGCCGCGGCGATCCCAAGCCCGCGCGCGGTCCCCAGCAGCGCTGCGGTCTGCATGTCGGCGACGTCGCCCTCGGCGACCGGCGGCGGTGCGCCGCCGCCGTGGAGGACGTCGAGGCTGGCCGCCGTCCCCGACCGCGCCGCCCCGCCGAGAGCGGTGCTCAGCGCCAGCGCCAGCTCGGAGTCCGGCGCCACCGCCTCGCCGCTGCCGCCGCCCGGCCCCGACCAGGCGTGGGCCTCCGTGACCGCGACCAGCGCTCCCGGCTCGAGCTCGGGGCGCAGCGCCGTGCAGGTGCCGACGCGAACCGCCCGGCGCACCCCGAGCTCGGCGAGGTCGTCGACCACGACCGCGGCGCTGGGCCCGCCCATCCCGGTCGACTGGATCGTCAGCGGCCGACCCACCGTCGAGGTTCCCGAGTAGCCCCAGAGCCCACGCGCGTGGTTGCTCATCTTCGGCGCTTCGAGCAGCTCCTGCGCCAGCGCCAGCGCCCGGCCGGGGTCGCCGACGAGTAGCGCCGACGGCGCGATCGGGGCGGTGGGGCGGAGGCGGGCGGGCATGGTGGTGGCCGAGGGTAGTGCGCGGGCGCGTGGGAGGGCGAGGGATCAGGTCTTGCGGGGGAGAGGACCATCCCACGAAACGCACGAATCGCCACCCCCCTTTGTCTAAAGCTGACAAGGGACGAAGGTCTGTCTAGAAGCCATCAGGGACGAAGGGTCTGCAGTGAGC
>JAFDWC010000187.1 GCA_018268655.1 Actinomycetota bacterium
CCCTCCCAAAACACTCCAGCGGAGCCGCAAGGCGGAGCGTTTTGGGAGGGGACCCCGAGGACCCTCCCTCGCCCAACCCTGGTCCCTGTCAGCGCCGCAGGATTGCGTCGCCCGACACCTGCTCCAGCAGCGGCTTGCCGCACTGCCAGCAGAAGGTGGCGCCGCTTGAGTGGGGGGCGCCGCAGTATTTGCAGGAGCCCGAGGCGCCGGTCTCCTCGGTGCGGACGATCCGTTCGACCTCGCTCAGCTCGGCATCCGCGTCCTGGAGCGCGACCGCCCGTTTGACCAGCAGCTCCACGTCCATGCTGTTGCGGATCGCCATCTCGTAGGCGAGCCCGCCGAGGTCCCATTGCAGCTCGGCGACCCGCGCGACGAGCTGGTCCCGGCGGCGCATCAGGTCGACGACGAACTCCTCGCCGTAGGCGGTGCTGAGTGGGCCCGCGGCCTTTCCTTTCGAGCCCCCGATCTTCATTCGCCGAAGAAGCTGCCGTTGAATTCGCCGCTCGCGCTGCAGCCGGCGGTGCCCTTTTCACACTTTTCGCCGACCTGCGCTTCCGGCTTCGCTTCCTTCACGCCGGGCGCCGTGTGCAGCACTTCCTGGGCCGCCTTGCTGCCGCCGTTGGAGCCTTCCTCGAGCTTGGGTGCCGCCGCCTTCTTGCCACTGCTCTTCTGCGCCGACTTGCCGCCGCTCTTGGCCTTCTTCGCTTCCTTGCCGCCGCTCGCTTCGGTCCCGGTCTTCGCTTCGGGTTCTTCGCCTTCGCCGCCGCCTCCGCCGACCTTGATGATCTGCGGCGCCTGGTTCGCGACCGGCGCCGAGTTGTCGTTCCCCGAGCGCCCGATCAGGACGCCGACACCGACCGCCAGGACCAGGGTCGCGATCCCGGCGATCAGGGTCGTGCTCGGCGACATCCCCGACTTCGCCGGCTGCGGCGGAGGCTCCGGGGCGGCGGCAGCCGCTTCGCCCGGCGGCTGCTTTGAGGACTCCATGAAGACGACCGCGTCCATGAACGGCAGCCGCGGGTCGCCGCGCCGGCTGCCGCAGTTGAGGCAGTAGCGCTGGTCGAGCGCCATCTGAGCGCCGCAGCTGGGGCAGGCGTCGCCCGCGTTCGAACCAATCACCGGTCCATCTTCGGCGCCGCGCCAGGGCACCCGTGTTTAAGAGTTGTGAAGGGTGTGGCGGCGTGGGGCTGGGCCTGCCGGCTCACCCACGCCACCGGCTCCGCGGGCGGAATCAGGATCTTCACAACTCCGCACCCCGCCGCGCGGATACTCCCGCCGGAGCGTGGCGAGCGGTAGAGACGACAGACCCGGCTCCCGGGGGGCGAGCTGCGGTGAGTGCGGAGCTCCACTCGACGGCGACGAGCGCTATTGCCTGGACTGCGGCAGCCGCCAAGGCGAGTTGCCGCCGGCGGTGGCCGCCGGCATCGCCACGTTCCGCGATCGCGCCCGCGGCACCGACACCGCGGCCGCGATCGCGCCCGTGGCCGCCGCCGGTGCCGCCACCGACCCCGTGGCAGCGCACACGGCCGTGGGCGCGAGCAGGGGCACGCTCGCCTGGATGCCCTCGCCGCGGGCCGCGGCCGCCGCGGTGATCTGCATGCTCGGGTTCGGCGTCGTGATCGGCTCGGCGACGAGCCAGATCGCCGAGAGCGCCGGCCTGCAGACGATCGTCCTCGACATCGCCGCCAAGAAGAAGCCGCCGCCCCCAGAAGAGGAAACCTCGCAGACGACGGCACCGGAGACCCAAGAAGAAGCGCCGATCGAAGAAGCGCCGGTCGCCCGGGCTCCTGCCGAAATCCCGCCGCCAGCCGAAATCCCGGAAGAAATCGTCGAAGAACCGCTGCCCGAAGAACCGGTCGAAGAACCGGTGATCCAGCCCGAACTCGAACCGGAAGAAGGGCTGCCGGGAGTCAGGCACCTGTTCGTGATCATGCTCGGCGAAAACGGCTACGAAGAAAGCTTCGGGCCGGTCTCGGCGGCCCCCTACCTGGCCAGGACCCTGCCAGAACGGGGCGAGCTGTTGAGTAACTACTACGGCGTCGCCAAGGGCAGGCTCGCCAACCAGGTAGCGCTGCTCAGCGGCCAGGGGCCGACCGAAGAACTGGCCGCCGAATGCCCGGCCCCGGTCCCTGTCGACATCATCCCCGGCACCGTCTCGGCCGCTACCGCGACGACGACCGCGCAGGTCGAAGGCAACGGCTGCGTCTTCCCGGCGGCGGTCGAAACCCTGCCCGGCCAGCTCGCCGCGAAGCAGCTGAAGTGGAGGGCCTACGTCGAGGAAGCGGTTCCAGGCACCCCGGAACCACCGAGCTGCGCGAAGCCGTTCGGCCTCTTCCGCTCCCTCCTCGACAAACCCGAATGCGCCGAAGACGTCGCCGGGCTACCACAGCTCGCCGTCGACCTGAAGGACCCGAAGCAGACACCGGCCTTCTCCTACATCGTCCCCAACCGCTGCCACGCCGGCGCCGTCGAACCCTGCGAAGCGGGTCAGCCGACCGGCCCGGCCGCGGCGGAACCGTTCCTGCGCGAAGTGGTGCCCGAGATCCTCGCCTCGAAGGCCTACCGGGAAGGCGGCCTGCTGGTGATCACCTCCGCCCAGGCTCCCCAGACCGGCGCCACCCCGGACAGCCGCTCCTGCTGCGGTAACCCCGCCTACCCCAACCTGCCGCCGCCGCCGGAAGAAATCCCGCTCGAAGGGATCAAGAAAGCGGGCGGTGGGGGGCGGGTCGGGATGCTGCTCCTCTCCAGCTTCGTCAAGCCCGGCACCGTCGACGAAGCCACCACCGCCAACCACTTCACACTGCTGCTGACGATCGAGGAACTGTTCGAACTCGAAAAGCTCGGCTACGCCAACGAACCGGCCCTCCTCCCGTTCGACTCGACCGTCTTCAACGCCGGCGAAGAAGAAGAATCGACCGGACCCGGGACCGAACCGAAGGCTGGCCGCCGCGTTTGGCCCGCCAGGCCTTTGTCGGGGACCTGAGGTCCAACGTGACTCACCCGGCCGCGGCCTCACCCCGCCCGGGGGCCGGGCCCGCCTCGCTGATCCCCCAGCGCCGGTGCAGGCGCCGCAGTGGCGCCGGCGCCCACCAGTTCCACTTGCCGAGCAGCTCCATCAGGGACGGCACCAGCAGGGCCCGGATGATGCTGGCGTCGATCAGGACCGCGAGCGCGGTGGCGACGCCGTTCTCCTTGATGAAGACGATCTCCGAGGTGGCGAAGGCGAGCATCGCGACGGCGAACAGGAGCGCCGCGGCGGTGACGATCCGCCCGGTCC
Organism: Actinomycetota bacterium; assembly: GCA_018268655.1. Lineage (GTDB taxonomy): Bacteria > Actinomycetota > Thermoleophilia > Solirubrobacterales > 70-9 > VAYN01. The sequence continues at coordinate 3,278 of JAFDWC010000187.1, forward strand.
GCTCGAGCCCGATCGCCACCGACTCCGAGTCCGAGGCGCCGTTGTCGCGCGCCTCCTTGATTCGCGAGAGGAGGAAGACGGCGTAGTCGGTCGAGAGGCCGAAGGCGACGGCGCAGATCAGGATCGGCATCGTCTGCTCGATCGCCCCGGGGCTGCTGTAGCCGAGGAGGCCTTCGAGCCGGCCGTCCTGGAAGATCAACACCAGCAGCCCGAAGACGGCGCTGAGGTTGAGCAGGTTCATCAGCAGCGACTTCACCGGCAGCACCACCGAGCCGGTCATCAGGAAGAGGATGATCAGCGTCGCCGTGACGATGATCGCGAGGGCGATCGGGAGGTGGCTGGCGAGGCTCGCCTGGAAGTCGACGAAGTCGGCGCTGCCGCCGCCGACCAGCGCGGTCGTCCCGGCCGGGGTCGGCAGCTCACGGATCCGTTCCACGGTTTCCTGGCTGGCGCCGGCGGCGAAGGGCTGGGTCGAGATCGCTTCGATCGCCGTCACCCCGTCCGCCAGCGGCCGCGGCGGCAGCACTTCGCCGACCCCCGGCACGCCCCCGACCCGGTGCGCGAAGGCCCGCGCCTGCGCCTCACCGCCGCCGGTGAAGGAGATGACGATCGGCGATTCGCGGTAGGGCGGGAACTCTGCCCTGACGAATTCGTAGGCCTGGCGGGCGCTGGCGCCCTTCGGCAGCACCGTGGCGTCGACGGTGTTGAACCTGATCCCGAGGAAGGGCAGTCCGAGCAGGATCAGGAAGGCGGCGGACGCGGTCGCGATCGGGACCGGCCGCCGCATCACCAGGCGCGAGAGCCGGTACCAGAAGCCCGAGGTCGCCGGTCGCGCCTCGGCCTCCGCCCGGCGCCGCAGGAACGGAGGGGAGAGCGAGTTGACCCGCGCCCCGAGCAGGGTCAGGATCGCCGGCAGCACGGTCAGCGAGATCAGCGCCGCGAACAGCGCCACCAGCGCCCCTCCCAGCCCCATCGAGTAGAGGAAGCGCTGGGGGAAGACGAGCAGCGAGGCGAGGGCCGCGGCGACTGTCAGCGAGGAGAAGAAGACGGTGCGCCCGGAGGTGGCGAGGACGCGCCGCATCGCCGCCAGCCCCGGTCCGGTGCGGGCGATCTCCTCGCGGTAGCGGGAGACGATGAAGAGGCTGTAGTCGATCGCCAGCCCGAGCCCGAGCGCCGTCGTCAGGTTCAGCGCGAAGACCGAGATCGAGCCGAATTCGCTGGCGACCCGGAGGATCAGGAAGGTGCCGACGATCGCCAGGCCGCCGATCAGCAGCGGCAGCAGCGCCGCGACGAGGCTGCGGAAGAAGAGCAGGGTGAGCAGGAAGAGCAGCGGGAAGGCGAGCAGCTCGGCCTTTTTCAGGTCTTCCTCGACCTGGTGGTTGACCTGTTCCTGGGCGACCGCTGGGCCGCCGACCAGGATCCCCGGCTTGCCCGCCAGTTCCTGGTCGATTTCGCCGGCGGCGTCCTGCACCTGCTTGTCGGCGGTCGGGACCAGGGTGACGACGAAGTAGGTGGAGTCGCCGTCGTGGGAGACGAACGCGGGGGAGTGGGTGTCGTAGTAGCCGCTGACGGCCTTGACGTCGGGACGGGCGGCGACCTGGCGCTCGAGC
>JAFDWC010000188.1 GCA_018268655.1 Actinomycetota bacterium
ACACGCTCCGCAATGCCCCGCGAGATCTGCTTGGCGAAGGCGATCACGGTCATCATCGGGTTGACGCCGACGGAGGTGGGGAAGAGGCTGGCGTCGGCTACGTAGAGGGCCTTGGTCCCGTGCAGGGAGCCGTCGGCGGCGCAGGCTGCCTCGCCGGGCCGTCCGATCCGCGCCGTCCCCATCGGGTGGAAGGCCTCGAGCCGCAGCTCCGAGGGCTTGAAGCGCGTCGCCTCGAATGCCGCCAGGCCGCCGGGTCGCAGCACGCCCACCCGAGGGATGTTCGGGTAGACCTCGGTGGCGCCGGCCGCGAAGTGGATCTCGGCGGCGCGGGCGATCCCGAACGCGAGCCTGTCGGCGTCCTCGCGGGTGAGGCTGTAGCTGGCGCGGATATCGCCCTCCGGGCCTAGCCCGACCCGGCCCGAGGAGCGGTCGGAGAGGTGGACGCCGATCGAGCCGAGGTGGCCGAAGTCGAGCATCGCCCGCTGGTGCTCAGCCCCGGTGCCGAACAGCCAGGCGCCGCCGAAGGCGAGTGGGGTGAAGGTCGCCTCGAGCAGGATCCCGGCCGGCTCCCACTGGTCGACGTAATAGCTCTGCATCACGCCGTCCCAGCCGCGCACCTCCTCCTCGTAGCGGGCGCCGACCCAGCAGGCGGGATGGATGTGGAGGTTGCGGCCGACGGCGCCGCCGCCGAGCCCGGAGCGCTGCAGGAGCTGCGGCGTCCCCAGCGCCCCGCCGGCGACCACCACCGCCCGCCGCGCCCGCACCGTGAAGTCGCGCCCCCGACTCCCGTTACGTTGTCCCCGCATAGCGGGGACGAATGCCTGGACGCCGACGGCGCGGCCGTCCTCGACCAGCAGCCGCCGCGCCTCGACCCCGGCCCGCAGCCGCGCCCCCGCCGCCACCGCTCGCGGCAGGTAGCTGACGTGCATCCCGCGCTTGGCGTCGATCGGGCAGCCGAGAGGGCAGGAGCTGCACTGGACGCAGTTGCCGGCATTGCGGGCGATCGGTCCGCCGCTGGCGCCAAGCGCCGCGGCTCCCTCCATCGTCAGCTGTCCGTTGCGCCCCATCCGCTCGGGATCGACCGGGGCGACCCGCAGCGTGTGCTCGGCCTCGGCGTAGTCGGCGGCGAGGTCGAGCGCCCACTCGACCCCGTGCTCTGTGCGCCAGCGTTTGAGCACCTCGCGCGGCGCCCGGAAGCAGGTGCCGGAGTTGACGACGGTGGTGCCGCCGACCGCCCTCGCCACCGGGACCGGGATCGGCGGCCGGCCGGCGGCGATGGTGAGGCCGGCATCGCGGTAGAGCTCGGCGATCGCCTCGAGGTGGTCGCTCGGATAGCTGTCGCGGTCGTAGCGGCGGCCGGCCTCGAGCACGAGCACGTCGAGCCCGGCCTCGGCCAGCTCCGCCGCCGCCACCGCGCCGCCGGCCCCGGAACCCACAACCAGCACATCGCACTCCTCGCCCTCGCCCTGCGGCTCGATCTCGCCGAGGCCGCCCGCCGGCGCCGGCCGCGAGCCGTCGGCGAGCCCGCAGCCGACCGTGAACCCGATCCGCTCCTGCACCGGCTCCGCCACCGCGTAGCCGAGCGTCGCCAGCACCTTAGCCATCAGCAGCAGCTCGTGGTGGAGGGAGAAGCGCGAGCCGTCGAGCTTGCGCAGGTATTCCTCGGCCGCCGCCGGAGAGAGGCGGCTGAACCGCCATGGGAAGGGCAGCCAATCGAAGATCCGCAGCCCGAGTCGGATCCGGGCGCGGACCCGCGGCGAGGTCGCCAGCAGGAACCGGGCGATCGGCGCGGAGACGTCGACCTCGCGCTCGGCCGCGGGCAGGCCGTCGATTCCCGGCGCCATCGCCGCGCAGATCGCGCTCAGGGTGCGAACCTCGGCGGCCGAGAGCCCCGGTGCGCGCTTTCAGCCCGGCTCGGCCGGGCGCCCGATTCGCCCTGCCAGCACCCAGAGCCAGAGCGCCAGCAGGGCCAGCGAGCCGTCGACGAGGAAGTTGAGGAGGAGGATGAAGAACGGTTCGTCGACGATGAAGAAGACGAGCGTCGCCAGCGAAGAGGCGGCCTTGCCGGCGGCGAGGACGAGCAGCAGCGGCCGGTAGCGGACGACGTCTGCCTGGGCGACGAGGCAGATCGCGGCGATCACCACCATGTAGGCGAAGGCGAGCGCGAGCCAGAACTGCTGATCGGTGTGGGCGGCGCGGGTCTCGTTGCCGAACCATTCGCCGACGTCGGAGACGACGTCGAGGACGCCGCTCGGCACCGCGACGAAGAGGATCCCGACCACCGCGAAGGTGACGGCGAGCAGGCGCAGCGTGAAGACGACGAATCTCTCGGCCCCCGGACCCTGCATCGAACCGTGCACAATACTGGCCGCCCAGCCAGCCGGGCCGCAGCGTGTGGTTGTCCTTCGTCAACCTGCCGGACTCGTGGTTGTCCTTTGTCAACCTATGCATGACAAAGGACAACCACACGCGCGGCGCGCCTAGAATCCGGCCTGTGATCGACCGCGACCAGGTTCTGCACGTCGCTCGCCTCGCCCGTCTCCGCCTCGCCGACGAGGAGGTCGAGACGATGGTCGGCGAGCTCTCTGGGATCCTCGAGCACGTCGACCGGATCGGCCGCCTCGAGCTCGAGGGAGTCGAGCCGACCACCCACGTCGTCGCCCTCGAGAACGTCTGGCGGGCCGACGAGCCGATTCCCAGCCTCGCCCCCGAGGCCGCCCTCGCCAACGCGCCGGAACCGCAGGACGGCGCCTTCCGCGTCCCCTCGCCGCAGGCGGAGTGATGGCGGGGCCGTTGGACCTCACCGTCGCCGAGGCGGCGGCGAAGATCGCCGCGACCGAGCTCTCGGCCGCCGAGTACTTCGAGTCCTGGCGCGAGGCCGCCGCCGGCGACGAGCTCAATGCCTACCTCTGGACGGCGCCGGCGCCGAGCGGCGCCCGCGAGAAGCTCGAGGGGACGCTGGGCGGGGTCCCGATCGCGGTCAAGGACATCTTCTGCACCGAGGGGGTCCCGACCACCGCGGGCTCGCGCATCCTCGAGGGCTACCTGCCGCCCTACACGGCGACCGCGGTGCGGCGCCTGCGCGAGGCCGGTGGCCGCGTCCTCGGCAAGACCAACATGGACGAGTTCGCGATGGGCTCCTCAAACGAGAACTCGGGCTACGGGCCGGTCCTCAACCCGTGGGACCGCGGCCGCGTCCCGGGCGGCTCCTCCGGCGGCTCGGCGGCTGCCGTCGCCGGCGGCCTCGCCCCGGCAGCGCTCGGCACCGACACCGGCGGCTCGATCCGCCAGCCGGCGGCGCTGTGCGGAATCGTCGGCCTGAAGCCGACCTACGGCGCGATCTCCCGCTACGGGATGATCGCCTTCGCCTCCTCGCTCGACCAGTGCGGTCCGCTGACCCGCGACGTCACCGACGCGGCGCTGCTGCTGGCGGCGCTGCAGGGGCGGGACCCATGCGACGCCACCTCGGTCGGGATCGAAGGGCGGCTGGCACTGCCCAGCCGCGAGGACCTCTCCGGGCTGCGCTTCGGCGTCCCCTCGCTCGCCGAGGAGGGGGTCGAGGCGGGGGTGCGCGAGGTCTTCGAGGCGACCCTGCAGCGGATCGAGGGGCTCGGCGGGGAGATCGTCGAGGTCCAGCTGCCGAGCGCCGAGCTCGGCATCTCCGCCTACTACGTCCTCGCTCCGGCCGAGGCCTCCTCGAACCTCGCTCGCTATGACGGCGTCCGCTACGGGGTCCGCCGCGGCGGCGACGGCGACCTCCTCGAGATGTACGAGACGACCCGCTCGGAGGGCTTCGGCGCCGAGGTCAAGCGGCGGATCATGCTCGGCACCTACGCGCTCTCCTCCGGCTACTACGACGCCTATTACGGGCAGGCCCAGAAGGTGCGGACGCGGATCGCCGAGGACTTCGCCAACGCCTTCGCCGCGGTCGACTTCGTCGTCACCCCGACCTCGCCCTCGGTCGCCTTCGAGCTCGGCGCCAAGACGGCCGATCCCCTGGCGATGTACATGAACGACTTCTTCACGGTGCCGATGAGCCTGGCCGGGATCCCGGCGATCTCGATTCCCGCCGGGCTGGCGGCGCCGGACGGCGGCGGGGCCGAGCTCCCGGTCGGGTTTCAGATCGCCGCTCCCGCCTTCGCCGAGCAGAAGCTGCTGGAGGCTGCCTTCGCGCTGGAGACGGCGATCGGCTTCAACCGCGAGCACGCCGCCGCGATCCCCTGGAAGGGAGTCGAGGAGGATGGCTGAGCTGGAGGCGGTGATAGGGCTCGAGATCCACGTCCAGCTGGCGACTCGGACGAAGATGTTCTGCGGCTGTGAGCTCTCCTTCGGCGATGCCCCGAACACCCACACCTGCCCGGTCTGCCTCGCCCAGCCCGGCTCGCTGCCTGTCCCGAACGAGAAGGCGATCCGCTACGCGCTGCAGATCGCGGCCGCCCTGGAGTGCGAGGTTGCGCCGCGCTCGATCTTCCACCGCAAGAACTACTTCTATCCCGACAACCCGAAGGCGTACCAGATCAGCCAGTACGACATCCCGCTGGCCAGTAACGGGCGCCTCGGCGAGGTCAGGATCCACCGCGCCCACCTCGAGGAGGACGCGGCGAAGACGGTCCACGTCGGCGCCTCGGGCCGGATCCACGGCTCCGCCGCCTCGCTGGTCGACTTCAACCGGGCGGGGACGCCGCTGGTCGAGATCGTCACCGAGCCCGACCTCCGCGGCGCCGCCGAAGCGGCCGAGTGGGCGCGACTGCTGCGCGAGACGGTTCGCCAGCTCGGCGTCTCCGACGTCAACATGGAGGAGGGGAGCCTGCGGGTCGACGCCAACGTCTCGGTCCGCCCGGCCGGCAGCGAGCAGCTCGGGACCAAGACCGAGCTGAAGAACATGAA
>JAFDWC010000189.1 GCA_018268655.1 Actinomycetota bacterium
CGACTCGCCGGGACTGGGCGGCGGCCTGCTCTCCGCGGCCCTGGAGCTGACGGTGACCGACGTCACCGCGCCGGCGGCGCCGCTCGCCGTCTACTCCGGGCCGCTGGCCTCGATGCCGGCGCAGCCGGCGGGGCGGGTCGAGCCGGGCGCCGCCCGGACCTACGAATTCGTCGCCACCCTGCCCGCCGGCGGCGGCCAGAACGCGGTCCAGGGGGCGAGCGTCTCGGTCGCCTACTCCTGGACCGCGACGGAAGCCGCGACGCCGCCGGCGCCGGAGCCCGAGCCGCCGGCGCCCGCAGCGCCACCGAGCGCGGCGCAGCCGCCCGGCCCGGCCCCGAATCCGGCACCGGCCCTCACCCTGACGATGACCAAGGCGGCGAAGTCGCTGAAGGGCGGGAAGCTGGTCGTCTGGGCGGGGTGCGATCGCGCCTGCGCGGTCCTCGTCAAGGGTCACCTGAAGGCGACGGCGGGGAAGGCCCACCGCGGCGCCAAGGTCCACGCCGGCAAGTCGGGCCGCTACCGCGAAGGCAGCCAGAAGCTCAAGGTCCCGGTCCCGGCCAAGCTCCGCCACTGGCTCGAAACGGCGACCGGGAAGCGCAAGCTGACGGCCAAGCTGACCCTGACCGCGAGCGACCCCGCCGGCGCCGGCGCCAAGGTCAAGCGCAAGCTGAAGCTGCACCCGCCGCCGCGGCGGTGACCGCAGCCGCCCCGGTCGCTGAAGGGATGACGGGGCAACCAACCCCTCCAGCCGGGCCCGAGTCCTTACGGGGCCGCGACCCAGGTCCGCGCCTGGTCCTCCTCGGCGCGGTGGAAGAGGCGGAGCTCCCCCGGCAGCAGGCGCCCGCAGAGGTGGGAGGCGGCGCGGATCCAGCCGACGTCGGTGACCAGCGCCGTCCGCTCCAGAGCCCGCCCCAGTGAGAAGTCCGAGCGGGCCTCGCCGAGCACTCGGCCGAGGTCGAGCCTCTCGACCTCTTCGACGACGACGAGGAGGCGGACAGCACCGGCGGCCAGCGCCTCGCGCAGCGGTGGGATCAGCCGCTCGTCGTAGTCCGCCCGGGTCAGCTCGCCGTGGGCCCGGAAGCCGAAGGTGCCGGCGGGGAGGTCGGCGATCGGTTCGACCATCGCGGCCAAGGATAGGCTCGCGCCCCGCCCGCCGGCCCCCTAGGAGCCGAAGCGGCGGAAGTGGGAGGCGAGCTCGCCCTCGTGCAGGACGTGGACGACGAATCCGCCCGGCCCGAGCTCCGAGTGGGGCACCTCCGCGGAGCCGAATCGGGGCGCCGTCGGCAGGTAGACGCTCGGCGCCGCCAGCACCGGGCGGCCGGCGAGCGCGGCGCCCATCGCCGAGTGCAGATGGCCGCCGACGATCGCCAGCAGCTGTGGATGGCGGGCCACCACCTCGCCCAGCGCCTGGCGGTCGGCGGCGCTGAGATTGATCCCGTCCCAGGCGGGGATGCCGGTGGCGAGCGGCGGGTGGTGGGTGGCGAGCAGCGCCGGCAGTCCCGGCGCCGCCGCCAGCTCGGCGTCGAGCCAGGTCAGCGCCGTCGCGTCGAAGGCGCCGCTGTCCTGGCCCGGCACGATCGAGTCGAGGACGAGCAGCCGCAGCGGCCCGAGCTCGGCCGAGTAGTCGATCCGCTCTTCACCCTGGCCCGCCAGCCCGAACGCCTCGCGCAGCGGCCCGCGGCGGTCGTGGTTGCCGGGCAGCGGGAAGAGCGGCGCCCGCAGCCGCGCCAGCTCCTTGCGCACGGCCTCGTAGCTGGCCGGCTCACCGTCGTCGGCGAGGTCACCGCTGAGCACGATCGCGTCAGGCGGGTCCGGCAGGTCCGCGACCGCCGCCACCGCCTCCCGCAGCTGCGCGACCGGGTCGCGCCCCCAGTCGGCGCCGACGTGGAAATCGGAGAGCTGGACGAGGACGAACGGTCGGCTCACGGCGCAACCCTAGATGTTCGATTCGACGACCGGCCCCGCCCGGACGGGCGCGATTGCCAGCCGTTCGGGGCGCTGTCCTCTCGCATACCGAGAGAAAGGCACCCCAAACGCACTACGCGCCGTTATGCCCTCGGCTTGCCTTCAGCTCGCCGACATGTCGACCGCGAACACGTTGCGCGGCTCGATCGTGACCACGACGCGGCTGACGCCGGGGCCGTCGTGCTGGCGCAGGTCGGCTCCGTACTTGGCGCCGACGCGGTCGGCGAAGGCATAGTCGGGGTCGTCCTCGAGCCGGGCGACGCCGCGGACGTCGACGTAGCGGTACGGGTTCTTCAGGTCGAGGATCAGGAGGCTGCAGCGGGGCCGCCGCCGCAGGTGCTTGGTCTTCAGCCGCGAGTCGTTGAGCGAGATCTTCAGCTCGCCGTCCTCGTAGAGGAACCAGACCTCGGTCTGGTGCGGGGTGCCGTCGGCGGCGGTGGTCGCCAGGGTCGCGACCTCGGCCTCGAGCAGGTCGGCGTGGCTGTCGGGCAGGCCCTCGATCTGGGGATGTTCGCAAACCCGATCCGCCGCCTGGCTTGACAGGTGACCATCTGGTCACATATAGTCCAGAGGCATGATGGACGAGGTGTTCAAGGCGCTGGCTGACCCGACTCGCAGGGAGCTGCTCGATGAGCTCTTCCGCGAGGACGGGCAGAGCCTCGGCGCGCTCGAGGCGCGGCTGCCGATGTCGCGCTTCGGCGTGATGAAGCACCTGAAGGTGCTCGAGGCGGCCGGCCTCTTGACGACGCGGAAGCGGGGGCGGGAAAAGCTCCACTTCCTCAATCCCGTCCCGATCCAGCAGATCCACGACCGCTGGGTCGCCAAGTACGCGGCGCCCTGGGCCTCGGCTCTCGGGGCGCTCAAAGACGAGCTCGAGGAGGAGCAGTGATGGAGCAGGAGCAGCTGTACACCGTGGTCGGCGGGCGCGGCACTATGACCGTGTTCGAGATCTACATCAAGGCGACGCCGGAGCGGATCTGGGAGGCGATCACCGATCCCGAGATGCGCAAGAAGTACTCGTTCGGGGTTGGCACCGAGTCCGAGTGGACGGAGGGCTCCGAGTACCGCTCCGCGGTCCCCGGCGTGGTCGAGATCGCCAGCGGCGAGAACGTCGAGGTCGACCCGCCGCGGCGCCTGGTCCAGACCTTCCAGGCGCTGTGGAGCGAGGACGTCCAGAAGGAAGGCGTCTCGCGGGTCACCTGGCAGATCGAGCCGGTTGGCACCTCCTGCCGGCTGCAGGTCACCCACGACCAGCTCGGCGAGGGCGCCAACAACGAACTGTGGGGAGGCTGGCCGATGATCCTCTCCGGCCTCAAGACCCTGCTCGAGACCGGCGAGCAGCTCGACACCCCCGGCTCGCTGATGTACGCGAAGGCCGGAGGCTGAGCCGCCTACTCGCTCAGCGCCTCCATCGTCGCCAGCAGCGACTCGACCAGCGAGGGGACGTGGTAGCCGCCCTCGAGCACGAGGCCGAGCGGCGCGCCGGCGTCGCGGGCGATCGCCCGCAGCCGGCGCGCCAGCGCGGCGAAGGAGGAGGACTCGAGCTCGCAGCCGGCGAGCGGGTCGGCGCGGTGGGCGTCGAAGCCGGCGGAGACGAGGACGAGGTCGGGGGCGAAGCCGGCGGCCGCCGGGGCGACGACGTCATCGACCAGGCCCAGCCACTCGGCCTCGCCGCTGCCCGGGCGCACCGGCAGGTTGATGGTGAAGCCCGCGCCGGCACCGACCCCGCGCTCGTCCGCCGCGCCCGTTCCCGGGTAGAGCGGCACTTGGTGAATCGATACGAAGGCGACGTCGGCGCGGTCGCGGAAGCAGGCTTCGGTGCCGTTGCCGTGGTGGACGTCCCAGTCGAGGATCAGGACCCGCCCGGCCCCCAGCTCGCGGCGGGCCAGCTCGGCGGCGATCGCGACGTTGCCGAGCAGGCAGAAGCCCATCGCCCGGTCCGGTTCGGCGTGGTGGCCGGAGGGTCGGCAGGCGCTCAACCCGATCTCGTGCTCCCCCGCAAGGAGCGCTCGCACCAGCTCGCAGGCGCCGCCGGCGGCGTGCCGGGCCGCCCGCAGCGATCCCGGCCCGACCGCGGTGTCGGCGTCGATCAGGCCGCCGCCGGCGTCCTCGAGCGCACGCACTTCGCCCAGCAGCCGCTCGCTGTGGACCGCCTCGATCCACTCGTCGGGGGCCGCCGGCGCCGCGCGCCGCTCCCAGCCGAGCCAGTCCCGGGCCGCCAGCGCCGCCTCGATCGCGACGATCCGCTCCGGCGTGTCCGGATGGCCGGGAATCAGGGCGCGCGGGTCGTGCTCGAGGCTGGCCGGGTGGGTGAGCAGGAGCGGCATCGGTTGCCGCAAGGGTATGTCGTGGCGGGAGAACGCTCGGCCGGGGCCGTCGGCGCGCCCGTTTCCGGAAATTCGCGGGCGTCGGTTAGTCATGCCCCGGTTGCGGGAAATAGGTATCTGATGCCGAGCCTTCCGAAGATCCCCGGCAAGCGCGTGGTCCGCGGCGGCGGTCACCGCGCCCGCAAGGCGGCGGCGGCCGGTGCCGTGGCGGTGATCGCCGTCGGCGGCTACGTCGTTCGCCGGCTGAGGCGGCGCCGGGACGGCAGTGGGGAGGAGGCCGCGGCGGTCGTCGACCCGGTTGCGGCGGAGCCCAGCCCGACGGTGAGCGCGCCGGCGCCGAACGGCGCCGACCCGAGCGCCGTCGCGCCTGTGGAGCCCGAGCCGGCGGCCGCCGCTGACGCCGAGCCGCCGAAACCAGCGGCCGAGCCCGAGCCCGACCCCGACGAGCCCGGTCACCATGGTTGAAGAATTGGCGTCGCCATAGCGACGTCGCCGCTCCGGCGATGCGGCGCCGGCGCCGGCGCC
>JAFDWC010000018.1 GCA_018268655.1 Actinomycetota bacterium
CTGATCTTCCTCCACATGGGGCGGACCTTCTTCTTTGGCGCCTACAAGTACCCGCGCGAGCTCAACTGGGTGATCGGCGTGGTGCTGCTGATCCTGACGATGACGATGGCCTTCACCGGCTACCTGCTGCCGTTCGACCAGCGTTCCTATTGGGCCTCGATCGTCGGCATCAACATCAACGGCACCGGTCCGATAGTCGGCCCGTACCTGAGTGACTTCCTACGCGCCGGGCCCGAGCTGGGGGCGACGACGCTGTCGCGCTTCTACGCGATCCACATGCTGCTCGTGCCGGGGGCGATCATCGCCCTGATCGGCGCCCACCTCTACCTGGTGGTCAAGCTCGGCACCACGGCGCCGCCGTGGACCCGGGCCGAGCGGCCGAAGATCGCGACCCCGACCAGGGAGCTCGAAGCCGGGGCCGAGAACGGCCGTGCCAACGGCCAGGTCACGGCCTACGACGGCGGCGACGGCCACGACGCGGGGGCGGCACCGGCATGAAGCCACAGGACAAGCAGGCCTACCTCGAAGAGTACGAGCTGCTGAAGAAGAAGGGGAAGCCGTTCTTCCCCTACGCGGTGATGAAGGACTCGACGATGGCCCTGATCGTCGTCGCCGTGATCATCGTCATGTCGCTGGTGCTGGGCGCCGAGCAGGGGCCGAAGGCCGACCCGACCACGACCACCTACGTGCCGCGCCCGGAGTGGTACTTCTTCTTCCTCTTCGAGCTCCTGCGCCTGATCAAACCGCCGGAGCTGGTCCCGATCGCGACGATCGGCATCCCGACCTTCTGCATGGTGGCGCTGCTCTTGCTGCCCTTCTACGACCGCCGCCCGGAGCGCCGCCCGGAGCGTCGCCCGGTGGCGACCACCGCCGGCATCCTGACGATCCTGGCGATGGCCTACCTGACCTACTCCGGCGCCGTCGCCGGCTCGCCGACCGAGATCGACATGAAGGTGGCGCCGCAATACGAAGCCGGCAAGGAGGTCGTCGCCGGCTCCGGCTGCCTCGCCTGCCACAAGATCGGCGAGAACGGCAACAACGGGCCCGGGCCGGAACTGACCCACATCGGCGCCAGGATCCCGCGCGCGGCGATCATTCGCTCGGTTGAAATCGGGCCCGGGATCATGCCCTCGTTCCGCGAACTGCCGGAAAAGAAGCTGAACGAGCTCGCCAACTTCCTCTCCAGCCTCCACTAGCCTGGTCCGGGTGGGAGCGGTGGCGCCGCTTCCGGGGGTTTGAGGGACCCCGCCCATGGACACGATCAACGACAACCGTCACTCGCCGCAGTTCGCCAGCCAGGTGAACCGGATGTTCGACCGGATCGCCGGCAAGTACGACGCGCTCAACACGGTGATGACCGCCGGCCTCCACCACCGCTGGCGCCAGCGGGCGGCCGAGCGGGCCGAGCTGGGGCCCGGGGAGGCCGCCCTCGACGTCTGCTGTGGGACCGGGGATCTGGCTCTGGAGCTGGCTTCGCGGGTCTCGCCGGGGGGCTCGGTGGTCGGTTGCGACTTCTCCGAGCCGATGCTCGACCTGGCCCGCGAGAAGGCGGCGGAGCGGGGTGTCCAGGGGGTCCGCTTCGAGTGGGCCGACGCGCTGCAGATGCCTTACGACGGGGGCCGCTTCGACGCGGTCACGGTCGGCTTCGGGGTCCGCAACCTGGCCGACCTCGACCGTGGCCTGCGCGAGCTCGGCCGGGTGCTGAAGCCGGGCGGGCGCCTGGTCATCCTCGAGATCACCCAGCCGACCCGACCGCCGCTCTCGACCTTCTACTCGCTGTGGTTCGACCGCGTGGTGCCGCTGCTGGGGCGCTTCGCCGCCGATCCGGAGGCCTACTCCTACCTACCGCAATCGGTGCGCAGCTTTCCCAGCCCGCTCGGCCTCGCCGAGAAGATGGACCGTGCCGGCTTCGGCCGGATCCGCTACACCGTGCTGGCCGGCGGCATCATCGCGATCCACAGCGGCATCCGCGGGTGAGTCCCGAGCGCTCCGCCGTGCCGCCGCCGGTGACGGCGGTGCTCGACGCCTCCAGCCGCTGGCTGCCGACCCGCCTCGGCGAGGTCGAGGACCGGCTGCGCGAGGCGATCTCGCCCTGGCAAGGCTCGCCGCTGGGTGAGGACGCGGGGGCGACGTTGGCCGCTGGCGGCAAGCGGCTGCGACCGATGCTGGTCCTGCTCTGCGGCGGCGAGGCGGGTGGGGCGGCGGCGGTGCGGGCGGCGACCGCGATCGAGCTCGTCCACATGGCGACGCTGGTCCACGACGACGTCCTCGACCAGGCGCCGCTGCGCCGCGGCCAGCCGACGGTGGCGGCGACCTCGGGCCGGCTGCGGGCCCAGGCGACGGGCGACCTCCTGCTCTCGCGGGCCTTCGCGCTCCTCGCCGAGGCCGGTGACGCGCGCGCGGTCGAGCTGCTGGCGGACGCCTCGGTGGCGCTGGCCCGGGGCGAGCTGGCCCAGCGCCAGGACGCCTTCGACCTCGGGATCACCGAGGAGCGCTACCTGCAGCGCTGCCGGCTGAAGACCGCGACCCTGTTCGAATGCGCCTGCCTGCTCGGCTTCGACGACGGGCGTCTGCGCCGCTTCGGGGCCGAGGTCGGCCTCGCCTTCCAGCTGCTCGACGACGTCCTCGACGTCACCGGGCCGCCGGAGCGGACCGGCAAGGCCCGCGGCACCGACCTCCTCGACGGCACCGTCACCCTTCCGCTGATCCTCGCCGCCGGCCACGACCCGGGGATCCGCGGGCTCGAGCTGCAGGGGCTGGACGCGGCGGCGGCCGAGGCGCTCTGCGAACGGATCGCGGCGACCGGGGCGCTGGAGGAGGTCCGGTCGCGGGCGTTGGCGATGGTCGCCGCCGGCAAGCGGGCGCTCGACGACGGCGGCCTCGAAGCCGAACAGCGGCAGCTGCTCGAGCTGGTCGCCGACGGCGTCGTCCAGCGCTACAGCTGAGCCGTCAGCCGGTCTGTTCGGTGGGGCGGAGCAGGACCTCGTTGATCGCGACCCGGCGACCGCGGGTGACGATGAAGGCGATCACCTCGGCGATGTCCTCGGCCTCGAGCCGTTCGATCTCGCCGAACCGGCCCTTGAGCCGCTCCTGCACCTCGGGCCGGTTATGGCTGAAGAGCTCGGTCGCGACCGCCCCCGGCTCGATCAGTGAGACGCGGACGTGGCGGCCGGTCACCTCCTGGCGCAGCGACTCGCTGAAGGCGCCCACCGCGTGCTTGGTGGCGCTGTAGGCGCCGCTGCCCAGGCGGGTCACGCGGCCGGCGACCGAGGAGATGTTGACCAGGTCGGCGACCCGGCGCGGCGCCGACTCGGCGGCGGCGAGGAGGTGGGGGAGGGAGGCCTTGGCGACGTAGAGAAGTCCGAGCAGGTTGACCTCGACCATCTGCTCCCACTCGGCCACCGGCGCCTCGAGGATCGGGCCGAGCAGCATCACCCCGGCGTTGTTGACGACGGTGTCGAGCCGGCCGAGCTCGGCGGCCGCGCGGGCGACCGCGGCCTCGGCCTGCTCGCGGTCGCTGACGTCGGCCTCGATCGCCAGCGCCCGGACGCCACCACCGCCCAGCTCCGCGGCAAGTGCCTCGATCCTCCCAGTGCGGCGAGCGAGCAGGGCGACGTCAGCGCCGGCGGCGGCGAGGTTACGGGCAGCGGCCTCGCCGATGCCACTGGAGGCGCCGGTCACCAGCGCCACCGTTCCCGCCAGCCTGCCCTCCGTGGCCGTCACGGCGGAGACCCTACCCGGCGAGCGCGGCGCTAAGCGAAGTCGTCGGCGCCGATCAGGTCGGCGCCGAGCGCGGCGACGAAGGCGGCGGCCATCGCCGTCATGTTTTCGTGCTGCAGCACCCGGAGTTCGGCGGCGAGCTCGTGGGCGCCGCGGTCGAGCTGCTCGTCGTAGGCGTCGATCGCCGCCTCCGCGTGGACCGCGTCGCCGCGCCAGTCGCATTCGGGGCAGCGCCTCCAGACCCGCCAGCTCGTGCGGTCGCCGGCGGGCTCCCAGGCCAGCGGCTGGACCATCCCCGAGCCGCAGCGCGGGCAGAGGTGCAGCACCTCGGTCGGCTGGCTCCTATCGGGACTGGTCTCGGGCATCTTTCTGTATCGAACCCTGACGGCGCCAACTTGATCCGTTCTTTCAAGAACTTTTATCTGCCGCGGTCGCCCCGCCCGCGCCCCAACCGCGTTACCATCAACTGGATGCCAGGGAACATCGGACCCCTCGAGATCGGAATCGTCCTCATCGTCGCCCTCTTGGTCTTCGGGCCGAAGCGGCTGCCCGAACTGGGCAAAAGCCTGGGCAAGGGAATCCGCGAGTTCAAAGGCTCGATCAGCGGCGAGAACGACGAGCAGGACGAGAAGACGCAGATCACCGCCGCCGATCCAACCCCGCCGCCGGCCGCCCAGGCAACTGAGCAGCACGAGGCGGAAGTCGTCCACGACAAGTCGGCGTAGGGAAGCGCGGCAATGCCGCGCCGCGTCCGGCCGGTCTCCCACGAAGACCAGCTGACCCTGGTCGAGCACCTCGACGAGCTGCGCTCGCGGCTGGTCGTCTGCATCGCCGTCTTCGGCGTCGCCCTCGCGCTCTGCTTCTGGCAGAACAACCTGCTGCTCGAAATCGCCGCCCACCCGTTGCCCGAAGGCCACAAGAAGCTGATCACCTTCGGCGTCACCGAGCCCTTCACGACGACCCTGACCGTCTCCGCCTACGCGGCGATCATCCTCTCGCTGCCGGTCTGGCTCTGGCAGCTCTACGCCTACGTGCTGCCGGCCTTCAGCCCGAGCGAGAAGCGGATGGTGCTGCCGATCCTGTTCCTCTTCCCGATCCTGCTGCTCGCCGGCGTCGCCTTCTCCTACTTCGTGGTGATGCCGGCCGCGGTCAGCTTCCTCCTCAACTTCAACGACAACCAGTTCAACGTCCAGGTGCGGGCGCGCGACTACTACAGCTTCTTCTCGATGACCGAGCTGGCCGGGGCGCTCGTCTTCCAGCTGCCGCTGGCGATCCTGGCGGTGACCCGGCTCGGGATCATGAGCGTCGAGCAGTTCTCGAAGAACCGCCGCTACGCCTACCTGATCATCACCATCATCGCCGCCGCGCTGCCCGGCGTCGACCCGATCTCGATGCTGCTGGAGATGGTGCCGCTGCTGATTCTCTTTGAGTTGAGTATCTTGATCGCGCGGTTCTTCGGCAGGCCGAGGGAACGGGGCGGGGCGGTCGAGCCTTCCCCGCAGTAGGGACAAACGCGCATGGCATCGAGCAACGAGCACAGGATGGTCTTCGACCTCCGCGGCAAGCGGCGGCACGTCGTCAAAGTCGTGTACGCGATCCTGGCGGTGCTGATGGCGGCCAGCCTCTTCCTCGTCGTCGGCCCGGTCAACATCGGCAACCTGCTCGGCACCAGCAGCGAAAGCAACAACCTCGCGACCGAATACGAACAGAAGGCGGAACGCTTCGAAGCCGAACTGCGGAAAAATCCCGGTAACGAAGAACTGCTGGCGAAGCTGACCAGGACCCGGGTCAACGCCGGCCAGCAGCGGCTGGCGACCGGCCCCAACGGCGAAGTCGCACAGACGGTCGAATCGCGCACCCAGTACCAGAAAGCGAGCGCGGCCTGGAGCGAATACCTGGAAGCGACGAAGGAACCGAACGCCAGCCTCGCCCAGCAGATGGCCGGCACCCTCTTCAGCCTGGCCCAGATCTCGCGCACCTACGGGGAAGCGGACGCCAACATCACCGCCGCCGCGGAAGCGCAGAGGATTTACGCCGAACAGCGCCCGAGCCTCAACTCGCTCTCGACCCTCGCCCTCTACGAAGTCTTCACCGGCAACTACAAGGCGGCCGAAGAAGCGAACGAAGCGGCCGAAGCCAAAGCCGGCAGCAAGTTCCAGCGCGAACAGGTCGGCAACCAGTTCGAATCGTCGAAGAAAAGCGCTGTCGAATTCCAGACGAAACTGAAGGAAGCCGAAAAAGCCGGCAAGGAAGCGGCCAAGAACGGCACCGGCACCACGCAGGGCTCCGAAAGCCCGCTCGGTCCCTCACTCGGCGGCACCGGCCTGACCGAATAGGGCAACCCCGCTCCGTGGGTCAGGCGGGAGTGCGGCCCCAGCGCAGATAGGCGAGGGCGCCGAGGGCGTTCAGCGAGACGACTCGCCAGACGAGCTTGCTGCCGCGAACCTCCGCCGCCGACCTGCCCTGCAGGTCCTTCTCGGCGAAGCCGATGATCCCAAGGGAGACCGCGAGGAGAACCGCGGCGACGATACGACGGCGCATCGACATCTCGCTGAAGCTGCGGCTCCTGCGCATCGAGGCCAGGGTAGCGCGGCCCGCCTAGCCGCTCCTAGCCATCGCCGAGACCGCCGGAGGATGGGCCGTGTAGGGCTCGAACCTACGACCTTGAGATTAAGAGTCTCCTGCTCTACCAACTGAGCTAACGGCCCCGGGGTCGCCGATTATAGGAAGGGCGGGGAGGGGCTGCGGCGCCAGCGGCTGGCTATCCGGTGGCGCGGCAGAACTTTTCGACGAAGCCGTCGATGATGGTGCCGTCGGCGAAGCTGAAACGGCCGCGGGTCCTGACGATGCTGTCGCGACAGTGGGCGGCGACGTAGCTGCGGCTCTGGCCGCCGGCCTGAAAGCGGCGTCCGATCTTGACCCGGATCCGGGTCAGCGAGCCGAGACCGCCGGCGATCGGCGGCAGATGGAGGGTGACCCGGTAGCGGAACTGGCCGCGGGTACGTTCGATCGGGGCGGTGATGGCGAAGGTCTGGTTGGCGGGAGCGCCGAGGTTGGCGTGCAGGACCGCGGTCGGGTGACCCGCTTCGTCGGGGCCGTTGAAGATCGAGAGCGGCGAGCTGATCAGGACGGGGGCCGCGCCCGGCGCCGGTTCGACCAGCGCTTCGACCAGGCCTTGGCCGACCATCGCGCCGCGGCAGGCGGCCCGGGCTTCGCTGGTGCCGAGGGTCGCCACCCGGGCGACGGTGCAGGTGGGGAGGCCGGTGACGTCGAGGCGGCCGTCGCGGTCGAAGGCGATCACCGCTTCGGTCAGGGCCGGCGGCCGCCCGGCTCCGTCGCGGGTCGAGAAGCTGACTTCGCCCTCGAAGCTGATTGGCGCGAACGCCCGCCGCGGCAGGCTCTGCGGCTGGAAGCCGCCGACCGCGTGGAGAACGAGGTTGCGATAGGTGACGGTGGCGGCGCCGGTGGCACTGGGCATGGCGGCGAGGCAGCAGGCGAGCAGTGCGGCGAGCGTCAACGTAGCCGCTCCGAGGCGCCCCCAGGAGCCGAGCGAGCGTCCTCTCAGCGCGCCACGTGACACGGCGAAGTCAGGGTTGCCGGGAAGAAGTTGCCGTTTGCGAAGGTCATCTTGCCCTCGACCTGGAGCCGGCCGCCGTTGCAGCGGGCGTTGATGAAGCCGACCTTCCTGCCGCCGTGCCGGTAGGTGAGGCCGAGCGTCGCCTGGGCGAGGATCGGGGAGCCGTAGCCTTCGGCGATCGGCGGCAGTTCGACTTCGGCCCGGAAGCCGTAGCGGCCGTCGTGGACCTTTTCGATCACGATCGGAACCAGCAGGGTCTGCGGCTTCGGCAGCGTCTCGTAGGCGTGGGCGATGATCGTCGGCCGGCCGCCGCTCGGCGGCGCGTTGAAGAAGGAGAGCGGGGAGCTGATCTTGACCGGTGCGGTCCCGGGTAGCTGGACCCGGGCGCTGCCACTGCCCGTGCCGACCAGCGCCTCGCCGCAGCGGCTACGGGCCTGCTGCGGGGTGGTGTTCTCGAGCTTCGCCAGGGTGCAGGTCGGCAGCCCCTTGGTTTCAATGGATCCGTTCCTGTCGAGCTCGAAGGTGAGCGTCTTCAGCGCCGCCGGCAACGATCCGTCCTTGGTGCCGATCCGGGTCGTGGTCGAGAGAATGACCGGGGCGCCGCCGAAGCGGGGCAGCGCCCGCGGCTGCATTTCGGCGGTGGCGCTGACCACGAGCTTGCCGAATTCGGCACGAATCGCGTAGGCGCTGGCAGACACGACGAGGGCCAGGACGGCAGCGAGGGGGAGGCCGATGCAGAGCCGGCGGCTCAGTCGCCCGATCCCGCTGCGCGGGTATCGGCTCACCTGCCGGTGCACGGTTTCACCAGGGTGCCCGTGAGCGAGGCGCCGCCTTTGAACTTGAATTCGCCTTTGCCCTGCAGCCGTCCGTCGGGGCAGCTGGCGTTGGCGTAGCTCAGGCGCTTCCCCTGGTAGGTCCATTCGCGGCCGATCTGCAGCCGGCCGTAGAGCGGGGTCCCGAAGCCTCCGGCGATCTTCGGGATCTTCGCTTCGGTCTTGAAGCCGTAGCGGCCGTCGTGGACCCGCCGGATTTCGATCGGAACGACGTAGGTGGTCGGCGCCGGCACGCTGAGGTAGGCGTGGGCGAGCACGGTCGGGTTGCCGTGCCTGGGCGGGCCGTTGAAGATCGTGATCGGCGAGGAGGCGTAGAACGGCTTCTGTTCGGGGAAGTTGACGACCGCGGTGCCGTAGCCGGTGCCGACGATCGCGCCGCGGCAGTTCCTGCGCGCGACCGCCGGCGTCGTCGCCGCCAGCTTGCCCGGAGTGCAGATCGGCAGCCCTTTGGTGTCGACTTCGCCGTGCTTGTCGAACCAGAGCGTGATCGTTTCCAGGATCGGCGGCGTCTTGCCGTCGGTGGTCGAGATCCTGCCGTAGCCGTGCAGCTTGATCGGCGCGTAGTGCTGCTTGGGCAGCGTCGTTGGCGTGAAGCCGCCGTCGGTGACGACGACGAGATTGCCGACCGCCAGCCGCAGCGCGGCCGCAGATCCGGCGCCGACCAGCAGCAGCACGAGCGCACAGATCCCCACCTGTCGAAGACGCTTCAACACCAAAACACAATCCTCCCGTACCCGTCTATCGCCAAACTACCACTGTGGGACCAAGAGGCGGCCGCGAGGAATCGCGGCGTGGCAGGGATACCCGCCGGCCACGGCGGGGGAGGGGAAGGAGGCGATCCTGGGCGGTGCTCGGGGTCGCCGCGCTGGCGCTGGCCGCGCTCGGGGTGATCGGGACCGGCGTCAACGCCCGCCTCGATCCAACCACGCTCAACGTTCCCGGCACCGAATCCTCCCGCGCCGACCAGCTCCTGCGCGAACACTTCGGCGATTCGGCCCCGTTCGCGATCCTGCTCGAGGGGCCGCCGGGGGAGGTCGAAAAGCAGGGCAAGGAGCTGGTCGAAGCGCTGCGCCGGGGCCACCCGGGGGTCAGCACGCTCTCGCCCTGGGACCGCGGCCGGGTGCAGGGGCTGCGGCCGACGCCGCGCCGGGCGCTGATCCTCGCCGACTTCCACGTCGACCTGAAAACGGCGGTCAACCAAACCGTGCCGGAAGTCGAACGGCAGTTGGAAGAAGTGATACGGCCGCCGGTGAAGGCGACCCAGACCGGCTTCGCGACCCTCTCCCGGGCGATCCAGAACGAGTCGATCGACGCGGCCGAGCGCGGCGAGCTGCTCGCCATCCCGTTCCTGCTGATCGTCCTGCTGCTGGTCTTCCGCTCGCCGGTTGCGGCGGCGATCCCGCTCGCTTTCGGTGCCGTCACCGTGATCGCCTCGCGGGGGATCCTCTACTTCTTCACCGGCTGGTTCGACATCGACGCCTTCGCGCTGACCGTCTGCACGATGATGGGCCTGGCGCTCGGGGTCGACTACGCGCTGCTGATGGTCTCGCGCTTCCGTGAGGAGCTGGCGGCTGGGGCAGAGCCCTACGCGGCGGCGCGCCGGACCCGCCGCACCGCCGGTCGGACGACGATGTTCGCCGGCAGCACCCTCGTCCTCTCGATGCTGGTCTCGCTCTTCATCCTGCCCGGCTCGCTGCTGGTCTCGCTGGCGGGAACGCTGGCGATGGTGGTGGCGCTGAGCGTCGCGGTGGCGACGATCGTCGGGCCGGCGATCCTGACCCTGCTCGGGCCCAACGTCGACCGCTGGCGGTTCGGGCCAATTCCGGACGAGAGCTCTGGGCTGATGGCCTTCGTCAACGGGGCGCTGCGGCGGCCGGCGCTGGCGGCGGCCGTGATCGGGGCGGTGCTGCTGGCGTTGGCGGCGCCGACCCTTGGCCTGAAGACGGGGCCGCCGAGCCCCGAACAGCTCGCCAAGGACGCGCCGGCGCGCAAGGACGCCGAACTGATCGACGACGTGATCGGGCCGGGCTGGGATGCCCCGTTCCAGATCGTCGCCGCGACCGAAGCGGGACCGATCACGACCGAAAAGGACCTGGCGGCCCTGGAACGTTTCCAGAAGCGGCTCGCGAGCCTGCCCGGGGTGCAGCTGGTGATCGGGCCGGCGAAGATCGCCAAGCGGGCCGAACCGCTGCGCAACCTCGGCAACGCGGTCCTCACCACCGAAGGCAACATCGGCCCGGTCAAGGAACTGGGCAAGCTCGGCCGCGAACTGGGAGTCGCCGCCGGTGGGGTCGCCGAACTGCGCGGCGGCATCTCCGAAGCGAGCGACGGCGCCGGCCTGCTCGCCCTCGGTGCCGGTCGCGCCGCCGAGGGAGCGCAGTTGATCGCAGCCGGCCTCGGCCGCGCGACCGAGGGGAGCGGCCGGGCGATCTCGGCGCTCGAACGTTTCGCGGAAGGCGCACGGAAGCTGGAGGAAGCCGAGCTGAGGGCGGCGGTCGGGGCCGCCGAACTGAAAGCGTCGATCCTCTCCGTCGGGGGCCAGACCCTGCGCAGCTTTGGTCTCGACCACGCCCGCGCCGTCGAAAAGGGTCTGGAAAAGGAGATCGACGAAACCCTGCCGCGGTTGCAGGCGCCGGCCGCCGTCGCCGAGGAAAAGCTGAAGGCGGGTCTGGCGGCGCTGGAGGCGATGACGGTGGGCAAGGCCGACCCGAGCTACGTGGCGGCGCTGGAAGCGGTGCAGCAGGCGTCGGCCGCGGTCTCCGGCACCGACCCGGTGACGGGCGCGCCCTACGCCGAAGGCTACGCCGGCCTCCCCACCGAACTGACGGCGATGGGGGAACGGCTGTCGGCTGATCTCGCGGCGGCCGAAGAATCGACCGCGACCTACGAATCGACGATCAACACCCTGGCCAAGATCCGCGATGGCGCCGCCAAGCTCCAGGAAGCCCTCTACAGGATCCACAAGTACGGCAACCGGCTCGCCTTCGGCGCCGAAAAGCTCTCGAAGGAAGCGCAGCGCCTGAGTGGCGGGATCGACCAGCTGAGTGGCGGGATGCTGGCGCTGGTCGGCGGCCTGAAGCGGCTGGAAGGCGGCGCCGAAGCGCTCGAAGCGGGCCTCGCCGAAGGCTCCGAGGAAGCGGCGCCGCTCGAAAGCGGGCTGCGGGACGCGAGCGTCCAGGTCCTCGCCGGGAAGGCGAAAGTGCGACGACAGGCGCGCAAGGTGAGACGCGAAGCGCCCGGCGTCTTCAACTCCGGCTACTTCGTCCTCTCGGCGCTGGACGGCGCCAAGCCGTCGACCCGCGAAGCGGCGAGCCAGACGATCGACGTCGGCAACGGCGGCCAGGCCGCCTCGATGCTGCTGATCTCCGACTACAGCTTCAACACGCCCGGGTCGATCCGCCTCAACAGGCTGCTGAACGCGGAAGCGCAGGCGTTCGGCCAGAACGTCGGCCTGCGCACCGGCGTCGCGGGCGGCGCCGCCCAGCTCAACGACTACAGCAGCATCACCCGTGACCGGATGCCGCTCGTGATCGCGGCGATCACCCTCGTCACCTTCCTCGCCCTGATCCTGATCCTGCGGGCGATCCCGCTGGCGGCGATCGCGGTCGGCCTCAACCTGCTCACGGTCGGGGTCGCCTTCGGCATCCTCACCCTGCTCACCGATCTCCCCAGCAGCTTCCCGCTCGGCGGCCACTCCTACGTCGAAGCGGTCGGGGCGACGATGATCTTCGGGATCGTCTTCGGCCTCTCGATCGACTACGCCGTCTTCCTCCTGACCCGGATGCGCGAGCACCACGACCGCGATGGCGACAACGCCGCCGCGGTCCGCTTCGGCCTCGAGAAGACCGCCCGCGTCATCACCGGCGCCGCGGCGATCATGCTTGCCGTCTTCGTCGTCTTCTCCGGCGCCTCGATCGCGACCGTCAGCCAGCTCGGAGTCGGCCTCACCGTCGCCGTCTTCCTCGACGCCACGGTGGTCCGGATCGTCCTCCTGCCGGCTCTGATGCTGCTCCTCGGCGACCGCGTCTGGTGGCTGCCGAAGCCGCTGCAGCGAGCGCTGCCGCGGCTGAGAGTGTGAGTCGGACCCGATCTCCTGAGGCCGACGCGAGAGGGTGCCACCGGGCGGCCGATCCGGCTGGACCGGCCGCCCGCGGCGAAACGACTATTTCTTCGGTTCCGGCTTCTGCGTGCAGGGCTGGGAGTTGAGGGCTTCCAGCGACTGGCCGTCGAGGTAGGTGAAGACCGAGCGGGTCTTCAGCGTCTTCGTCGGGCACTCGGCGGAGATGAAGCTCACCTTCTTGCCCTTGTAGGACCATTTCTTGTTGATCGTCACCTGGAATTCGGTGAGCGCGCCGGTGCCGCCGGCGATCAGCGGGATCTGGATTTCCAGGCGGGGCCCGTAGCCCTGCTTGTTGTAGTTGATGACCGTGCCGTTGAGGACCAGCGTGGTCTGGAACGGCACCGTGCCGTAGGTGTGCAGGAGGACGGTCGGCTTGCCGCCCTTGGGGACGCCGTTGAAGGCCGTGACCTTCTGTTCGATCGGGAGCACTTTCGCGCCGACTGGCAGCAGGGCGTGGGCGACGCCGCTGCCGATCTTGGCCTTGCCGCACTTCTGTTCGGCGATTTCGGTCGAGACGTTCTGCAGGACGCTCGCGTTGCAGGTGGGCAGGCCCTTGGCGAAGATCACCGCGCCCTTGGCGAAGTCGATCGTCGCCTTGACGGCGGGGCTGGGAACTCCGTTGGCGGCGGTCGTGGTCGCGGTCTTGGTGACGACCTTGAGGGTCGCCGGTGCCGTCGTCTTCTTCGGCAGCTTCTTGGGCGAGATCACCGCTTCGATCGACTGCGTGTTGCCGTCGGGGCCGGTGACCGTCGGGCCCGCGAGCGCGACCGAAGCGGTCAGCGCCGCGGTCGCGGCGACGGCCGTCGCGACGACCGAAATTGAACGTTTGCGCATCTAGTTTTCCTCCAATTGAACGTAGTTGCGGCGCCCCACTTCCCAAACCGCTCCCAGGGCCCAGAGTAGCGGCTAGAGCACGCGTTGATTTGGAGTTAAGTCCCTGCTGCAGGCGTTCTTGGCGGGGAGGCCAGGGGATACGATTTCGCCCGTTCGGCCGGGTCGGAGGGACCGGGAATGGGACGAGCAACGATTCCGTGTCTGCCAAACCATTAGGCGAGGAGGGTGGGCCGGCTGCCGGCCGGCGGACCTCCCCAGCCCGGATCGCGGCAATCGGGGCGCTGGCTGCGATCGTGATCGTGCTCGCGTTCATCCTGCTCAGCGGCGGCGGCGGCCACAAGTACACGCTGATCTTCCAGAACGCGGGCCAGCTGGTCGAAGACAACCAGGTCCTGATCGGCGGCTCGCCGGTGGGGACGGTCGAAAGCATCGGCTTGACCGAAGACAACCTGGCCGAAATCAAGGTCGAAGTCGAACAGGAACTGCACGAAGGGACGACGGCGACGATTCGCGCCACCTCGCTCTCCGGCGTCGCCAACCATTACGTCTCGATCAGCCCCGGCCCGAACAGCAACCCGGCGCTCGGCGAAGGGGCGGAGCTCGGGCTCTCCTCGACGACGACGCCGGTCGACATCGACCAGCTCTTCAACACCTTCCCACCGCCGGTCCGCAAGGGCCTGCGCCAGTTCATCGAAGGCAACGCGGAAATCTACGCCGGCCAGGGCAAGGCAGCCAACGACGCCTACAAATACTTCGGCACCGCGCTCAACCGGACCAGCGCCTTCGTCGGCGAACTGAACCGCGACGAAGCGCTGCTGGCACGCTTCATCGCCAGCTCGAGCAGGCTGACGACGGCGGTCGCAGGCCGCGGCGAACAGCTCTCCGACGCGATCAACCACGCCAGCACGGCCTTCGGTTCGATCGCCAGCCAGAACGTCGCCTTCAACCAGTCTCTGGAACGGCTGCCGCCGGTGCTCCGCCAGAGCAACACGACCTTCGTCAACCTGCGCGCCGCCCTCACCGACCTCGAACCGCTGGTCAATACCGCGAAGCCGGCGACCAAGAACCTGGCGCCTTTCCTCGCCGAACTGCGACCGATCTTCCAGAAACTGGTGCCGTTCACGCGCTACCTCCGGGAAGCGGCGAGCAGGCCGGGGCCGGGGAACGACGCGATCGATCTGCTGAGGACGCTGCCGGCGGTCCAGCGGCAGACCTCTAACGCCTTCCCCCACGCCGAAGCCGGCGTCCGCGCCTTCCAGCCGAACCTCAACTTCATCCGCGCCTACACGCCAGACCTGTTCAACGCGATCGGCAAGATCGGCCAGGTCACCGGCTTCTACGACGGCAACGGCCACTACGCCCGGACCGACATCGCGATGGCGAACCTGTTCCGAAACGAAGGCGGAACGCTGAAGCCGATCGGCAAGGCCGAACAGATGAACGTCTTCGGCGCCTCCGCGCCGGTTCGCAGACCGTGCCCCGGTGGCGCCACCCAGTCGGCGCCGGACGGCTCGAACCCGTTCGTCGGGCCCGGCAGCGTCAGCAGCTCCGAATGCAACCCCGGCGACGCACCCCCCGGCCCATGATCCGACGTCTGATTCCCGCGGTGGTCCTGGTCGCGATCGTGGTCGGGGTCGTCTTCCTGGTCACCGGCGGCGGCTCGGGCTCCGGCTACCTGGTGCGGGCGGTCTTCGACAACGGCTCCTTCATGGTCCCCGGCGAGCAGGTGCGCGTGGCCGGCGCCAACGTCGGCACGATCGAATCGGTCAGCGTCTCGCGACCGGGCGAAACGGTGGCCTACCGGGACGGCAAGCCGATCTCGGTCCCCGGCAAGGCGATCATCGTCCTCGACATCGCCGACCCCGGCTTCCAGGACTTCCGCGAAGACGCGAGCTGCCAGATCCGGCCGCAGTCGCTGATCGGCGAGAAGTACGTCGACTGCCGCCCGACCCTGCCCCGCGCCCCGGGCGCGCCGGTACCGCCGCCGCTGAAGAAGATCGAATCGGGACCGGGCGAGGGCCAGTACCTGCTGCCGCTCGGTCGCAACGGCACCAGCGTCGACCCCGCCCTGATCAACGACATCAACACGCTGCCCTATGCACAGCGCTTTCGCCTGATCCTCAACGAACTCGGCGCCGGGCTGGCGGGCCGCGGCAAGGACCTCGAAGTGCTGGTGAAGCGGGCGAACCCGGTGCTGCGTGACGTCGACACCCTGTTCGGCGTCCTCTCCGCCCAGCGCAAGCAGCTCGCCCAGCTGGCCGCCAACTCGGAGGAAATCCTCGGGCCACTGGCGCGCGATCGCGAACACGTCGCCGGCTTCCTCGCCAATGCCGGTACCGCCGCCAAGGCGAGCTCCGAACGAGGCCCGGAACTCGAAGCGGCGCTGCAGAAGTTCCCCCTCTTCCTGACCGAATTCAAGCTGACGATGCAGCGGCTGAAGGGCTTCTCCGACGCCGCCCGCCCGGTCTTCGAAGAACTCGGCAAGGCGGCGCCGTCGCTGACCGACGCGACCCGGACCCTGACTCCGTTCTCCGAAGCGACCACGGTCGCGCTGAAGAGCCTCGGCAAGGCCGGCGAAGAATCGGGGCCGCTGTTCGCCAAGGCGACGCCGGTGGTGCGCAAGGCGGCGAAGCTGGCCAAGACCGGTGCGCCGACCACGAGCGAACTGGCGAAGCTGCTGGTCAGCCTGCGGAAGACCAAAGGCTGGGACGGCCTCACCGAACTGATCTACAACACGGCGGCGACGACCAACGGGTTCGACCAGTACGGCCACTTCGGGCGCACGTTCGCGGCGCTGACCAACTGCGTCGAATACCAGGTCGAACCTGGAGGCGCGACGGGCTGCGTCGACCGCTTCCACGGGCAGAACGCCGGGGAAGTGGCGTCGACCAGCTCGGCGAGCATCCTCAAGCTCTTGGCGCAGTGGCGGGCCGAAAGCGGCGAAGCCGCCGGCGGCACCACCGCCGAAGAAGGGCCGGCGATCGGCATTGGCCAGGCCGGCTCCACCGAACCGAGGCAGGCGAAGCCCGCGGGCAGGGCCGGGCTCGGCGAAGCATCGGCGACCACCAGGGGCACCGAACCGCTCCTCGACTACCTGCTCGGGCCATGAGCAGGAATCGCGGCGGCATCGGCGGCTTCGCCAGCAGCCCGATCCTGGTCGGGGCGGTGACGGTGCTGGTGATCATCGTCGCCGTCTTCCTCGCCTACAACGCCAACAACGGCCTCCCGTTCGTCTCCACCTACGACCTCAACGCGCGCCTGCCCAACGCCGACGCGCTGGTCAAAGGCAACGAGGTGCGGATCGGCGGCGTCCGGGTCGGCGTCGTCAAGTCGGTGGTGCCGGTGAACGAAGGCAACGGCAAGGTCGCGGCCGAACTCTCGCTGGCGCTCGACAAGACCGCCGAACCGCTGCCGGTCGACTCGACGATCATGGTCCGGCCGAAGTCCGCGCTGGGGCTGAAGTACCTGCAGATCACCCCCGGCCACTCCTCGCAGGGCTTCAGGGCCGGCGAAACGATCCCGCTCGCCCAGGCCAAGCCGGAACCGGTCGACATCGACCAGTTCTTCGACATGTTCAACAAACCGACCAGGGAAGCGATCAGAAAGAACCTGGCCGGGTTCGGCAACGCGCTCGCCGGGCGCGGGCCGCAGCTGAACGAAGCGATCGGTGCGCTGCGCCGGCTGGCGGTCGAGGGGCAGCCGGTGCTGCGGACGATCGTCGCCCCAAGCACCGACTTCGGCGGTTTCTGGGAAGCGCTCGAGGCGCTCTCGGCGACGGTCGCGCCGGTGGCGGAGACGCAGGCGAGCATGTTCGTCGCCCTCGACCAGACCTTTGCCGCCTTCGCCCGGGTCTCCCGCCCCTACATCCAGGAAACGATCGAGAAGAGCCCGCCGGCCCTCGACGAGGCCAACGCCGACCTGCCGGTCCTGCGCCCGTTCCTGCACGACTCCGAACGCTTCTTCGCGGCGCTGCTGCCAGGGGCGCGGGCGCTCGGCCAAACCTCACCGGTGATCGCCGAAGCGCTCCATGCCGGGATCCCGGCCCTCAACGGCTCGCCGGCGCTGAACGCGCAGCTGACTCCGACCGCACAGGCGCTGGTCGACTTCCAGGAAGCGCCGGGGACGATGACCGGGCTGCAGCTGCTGACCGATTCGAATGAAGTGCTCGGCCCGTCGCTGCGATTTATCACGCCATCGCAGACGGTTTGCAATTACTGGTCGTTTGCCTTCAACGAGGTCGCCGGCGCCTCCAGGCAGGGCAACCAGTACGGCCACTGGCTCAACGCGCTCACCTTCGCCGCGCCCGAAGGCCCGAACGCCGAGAGCGGCCAGGCCAGCGCCCCCGCCAACGGCGGCGGCCCGCGGCCGGAAGAAAACCACCTCCACTACAACCCGTACCCGCGGACCGCCGCCCCGGGCCAGGGAGAAGTCTGCGAAGCCGGCAACGAGAAGTACGCCAAAGGGCAGACCGTGATCGGTCACGCGGCGAAGCTCTGGTCGACGGAAACCATCACCAGGCCGAACAAGACGCAGGGGGGTGAAAGCAAATGACCCGCCTTCCCGAGCGCGACCGCCGTGCCCAGGAAGCCCGTACCGGGCGGTTCATCCGCTGGCGCCCCGGCAACGTCACCGTCGCGATCATCTTCATCCTGATCTTCACGATCGGCCCGTACCTGGCGTTCACCAAACACATCCCGTTCACCAGCTACGGCTTCGAAGTGAAGGCGACCTTCGCCAACTCGGTCAACATCGCCAACAACTCGCCGGTGCGGATCGCCGGCGTCGACGTCGGCAAGGTGGTCTCGAGCGAACGCGACGGCAACGCCACCACCGTCACCTTCACGGTCGACGGTGCCGGCCAGCCGATCCACGAAGACGCCTTCGCGACGATCCGGCCGCGGATCTTCCTCGAGGGCAACTTCTTCGTCGAACTCAGCCCCGGCAGCCCGTCGGCGCCGGACCTCTCCAGCGGCGACTCGATCCCGGTCAGCCAGACGGCGACCGCGGTCCAGATCGACCAGGTGCTGAGCGCGCTGCAGTCGCCCGTTCGCGCCGACCTCGGCCGTCTGCTCGAGAGCTACGGCAACGCTCTCACCCACAGGCCGACGGCGAACGAAAACCGGAACCAGCTGCCAGAAGTGCACGGCGTGACCGGCGCCGGGGCGCTGAACGGGGCCTTCAAATACGGTGGCGAAGCCGGCCGCTACAGCGCGGTGGTGACCAACGCCCTGCTCGGCACCCAGCAGCGCGACCTCTCGAAGCTGGTCGCCAGCGCCGGCAGCACCTTCAATGCCTTTGCCGCCAACCAGAAGGCCCTGCAGGGGCTGATCACCAACTTCGACGTCTTCACCGGCGCCCTCGCCAACCAGTCGGCCAACCTCGCCAGCACCGTGCACCTGCTGGCTCCGACCCTCAAGGTTGCCCACACCTCGCTGGTCGCCCTCAACAGGACCCTGCCCCCACTGCGGACCTACGCGATCGAGCTGCGGCCGGCGGTAGCGCAGCTGCCGGAACTGATCAGCGCCTCGAAACCCTGGATCGCCCAGGTGCGGCCGCTGCTGAGCGGCAAGGAGGGGCTCGGCGTCGCGAAGCTACTGGCGGAATCGACTCCCGGCCTCGCCGGCGCGGCGCGGGAAGGGAACCGCAACACGATCCCGCAGCTCAACCGGCTCAGCCTCTGCGGCACTCGGGTCCTGATCCCGACCGGCAACCAGGTGATCAACGATCGCTTCAGCACCGGCGGTCCCAACTACCGCGAGTTCCTCTACACGCTCACGAACCTCGCGGGTGCCGCCCAGAACTTCGACGGGAACGGGCCGTACATCAGGGCCCAGGTGGCCAACGGCCCGAACCTGGTGGGCGAGCCCAACACGACCCCGAAGAGCGACCCGGTCCTCAGCGACAAGATCGTCTACTACCACACCGCGGTCGAACCGCTGGGGACGCAGCCGCAGCTGGGGAAGCAGCCGCCGTTCAAGCCGAACGTGCGCTGCGCGAGCAACCCGGTTCCGGACGTCAACGCCGGGCTCGGCCAGGTCGGCCCGCCGTCGCCGTCGGCCGCGGGGGTGAATCCATGAGCGACGATAGCCCGACGAAGGTCGGCCGCCTCAAGCACTTCGGTGCCTGGATCACCCGGCAGGCCCGCGGCCGCCGCAAAGACACGATCGCGATCCTCGCCCTGGTCCTCGCCGGGATCGTGATGATGCTTGGGATCTTCATCCAGCAGAACGCCTCGCTGCCCTCCTGGATCCCCTTCGTCGGCGAAGAATTCGAAAACATCAGCGCCGAGTTCTCCAGCGCCCAGGCCGTGACCCCGGGTCAGGGCCAGGCGGTCGACATCGCCGGTGTCCAGGTAGGAAAAGTCACCTCGGTCAACCTCGAAGACGGCCACGCCGTGGTCGGGATGCAGATCGAGCCGAAGTACATGGAACTGATCCACCCGAACGCGAGCTTCCTGCTGCGGCCGAAAACGGGGCTCAACGACATGGTCGTCGAGGTCGAACCGGGAACCGGCACGGAACACGTCGAAGACGGCCACCATTTCACCCTGGCCCAGACCGAACCGAGCGTAAACCTCGACCAGTTCCTCGCCAGCCTCGACTCCGACACTCAGCAGTACATCCAGCTGCTGGTAGCCGGGGGGGCACAGGGGATCGGCGGCCCGGGCCAGAGCATCCGCCTCTCCAACGCGCTACGGCGCTTTCAGCCCTTCGTCCACTACGTGGCGAAGCTCAACCGGGCGATCGCCGCCCGCCACGTCGAGCTGGCCCGGGTCATCCACGATTTCGGCCAGTTGACCGGCGAGCTCTCCCAGCACGACGCGCAGATCCGCCAGTTCGTCAGCTCCTCCAACGCCGCCCTCGGCAACTTCGCCAACCAGCAGGCCTCGATCCAGCAGGCGCTCGAACGGTTCCCGCCCGCGCTGCGGGCCGCCAACGAAGGTCTCGCCAGCTCCAGCCGCTTCTCCAAGGTCGCCTTCCCGTCGCTGACCAAGCTGATCCCGCAGACGCAGGCGCTGACGCCCGCCTTCAAGGCGACCACGCAGTTGTTCAAGCAGACGACGGCGCCGATCCGCGACGGCGTCCGGCCGTTCACCCGGGAAATCCGGCCGCTGCTGACAGCCAGCGCGGAAGCGGCAGAACCGTTCGAAAAGAGCGTCCGCAACTTCGGCAACTCGCTCGGCTCGCTCAACAGCTGGTTCAACGAGCTCGCCTACAAGCCCAAGGGCTCGACCCCGAGCTACCTCTTCTACCTGCCCTGGGCGAACCACAACTTCAACGCGGCGTTCAACCTCCAGGACGGCAACGGTCCGGCACTGCGCTCCCTGTTGGGGATCACCTGCAATGGGTCGGTTCTCGGGTGGGGACTCACCACCCAGATGAGCCAAAAAGGGCAGCCGTACTTCAAGACCCTGCTCCAGCTCCTCAACCCTCCTTCACCGGAAAGCATTCCGATCACGACGTTTGAAACCGAAAAAGGTCACTGCGAAGAAGTACGGAAGCACAAATGAGCAAGCGCGCCCCCAGCACGACTCAACTCGTGGTGATCACCGCCTTCGCGTTGTCGTGCTTCGGGATCCTGCTCTTCCTCTGGGTCACCTTCGGGGGACCGACCCCGTTCCGGGCGAAGCCCTACCAGCTGAAGATCCCGTTCAACGAGGCGACCCAGCTGGCGGAACAGTCAGACGTCCGCATCTCCGGCGTCAACATCGGCAAAGTCCAGAGCATCGAACTGGCGCCGAACCACAAGCAGGCGCTGGCGACCGTCGACATCGAAAACCAGTACGCGCCGCTGCCCGAGGACACGCGGGCGATGCTGCGGACCAAGACGCTGCTCGGCGAGACCTACGTCGAACTGACCCCGGGCTCGAGCAAGAGCGAAAAGCTGGCCGATGGCGCCACCCTGCCCGAGGCGAACGTGACCAAGTCGGTCCAGCTCGACGAGATCTTCCGCACCTTCGACCCGAAGACCCGCGCCGCCTTCCAGGCCTGGATGCAGGAAGCCGCGGTGGCGATCGACGGCCAGGGCCAGAACCTCTCCTATGCGATCGGCGAGTTCGAACCGACCTTCACCGAATTCGAACGCCTCTTCCGCACCCTAAGCAGCCAGGAACTGGCGGTGTCGCAGCTGTTCCGCAACGGGGCGACCACCTTCCGCGCGCTGCGGGGGCGGGAAGGAGAGCTGGCCAACCTGATCCGCAACTCGAACGCGGTCTTCACGACCACCGCCAGGCGCAGCCGCGACATCGAAGCGCTGTTCCGAGCCTTCCCCACCTTCCTCGAAGAGTCGCGGCTGACCCTGCACGACCTCCGCGGTTTCTCGGAAAACGCCGACCCGCTGGTGAAGCAGCTCGTCCCGGCAGCCGAACAGCTCTCGCCGACGCTGGTCTCGATCGCCAAGCTGGCGCCGGAAGCCAAGGAGTTCTTCAAAGCGCTGACCAAGCTCAACGCCCTCGCGCCGACCGGGTTCCCGGCGCTCCGCAAGCTCTTCCGCGACGAATTTCCACCATTGCTGCGCGCGCTCGAACCCTTCCTCCGCAACCTCAACCCGATCCTCGTCGGCCTCGGGCTCTACAAGAACGAGGTCACCTCGACGTTCGGGAACATCGCCGCCGTCTTCCATGGCGAACTCACCGAAGAAACCGCGTCTGGCAAACGCCAGAACTACCTGCGGGCCATGGGCCCGGTCAACGCTGAGACGCTTTCGACCTACAGCAACCGCCTGGGCATAAGTAGAAGCAGCGCGTACAGCCCTCCGAAGTGGGCCGAACTCCTCAAGTCAGGCTCGCTGCCGGTCTTCAACACCAGCCAATGCACGACGGGGTCCACGGCGACGCTTGACCCGGGTACCGCTGAAAACCCGTCTTTCAACGAACGAGTCGTGGTCCTGGAAGGGTATCCGCCGAGGACTGAGGAAGCCACCGAAAAACTGACGAAACAGGAACAGGAAGTCTTCTACAACTCGATCAAGCAGTACGCCTTCGGAGGGGGAACCTCGACCGCGGGAGCCCCGACGCCGCCCTGCAACCAACAGGCTCCCTTCAAGCCGATCTACGGAACCGGTCCGCTGACGGCGTACCAGCACACGTTCGAGCAGCCGTCGCCTTAGCCGGGAGCGCCCCGCAGGGCGCCCCCGCCGTGCAGTCGCTCAGGCGCGCTCGTAGGTGAGGATCTGGATGCCGGCGCCGACGGTCTTCGCGTCGGTGAGCGTCAGCGGCTTCTTGCCGGAGGCACCGAAGAGACGCTTGCCGCTGCCGAGCACGACCGGGAAGACCATCAGCCGCAGCTCGTCGACGAGGTCGTTGTCGACCAGGCCCTGGGCGAGGGTGGCGGAGCCGGCGACGAGGATGACGCCGTCGACCTCGTCCTTGAGCTTGCGGATGTCCGCGGCGAAATCGCCGGAGAGGACGGTGGTGTTGTTCCAGCTCGGGTCCTCGAGGGTGGTCGAGTAGACGTACTTCGGCATCGAGTTCATCTTCTCCGCGAAGCCGGCCTCGTCTTCCATCGTCGGCCAGGCGGCGGCGAAGCCTTCGTAGGTCTTGCGGCCGAGCAGCTGGGCCTCGGCCTCTTCGAGCTCGCCGAGCTTGAACCTGTCGCCCTCCTCGCCGCGGTCGATCTCGAAGGTCCAGCCCCCGTGCTCGAAGCTCTCGGCCCCGCCCGGGTCCTCCATCACGCCATCGAGCGAGACGAACTCGGTTACGACGATCTTTCCCATGACTTCCTCCTCGGTCTGAAATGCGGTTTCGCCAGTGCGACGAACGAGGCGGCCGAAAATCGACAGGGGCGAAAGTTCTTCAGACCGACGGCCGAGGCGACTCGCCGCGACGTCGAAGCTCCGCGCCGGACAAGCGCTGGACCGCCTGCTCGAGCCAGCGGCTGCAGAGCTCGTGGCCGAGCTGGTTGAAGGCGGCGATCTTGGCCGCCGTCTCGGCCGCGAGTGCCGCTCCGTCGAGGCCGATCCGGACCGCGTCGGGGTCGGAGGGGGCGTGGGCGATCCACTTGAAGGCGTCGTCGAGGGTCACCTCGGGATGGAACTGGACGGCCCAGGCGCGGTCGCCGATGCGGGCGGCCTGCAGGCAGACGTCGCTCTCGGCGATCGCGGCCGCTCCCGGGGGAAGCGAGAACTGGTAGCCGTGCCACTGGAAGGCCTCGAAGCGGGGGGCGAGCGGGCCGAGGACGGGGTCGCGGCGGCCCTCCGACATGAGCTCGACCTGGTGCCATCCAATCTCCGGTCGCGGTGCCGGACCCACAGTCGCGCCCGCCGCCGCGGCGAGGAGCTGGCCGCCGAGGCAGACGCCGAGCAGCAGCTTTCCCGCCGCGATCAGGCGGCGGAGCAGGCGATCCTCGGCGGCGAGCCAGCCGTACTGATCACCCTGGTCGGCGTTCATCGACCCGCCCAGGGAGAGGACCGCGTCGTAGCCCTCGGGGTCGGCGGGAGGGGAGGGCTCCTCGGGCAGGAACCACTGGTCGAGCCGGTGGCCGCCGCCGGCGATCGCCTCGGCGAAGACGCCGGGGCCACCATTGCGCTCGTGGACGATCGCGAGGATGCGCATCGCGTACTGCTCGGGCCGCCTCACGGCTTGCCCGGGGTGAACAGCCAGCGCTGGAAGAACGGGCCGAGGTTCTGGCCGGAGACCTTTTCGGCGAGGGCGATGAATTCGGTGGTGTCGCCGCTGCCGTGGCGGTGGCTGGTCGCCCAGCGCCGCAGCGTCGTCAGCATCGCCTTCGTCCCGACCTTCTGCCGCAGCGCCTGCAGGGTCATCGCCCCACGCATGTAGACCGGAGGCCCGAACAGCTGCGCCGGCGTGTTGGGCTGCCCGGTCGGCGGCTTCCAGAGGTGCCTGTTCGAGGCGGGCACCTGCATCAGCCGGTGGAAGGTCGCCGCCGCGCTGCGGCCGCCGTGGCGCTCGGCGTAATACCACTCGGTCCAGGTGGCGAAGCCCTCGTTGAGCCAGATGTCCGGCCACCGCTTCAGCCCGACCGAGTCGCCGAACCACTGGTGGGCGGTCTCGTGGACGACGGTGGTCAGGTCGGGGGCGAAGGCGTAGATCGGCCGGTCCTGGGTCTCGAGCGCGTAGCCGAGGCCCGGCGCGTCGGCAACGATCGAGCCGGCGGCGTCGAACGGGTAGGGACCGTAGAGCTTGCTCTCGAAGCGGATGATCCCCGGCAGGTGGGAGAGCGCCTTGCGCGAGTGCGCGGCCAGCTTCGGGTCGACCAGGGTCCAGCCGGGGTGGCCGGCGACCGGAGCGTGGACGAGCTTGCCGGGGCCGATGTCGACCACCGCCAGGTAGGTGCTCATCGGGCTGTCTTCGACCCAGCTGAAGGCGCGCCGGCCCGGTTCGCGGTCGACCCCGGTGAGGCGACCGTTCGAAACCGCGGTGAGCCCGTTGGGGACGATCAGCTCGGCCTCGAAGGTCGCCTTGTCGGCGGGGATGTTGTTGCAGGGGAGCCAGGCGGCGGTGCCCTCCGGCTCGCCGACCGCGACCACGCCGTCGGCGGTCGGGTACCAGCCCTCCGAGGAGCCGTCCGGGTCGACCACCGTCCGCGGCCGCCCCGCGTAGAAGACGGTCAGCTTGAACCGCTCGCCGGCTGGGATCGGGTCGAGGAGGTGGACGATGAGCTTCTCGTGGCCGCGGCTGAAGCGCTCCCCGCCGCCGTCGACCTTGACCTGGCTGACGGTGAGCCCGTCGAGGTCGAGCTTGACCGTGTGCAGCCGCGTGCGCGCCCGGGCCCGCATCGACATCACCGCCTTGATCCGGCCCTGGCGCGAGTAGACGAGGCGGACGCGGTAGTTGAGGGCGTTGTAGTCGTGGCTGCCGGCGTGGGGGAAGAACGGTTCGCCGCCCTCGGCCTGCGGTGCCGCCGCCGCGCTCGCCCCGGTGCCGAGCAGGACGAGGACGAGCGCGCAGAGCAGCGGGCGGATCGCCCGCGGGCGGATCGGCTTGCCGAGGGTCAAGGGCCAATCCTAAGTGCCGGCGCCGGGGCCTCCATAGAATCGTCCGGTGGCGCTGACCGAGTTCGGCATCTGGGCGAGCAGGCGCGCGCTCGGCGCGGAGGGCACGGAGGCGGCCCGGCTGGTCGAGGAGCTCGGCTTTGGGACGCTCTGGGTCGGCGGCTCGCCGCGGCTGGGTGAGCTGCGGCCGCTGCTCGAGGCGACGACGACGCTGACGGTCGCGACCAGCATCGCCAACGTCTGGCGCTACCCCGCGACGGAGATGGCAGCCGACTGGGCCGAGCTCGAGGCCGACTTCCCGGGCCGGGCGCTGGCCGGGATCGGCGCCGGCCACGCCGAGCAGGACGAGGCCTACAGCAGGCCGTTCAGCGCTGTCCGTGCTTACCTCGACGTGCTCGAGGAGGCGGGCCAGCCGCCGCCGGGCCGGCGGATGCTGGCGGCTCTGGCGCCGCGGATGATCGACCTCGCCGCCTCCCGCGCCGCTGGCTCGATCCCCTACTTCGTCCCGGTCGGCCACACCCGTTTCTCGCGGGAGCGGCTCGGCGACGGGCCGCTGCTGGCGCCGGAGCTGGCCTGCGTCCTCGACGAGGACAGCGCCCACGCCCGCGCCAAGGCCCGCGACTACGCGCGGCTCTACCTCGGCCTCGGCAACTACCGCAACGCGGTCCTGCGCGGCGGCTTCGAGGAGGCGGACCTCGCCGACGGCGGCTCGGACCGGCTGCTCGACGCGGTCGTGCCGCAGGGCTCGCCGCGGCAGGTCGCCGAGCTCGCCCACGCCCACCTCGAGGCCGGTGCCGACCATGTCGCCCTGCAGCCGGTCGGCGGCGACGGCCTGCCGCGGGCCGAGTGGACGGCGCTGGCGGCGGAGCTGATCGCCTGACGATGGCGGCGATGGTCGAGCTCGAGGGCGGCGCCTTCCTGATGGGGACCGACGACCGCGAGGGCTACCCGCAGGACGGCGAGGGCCCGGTCCGCGAGGCCGTCGTCGCGCCGTTCGCGATCGACCCCCACGCGGTCAGCAACACCCGCTTCGCCGAGTTCGTCGCCGCCACCGGTTACGTCACCGAGGCCGAGCGCTACGGCTGGACCTTCGTCTTCGCCGGCCTCCTTCCCGCCGACTTCCCCGAGACGCGGGCCCTGGTCGGCGCCGAATGGTGGCGCCAGGTCTTCGAGGCCGACTGGCGCCGGCCCGAGGGGCCGCACTCCTCGATCGCGGGGCGCGAGGACCACCCCGTCGTGCATGTCTCCTGGAACGATGCGCGCGCCTTCTGCGACTGGTCGGGAACACGGCTGCCGAGCGAGGCCGAGTGGGAGTTCGCCGCCCGCGGCGGCTTGGTCCAGAAGCGCTTCCCCTGGGGGGACGAGCTCGAGCCTGACGGCGAGCACCGCATGAACGTCTGGCAGGGCAGCTTCCCCGACCGCAACACGCTCGCCGACGGCTACCTCGGAACCGCCCCGGTCGACGCCTTCCCAGCCAACGGCTACGGCCTCCACAACACCAGCGGCAACGTCTGGGAATGGTGCGAGGGCGATTTCCGAGACCGTCGCGGCGCCGTTCTCGGCAAGGCGATCCGCGGCGGCTCCTACCTCTGCCACAACTCCTATTGCAACCGCTACCGGGTCGCTGCCCGGACCTCGAACACGGCCGACAGCTCCTCGGGCAACACCGGCTTCCGGGTCGCCGCCAGCGTCTAGATCTAGACCACCCGGTAGGTGTTTTCAAGGACGCCGTTGGCGAAGCGGCGCGACTCGGTCAGCCGCAGCTCGACCTTGTGCTCGCTGGCGGGGAAGAGCCGTGCGCCCGAGCCGAGCGCGACCGGGATCACCATCAGCTGCAGCTCGTCGACCAGGCCGGCGGCAAGCAGCGAGTGGACGAGGGTGCGGCTGCCGACGACGAGCACCGACTTGGACTCGGCCTCCTTCAGCTCCCGCACCGCCGCGATCGGGTCGCCGGCGAGCGCGGTCGAGTTGGTCCAGGTGACCTCCTCGGGTGAGCCGGTGACGACGTACTTCGGCATCGAGTTGATCCGCTCGGCGAAGGAGCCCTCGCGCCCCGACCAGCCCGCGGCGAAGCTCTCGTAGGTGACGCGGCCGAGCAGGTGCGAGCCGACGGCCTGGGCCTGGGCGAATTTGAGCTCGACCTGCTCCTCGCCCATGTAGGGACCGGCCCAGCCCGTGTGGACGTAGCCGGGCTCGCCGCCGGGCGCCTCCATCACCCCGTCGAGGCTGATGAACTCGGTCACGATCAGGTCCGCCACGTGCCTGCCTTTCGTTCGTTTCCGCGCCTCAAAAGTCGATCAGGGCGCCGGCGCTGACGTTGACAGTGGCCGCGGTCATCGTCCGGGCGCGGTCGGAGGCGACGAAGGCGGCGACCGTGCCGACGTCCTCGAGGGTCGCGGTGCGGCCGAGCAGCGTCGCCGCGGTCAGCGAGCGCTCGATCTCCTCGCGGCCATCGAACTCGGCTGGGATCGACTCGGGGACGCCGCCGGTCCGCAGGGTCACGAAACGCACCCCGTTCGCGCCGAGCTCGGCGCTGAACTGTCGCCGCATCGCCTCGACCGCCTCGAAGGCGACGAGGAGGCCGCCGAAGGCGTGGTCGCGGGGGATCTCGCTGCCGTTGCTGCTGCCGCCGAAGGCGAGGATCGCGCCGCCGCCCTGGGCGGCCATCCGCCGCGCCGCGGCGCGAGCGGTGAGGAAGGTCG
The DNA here is from genome assembly GCA_018268655.1 of Actinomycetota bacterium. Lineage (GTDB taxonomy): Bacteria > Actinomycetota > Thermoleophilia > Solirubrobacterales > 70-9 > VAYN01. The sequence goes on from JAFDWC010000018.1 coordinate 27,739, forward strand.
AGCGCACCGCCTTCAGCAGCGGCTGCGCGTAGTCGTCGAAGGAGATCTCGGTCAGCGGCACGCCCTGGACGTCGTCGATCCCGATCAGGTTGAAGGAGACGTCGACGGACCCCGCCTGGGTGGCGACGGCGCCGACGAACTCCTCGACCTGGGCCTCGTCGAGGGCGTCGACCTCGCTTGCCGCCGCGACCCCGCCAGCGGCCCGGATCGCCGCCGCCACCTCCTCGGCCCTGCTGCCGGTGCGACTGGCGAGGAAGACCGCCGCTCCCTCACGGGCGAAGCCGCGGGCCACCGCCGCGCCGATGTCCCCCGCCCCGTACACCAGCGCGTTCTTGCCTTCGAGCAGCATTCCCGGATCGCCTCCTCGGTCGTCTTTCCCCTTGAGACTGCCCGATCGCGGAGAAATCATCCCTCCGGCGCCTGCGCGGTTGGGGGAGGCGCGGGACGGGTAAGGGAAGCCGGTCCGACTCGACAAGGAGGGAACATGAGCTCGAGGGCAGACAGAGGCGGGGTTGGAGGAATCTCGCTCGGCGGGGTCCTGGTCATCATCGGGATCATCCTGATGTTCATCTGGAGCTTCTGGATCGGGCTGATCGTCGCCCTGATCGGGCTCGTTGCCTTCGGCGGCTTCGCCCGCGGCAAGTGGTACTGACGGCGGCTGCGCGGCGGTGAGCGAGGGGGAGCGCCTAGAGCCCGAACTGCTCGCGCTGGGTGGCGGGGACCAGGTCCAGGTAGTCGGGATGGCGCTCGATGTAGCCGCGGACGAAGGGGCAGAACGGCAGCACCGCGAGCCCCCGCGAGCGGGCGTCGTCGAGCGCCGCCGAGACCAGGCGACCGCCCAGGCCCCGGCCCTCGAAGCGGTCGTCGATCTCGGTGTGGACGAAGGCGATCGTGCGGCCGCGGTCGCGGTACTGGGCGAACCCGGCCGGCTCGCCGTCGACCGTGATCACGTAGCGCTCGCCGCCGCGGTCGTCGGTTACCTCGATCGTCTGGTCGCCACCGGAAGCGTCGGTCATCGATGAGATCCTAAGCCGATGGAGCTGCTCGACTCCGAGGTCCTGTTCGAGGGCCACTCGCTCGACCTAGAGCGCAAGACCTACCGGCGCGAGGACGGCACCGTCGTCGTCCGCGAGGTCGCCGAGCATCCCGGCTCGGTCGCGGTCCTCGCCCACGACGAGGAGTTCGCCTACCTGGTCGCCCAGCCGCGCGAGGCGGTCGAGGAGGATCGCCTGCTCGAGATCCCCGCCGGCACCCTCGACATCGCCGAGGAGACGCCGCTCGAGTGTGCCCGGCGCGAGCTCGCCGAGGAGGCCGGGCTGCGGGCGGAGGAGTGGCGGCAGCTGCAGGTCGTCTACACCAGCCCCGGCGTGCTCAGCGAGCAGGCCTGGATCTTCGTCGCCACCGGCCTGGCGCCCGCCAGCGTCGAGGCCGACCCGGAGGAGCAGATCGAGGTGGTGCGGCTGCCGCTGGCCGAGATCGAGGCGACCCTGCCCGAGCTCCGCGACGCGACCACGGTGATCGCCCTGCTGGCGCTGCTGCGCGAGGGCGTTCCCCGGGTTCCCGATCCGTCCCGAAAGTGAGGAGGAACACGATGGAGATGAGGCTCGAGTTGGTCCCGATCCCGGTCTCCGACGTCGACCGCGCGAAGGCGTTCTACGTCGACATGGTCGGCTTCGAGGCCGAACACGACCACCAGTTCAGCGACCAGATCCGCTTCGTGCAGCTGACCCCGCCGGGCTCGGCCTGCTCGATCGTGATCGGCGACGGCATCACCAAGGCGCCGCCGGGCTCGGTCGAGGGGATGCTGCTGGTGGTCGACGAGATCGACGCCGTTCGCGACGAGCTGGCCGGCCGCGGGGTCGAGATCAGCGCCGTGGAGGAGATGGACTGGGGCGCCCGCCACGCCTTCTTCGCTGACCCCGACGGCAACGGCTGGCAGCTCCAGGCCCCGGTCAGGTAGGCGGAGTGGGGAGGCCGAGCTAGCCTGGGCGCGTGGCCAGCTGGGACGACGTGCGGCGGTTGGCCCTGGCGCTGCCGGAGACGAGCGAGCGGCCGGCCTACGGAAGCGCCGCCTGGCGGGTCCGCGACAAGCTGTTCGTCTGGGAACGGCCGCTGCGGCGCAAGGAGCTGGAGGAGCTCGGGGAGGCCGCCCCGGACGGGCCGATCCTCGGCGCCCGGGTCGAGGATCTGAGCGCCAAGGAGGCGCTGCTCGCGGCCGAGCCCGAGCTGTACTTCACGACCGCGCACTTCGACGGCTACCCCTCGGTGCTGGTTCGGCTCGAGCGGATCGGCGAGGCGGACCTGGGCGAACTCGTGGCCGAAGCGTGGCTGTCGCGAGCGCCGCGGCGGCTCGCCCGGCGCTACCTCGAGGAGCGCGGGCTCGGCTAGGACGAGCTAGCTCTTCTTGACCGGGCCGACGCCGAGTGCGGACTGGGTCGGCTTGGCGCAGGTTTCGAACGGGAACGGCACCACCTTCGCGCCGCCACCGCCGGGCGGGACGACCCGCCAGCCGGCGGCCAGGGTCGGGTGACACTGGGAGGCCGGGAAGTTGCCGGCCTCGACGACGCGGACCTGGAAGCTGGCCGAATTCCCGGGTGCGATCGTCACCGGGCTCGCTTTGAGATTGGTTTCCCGCTTCGCCGCCTTGCCCAGGGTCTGGCCCTTGAGGTTGACCGCGGTCACCTGCGGGAAGCCGGTGACGGTGCAGGCGGCGCTGCCGGCATTGGTCAGGCGAAGCTTGTAGTAGACGCTGCCGGCGGTCCCGTTGCCGTTGCCGTTCTGCAGCCAGATCACCAGGTTCGCGGTCTTGCAGGTGGCGGCCGAGGCGGTTGCCGCGCCG
>JAFDWC010000190.1 GCA_018268655.1 Actinomycetota bacterium
CAGCGCCCGCTCCTCGCCGATCGCCGCCAGCGCCCGCGCCGTCTCCTCGTCGCCCTCGCGGGCCTGCAGCGCCAGCGCCCCCTGACCCGGCGCCGGGACCATCAGCTCGGTCGGCAGCTCGAAGGCGATCTCGTCCTCGCGGCCGAGGCGGCGCAGCCCGGCGGCGGCGAGGACGATCGCGTCGAGGTCGCCCTCGGCGAGCTTGCGCAGGCGGGTGTCGACGTTGCCGTGCAGCTCCTCGACCCGCAGGTCCGGCCGCAGCGCCAGCAGCTGTGCACGGCGGCGCAGGCTCGCGGTCCCGACCCGAGCCCCCTCCGGCACCTCCTCGAGCGAGCCGCCGGGGCCGATCCAGGCGTCCGCCGGGTCCTCGCGCACCGGCACCGCGGCGATCTCCAGCCCCAGCGCCATCTCCCCCGGCAGGTCCTTGGCCGAGTGGACGCCAACCTCGGCCGCGCCGGAAATCAGCGTCTGCTCGACCCCGCGCACGAAGCGCGACTTGTCTCCGACCTCGCCCTGGTAGCTGGCCTCGACCAGCTCGGCGCCGCCGAGCCGGTCGGCGACCCAGCGCGCCTGTGTCAGCGCCAGCGTGCTGGCGCGGGTCGCTAGGCGCAGCGTGGCGCGTCGCATCTCTGCGTCCTCGGTCGCTCACGTGCAAAGCACGCTTCGCGACCCCCGCCGAAGGCCGGGTGCGAGCGCCTTGGCGCGAGTTCCTTGATCTGCTCGGCCACGCTGCGCCTAGTCGGACTAGTCGGAGACGCGCCGCAGCTCCGTCACGATGCCCTCGCGACCCTCGGCGGCGGTCTCGACCTCGAGGCCGAACAGTTCGCGCAGCGCGCTCAGGTACTCGTAGGCGTCCTCGGAGCCGGCGGCGCGGCGCATCCGCAGGGTCGGCTCGTGCAGCAGCCGCGAGGCGACCGCCCGTGCCATCAGCTCGACCCGCTCGCGGTCGGCCTCGCCGAGGTCCTCCCAGCGGTTCTCGTTCTCGGCCAGGACCCGCCGCACGACCTCCTCGCCGCGCTCGCGCAGCGCCGCGATCGTCGGCACCACCTCGAGCGAGGCGAGCCAGCGCTGGAAGCGGTCGAGCTCGGCCTCGATGATCCGCTCGGCCCCGCGCGCCTCGGCCTCGCGGCCGCTGGTGTTGCGTTCGACGATCGCCTGGACGTCGTCGATGTCGTAGACGCTGACCCCGGCGATCGTCCGGCACTCGGGTTCGATGTCGCGGGGGACGGCGATATCGATCGCGATCAGCGGCCGGCCGTCGCGGGCCGCCATCACCTGCCCGAGCCCTTCGCGCTCGATGATGTGGTGAGGCGAGTTGGTCGCCGAGACGACGATGTCGGCGGCTTCGAGCTGGCCGGGCAGCTCGTCGAAGCGGACGGCGACGCCGTCGAAGCGCTGGGCCAGCCCGATCGCCCGGTCGTAGTGGCGGTTGGCGACGAAGACGGTGCGGACGCCGCGGGCGACCAGCGCCTTGGCGACCAACTCGGCGGTCTCGCCGGCGCCGACCACCAGCACCCGCCGCTGCTCGAGGTCGCCGAGCGCGCGCCGCGCCAGCTCGACCGCGACCGACGGGATCGAGACCCCCTTCTCGGAGACCGCGGTCTCCTCGCGGACCCGGCCACCGGCGGTGAGGGCGCCGCGGAAGAGCCGGTTGAGGATCGGGCCGGTCGCCCCCTCGACCAGCGCCAGCTCGTAGGCGCGTTTGACCTGCCCCTGGATCTCGGCCTCGCCGAGGATCATCGAGTCGAGCCCCGCGGTGACCCGGAACAGGTGTCGCGCCGCCTCGGCCGAGCGGTGCGAGTAGAGGTGGCCGAGCAGCTCGGTCGGGCGGATCTCCGCCTGGCGGCTGAGCACCCCAAGTGCCGTCGACTCGGCCTCGACCGGGTCGGAGACGATCAGGTAGAACTCGGTCCGGTTGCAGGTCGAGATCGCCGCCGCCTCGTGGATCCCGGCGGCCGCGGTCAGCTCGCGCAGGGCGCTCGCGGCGCGCCCCTCGGTCAGCGAGAGGCGCTCGCGGAGCTCGAGCGGCGCCGTCTTGTGGGAGACGCCGAGCCCGAGCAGCTCGGACATCAGGCGCCGCCTCCTCGGCTCCCCTGAGGGGTCAGGGAATCAGATATGGAGGGCCCCTCGGGCCCGCTGCCGGGGGCTGCTTGGTCCTCGGCGAGGGCTCGTTCTTCGGCGATGTTCGCCACCTCGCGCAGCTCCCTGTCGATCCGTGCCAGTTTCGCCGCCATGATCCCGACGTAGATCAGCAGCAGGACGACGAAGACGATGTAGGCGCCGGCGACGTACTTGCCGGCTTCGCCGAGCGGCAGCGCCGGGGTCGCGGCCAGCAGCAGCGCCAGCATCAGTGGACCTCCGGCGCGATTCGCGAGCTCGAGGCGGTGCCGGGGGCGTCGAGCGCCAGCCGCAGCCGCCGCACCTGGCCGGCGGCGCTCTTCGCGACCAGCTCGAATTTGAGCAGGGTCGTCCAGAGCAGCGCGAACGCGGTCAGCGAGACCAGGAAGGTGAGCAGCATCGAGCCCGGCATGCCGCCTTCGGCGGTGGCGAAGACGCGCGGGTGGACGAGGCTCTGGGCCATCCGCACCGCCATGAAGTTGAGCGGCACGAAGGCCCCGGCGGTGACCGCGAAGACCGAGGCGTAGCGGGCCTGGCGGTCGCGGTCCTCGATCGCGTAGCGGAACGGGTAGTAGGTGCAGTAGAGGAGGAAGACGATCAGGAAGCTGACCAGGGTCGGTTCGTTCCAGACCCACCAGTGGCCCCACGAGGCCTTGGCCCAGATCGAGCCGGTGATCAGGCCGCCGACGGCGAAAATGACCGAGATGTGGATCGCGACGTAGGAGTAGGCGTCCCACTTGCGGTTGTCGGTGCGGAGGTGGGCGACCGCGAAGATCGCGCCGACCACGAACCCGACCAGGGCGGTGATCGCCAGCGGCACGTGCAGGTAGAAGATCTTCTGGATGAAGCCCTGGTCGGTTTCCAGCGGCGCGTAGAAGAAAATCAGGGAGAGCGAGACCGCGAACGCCAAGACGGTCGCGATCGAGAGGGGTCTCAGTCCTTTGCCGTACATCTGGGAATTGCCGTACACCTGGGAGTCGTTCGTCGGGTGGCGGTCAGTCCTCGAGGAGGAAGTCGAAGACGGCCCACCCGATCAGGGCGAAGATCAGATCGTATAGGCCGAGGACCATCAGCCAGGTCCCGAAGCGGTGGTAGCCGGGGCCGCCGACGATCATCAGCGGCTCGGTGGCGCCCGTCGCGGCGATCATCAGCGGCACCACGAGGGGAAGCAGCACCAGTGGAACGAGGAGGTCGCGGGCGCGGGAATTGACCGCCATCGAGGAGATCAGGGTGCCGACCGCGGCGAGGCCGAGGTCGGTGAGGACGAGGACGAGGACGAGCGGGCCGAGCGCCGCCGCCGAATCGAGGAAGAAGACGGCGAAGATCGGCACCGCGATCAGCTCCAGCGCGACCAGGTAGACGATCAGTGCCGCCGCCTTGGCGGCGAAGAGGACGCTGCGATCGATCGGCGCCAGCCGGATCGCGTCGAAGCCGCCCTCCTCGCGCTCGGCGACGAAGAGGCGGTTGATCCCGAGCACGGCGGCGAACAGCAGCGTCGCCCACAGCACCCCGGAGGCGAGCGAGCCGGAGAGGCTGGTGCGGTCGAGACCGAAGCGGAAGATGATGAAGGCGGTGACGGCGAACAGCGCCATCGCCGGCAGCGACTGCAGGGTCCGCAGCTCCGAGCGCAGGTCCTTGCCGAGGATCGCCGCGAAGGCGACGCGCGAGGGGGTCACGAGAGACCCACCAAGTGTGCCGTAAGGCTCACGTGACCGCCGCCGCCTCGCCGATGCCGAGCCGCAGCACCGCGTCGGCCTCGGGCAGGAAGCGCTCGGGGTCGTGGGTGACGACGACGCGGGTGTGGCCGGAGCCGGGCCCGATCAGCTCGCGCGCCGCCTCGCGCCCCTCGGCGTCGAGGTTCGAGTCGGGCTCGTCGAGCAGCAGCAGCTCGGGCCGGTGCAGGACGCAGCGGCAGATCGCCAGCCGCTGGCGCATCCCGGCGGAGAGGTCGGCGACGCGATCGTCGCCGCGGCGGTCCATCCCGGCGGCGGCGAGCAGCTCCTCGATCCGCGCCTCCGCGGCGGCGCCGGCGATCCCGTGCAGGCGGGCGTGGAAGCGCAGGTTCTCGCGGCCGGAGAGGTCGCGGTAGAGCAGCGGCTCGTGGCCGAGGTAGCCGATCTTGCCGCGCAGCTTCCAGGCCTCCTTCGGCAGCGCGCAGCCGAGCACCAGGACCTCGCCGCCGCTCGGCCGCAGCAGCGTCGCCAGGATCCGCAGCAACGTCGTCTTGCCAGCCCCGTTGGGCCCGAGCACGACCAGCGTCGCCCCCGCGGCGAGCTCGAAGCCGACTCCGTCGAGCGCCGCCCGGTCGCCGTAATCGCGGCGCAGGCCGGCGACGGCGACCGCCGGCCGCTCCTGGTCTTGGGACTCGGGCACGGGGCGGATTCTCCCGACTCCCAGCGTTCGCCGTTTGTCACCCTGTGGTTGACAAGCGGCGAACGGTTCAGCGCCGCCTGCGCACGGTGCGGCGGCCGACCGCGAGCAGTGGGCCGGCGCCCTCGCGCAGCGCCTTGGCGCGGATCGCGCCGCGCCCGTAGAGCAGCTTCGCCGAGGCCCGCACCGCTTCGCCGAGGCTGCGGTCGTAGGGGTGCCACCAGAAGTCGCGGGCGAGGCCCGGCTCCCAGGCGTTGAGCTTGACGTTGACGCACTCGTAGAAGCCGAATTTGGAGTGGGAG
>JAFDWC010000191.1 GCA_018268655.1 Actinomycetota bacterium
CGCCCTCGAATCCGCATCGAAGGCGGTTCGTCCCGCGAATCCTTGACACTCAGGAAACCAGCCGAAGGCTGTCGTTTCCGTCCGGGGAGGGACCCCCGATCCCCGCCCTCGAATCCGCCAGCGCACAGCAACGTCCCTCGGCCAAACCTCAAGCCGCCGTCACCACGACAACCAAGATGAACGACACGTACAGCCCGAACCAGGCCACGATCGCCGGCGGTTTGAACCGCCGCCCGAGATGCAGGCTCTCGTACGCCAGCAACCCACCCGCCAATCCGAGGCAGACCGAGAGGATCGCGGTGCCGCTCAGGTCCCAGTCGGTGAACAGGAGGCCGATCCCGATCGGGATCGTCGACTGGAAGACCATCGCGCCGCTGATGTTGCCCAGGGCCAGAGCGTCCTTGCCGTCGCGGACCCAGAAGAAGCTGTTGACCTTCTCCGGCAGCTCGGTCGCCAGCGGCGCCACGATCAGGGCGAGGACGAGCGCGTCGACGCCAAGGCTGTCGGCGATCCCCAGCAGCTCTTCGACGAAGAGGTGGGCGCCGCCCACCATCGCCGCCAGCCCGCCGAGGAGCTGGAGGACGCAGAGGACCAGCGGCGGGTCCTCGTGGGTGCGATCGGCGCGGCGGTCGAATAGCAGGGGGTCAAGCGTCTCCTCCGCCTGGACGTCGCCGCCCGAGCGCAGGGTGAGGCGGACGTAGAAGAGGTAGGCGCCGAGGAAGACGATTCCGACGGCGATCCGCAGCGGCGCCGGCGGCCCCCAGGCGAGGGCGCCGGCAACCGCGAAGAAGACGAGGAAGAAGAGCAGGTCCCGCTCCAGGGTCGGAGCGTGGGCTTCGAGGTTCACGCCCTGGGCGCGGCGCTCACGGTAGAGGTAGGCGAAGAGGCCGACCAGGCCCATCGCAAGCGTCCCGAGCAGGAATGGGGCGCCGACGATCGCCCCGATCGCGACGTCTTCGGAGCCGGCTTCGGCGCTGAGGAGGGCGACGATCGCGATCAGCGTCTCCGGCGCCGCGGTGCCAACCGCGGCGAGGATGCTGCCGACCGCCCCCTCCCCCAGCCCCAGCTCGTGGCCGATCCACTCGACCGCGTTGGTGAACATCAGCGCGCCAGCGAGGACGACGGCGAAGCTGATGACCAGGAGGAGGTATTCCATCTAGATCATCTAGGCGCGCGCGGGCCTCAGGCGAAGAAGAACGCGAGGCCGAAGACGATGTAGACGGCGAGCAGCTGGACGCCCTCGAACCAGGTCGACTCGCCGTCGTTGGTGACGTAGTTGGCGATCATGATCGCCAGCAGGATCGCCGCCAGCTCGAAGCCGTTGAAGACGAGCGCCAGCGGGTAGGGGCCGATGAAGAAGCTGGCGATGACCAGCACCGGCGCCACGAACAGGGCCACCTGGCCGCTGGAGCCGATCGCGATGTTGACCGCCAGGTCCATCTTGTTCTTCATCGCGACCAGGACCGCCACCCAGTGCTCTGCGGCGTTGCCGACGATCGCGACCACGATCACGCCGATGAAGAACTCCGAGAGCCCGATCGAGTGCGAGGCCTCGGTGATCGAGCCGACCAGCACCTCCGACATCACCCCGACGAGGACCCCGGCGATCGCCAGCGCCAGCACCGACGTCCGCACCGACCAGCCCCAGCTGTCCTCGTCCTCGTACTCGGGGTTGAAGATGTCGCGGTGCGTCTTCAGCGAGAAGACGAGGCCGAGCACGTAGGTGACGATGAGGACGATCGCGACCGCCAGCGAGAGGTGCTCGACGGTGCCGCCGTAGTGGACCGCGTCGGCGCTCGGCTGGGGCAGCCCCTTGCCCTCGACCAGCTCGAAGATCGCCGGCATCACCAGGGCGGCGGCGGCCAGCATCAGCATCGAGGTCTGGATCGCGGCGCCGGTGCGGCTGAAGGTCTGGCGGTCGCGGCCGAAGCCGCCGGCCAGCATCGCCGCCCCCAGCACCAGCAGGATGTTGCCGATGATCGAGCCGACGATCGAGGCCTTGACCACCTCCTGCAGCCCCTTGCCGAGCGCGAAGAGGGCGATGATCAGCTCCGGCGCGTTGCCGAAGGTGACGTTGAGGAGGCCGCCGATGCCGGGGCCCGAGCGCGCCGCCAGCTCCTCGGTCGCCCGCCCCATCAGCGCCGCGGTGGGAATGATCCCCAGTGCCGAGGCGGCGAAGACGATCACCGCGGAGGCGCCGGCGAGGTCGAGCGCGACCGCGATCGGGATCAGCGGCGCCAGCAGATAGGGGTAGCCCTGCGGGGTGCGCAGGAACGAGGCGTCGAGTCGGGGCCGGTTGGACGGGGGGCCGGCGTCGGCGGGGCGCTGGTTCACGTCGGCCTAGCGTACGGGGCCGGCGGGCGACGATGGCGCCCCGCCCGGTCGACGGGCCGAAAACCGATCCAAGTCAGCGGTTCTCGGCCCGTCGGCTCGCTTGCTCGGGTACGGCCTACTTGGGCGCCAGGTTGGCGCACTTCTGCAGGTCGGCGGCGCTCTTCACTTCCTGCAGGCATTCGAGGTACGCCTGCGATTCTTCGACCTTGGCACCGCCGCCGCCGGCCGGACTTTCGCCGCCGCCCGAGGAGGTGCCGCCCTCGATCCCTTCGAGCAGGCCGCCGAGGCCGCCCGAGCTGCCGCCTTCGAGCAGTTCGAGCGGGTTGATCCCGACTTTCTGGAACAGCTCTTCGAGCGGCTTCGCGTTCGCGGGCGCCGAGATCGTCTGCTTTTCGTTGACGCCGCCGAGGCTGAGTTCGAATTCGAGTTCGACGGCTCCCTTCGAGCCTTCCGGTTCGATCGTCAGTTCGGCCGTGATCTTGCGGACGATGTTGTCTTCTTCGCCGACGTAGACCGAAGCGTGGGCCTTCTTCACCTGGCTGGCGAGTTCGTCCTTGGCCTTTTCGAGTTCGCCCAGCGGCAGCGGCCCGGCCGCTTCGAGCGAGGAGCTGCAGGCCGGGTTCTTGGTCAGCTTGACGATCTGGTCGATCGCGCCGGAGACGTTGAGGTCGCCGCTGACCTCGGTCGTCTGGGTCCCTTCGACGTCGACCCCGCCCTCGTTCTTGAGGTTTTCGACGAAGTCGGCGGGTTCGAGCGCGGCGGCGGCTTCCTGGCAGGCTTTGCCTTCCGCGCCTTCGCCGGCGCTTTCCTGCTCGGCCTGTTCGAAGCCCGACTTGACGAAGCCGAACGTGGTCGGGTCGACTTCGAACTCTTCGCCGCCGTAGCCGATGTAGGCGCGGTCGGAGAGCAGCGTCACGCCGCCTTCGAAGTCGACCTTTTCGCCTTCGGCTTCGCCGTGGACCGAGGCTTCGAGGTCGGCTTCGGGCAGTTCGCCTTTGGCTCCCGCCTGGAACGGCCCGCTGAGGCTGACGTCGAAGCTGCCGGCCTGTTCGCCTTCCGACTTGACCTTCAGCGCCAGGTTGAGGTTGCCGCTTTCGATGCCTTTCAGGGTGGCCTGGTCGATCACCTTCTGCGGGTCTTCGCTGCTGCCGCCACTGCTGCCTCCACCGCCGCAGGCGGAAACGAGCACCGCCAGGGCGGCCACGGTCGCGAGCAGCGCGAGACTGCGAATTCGGCTCAAGAGATATGGCTCCTCATCGAATCGGGAACGGAATCTGTGTCCCCCGATCGTAGGGGCTGAAGGCCGGGAACGGGGTTAAGGACGAACCAATGTTCGTCTTCGAATAGGCGTCTACGACGGCCGTCCAGGCTCAGTCGACCGCCGCCGGCGGCTCCTGGCCCACCCGCCGCATCCCCGCTTCGATCGACTCGATCACCTGCCGCATCACCGCCACCCGGGCGTAGCGCTTGGACTCGGCGCTGACCAGGTGCCAGGGAGCCTCCTCGCTACCGGTCTCGGCGACCATCTCCTCCACCGCGGCCTCGTAATCAGCCCGGCGCGAGCGGTTGCGCCAGTCCTCCTCGGTCAGCTTCCAGGTCTTCAGCGGGTCATCGGCGCGTTCCTCGAAGCGCCGCAACTGCTCGGCCGCGGAGATCTGCAGCCAGAGCTTGACCAGCACCGTCCCCTCGGCGACCAGCATCCGCTCGAACTCGACGATCTCCCGGTAGGCGCGCCGCCACTCCGCCTCGGTCGCGAAGCCCTCGACCCGCTCGACCAGCACCCGCCCGTACCAGGTGCGGTCATAGACGCTCATCCCGCCCCAGCCCGGCAGCGGCGCCCAGAAGCGGTGCAGGAAGTGGTGGCGGCGCTCGTCGTCGCTGGGCGCGGCGAACTGGACGACGCGGACGTGACGCGGGTCGAGCGGCGCGACCAGGCGCTTGATCGAGCCGCCCTTGCCGGCGGCGTCCCAGCCCTCGAACGCGACCAGGAGCGGCGGCCCGAGCCGGCGGGCGCCGATCAGGCCACCGAGCGTCAGCCTCAGCTGCGCCAGTCGCCGCCCGCACTCCTTCAGCTCGCCTTCCTCGTCCTCGCGGGAGAGCGAGAGGTCGAGATCGACGTCGTCGAGTGCCCCCATCGGGCGATTATTCCCCGGATTCGAGCGGCGGCGCGGCTTCGCCTCCCGCCGGCCGTTCGGCGCCGGGCAGGCCGGCGGCCAGCGGCAGCAATAGGGCGCCGAGGACGATCAGGGCGATCCCGGCGACCCGCAGCCAGCGCTGCCGGAAGAGGCTGCCGAGGATACCGGCGGCGAAGCCGATCAGCATCAGCGCAATGTAGGGGCCGTGGTTCTGCGGCAGCAGCGCCAGCACTGGCGGTCCGAGGTCGAGCACGGCGCCGGATTATCATCGCCCGATGGCTGACGGCTCGGTG
>JAFDWC010000192.1 GCA_018268655.1 Actinomycetota bacterium
GTCCACTCGACCGGGGCGCGGAGATCTGCCGCTTCGCTCACGGCGACTGACCCTATAGCTTTCCCGCCGTGAAGCTGCTCGCCTTCAGCGACCTGCACCGCGATCTCGACCAGGGCGCGAAATTGGTGGCGATGGCGGCCGACGCCGACGCCGTGATCGCGGCCGGCGACTTCGCCTCGATCCACGAGGGGCTGGAGGAGACGATCGAGGTCCTGGCGAGGATCGAGAAGCCGACCGTGCTCGTCCCCGGCAACAATGAGACCGCCGACGCGCTGCGGGCGGCCAGCGCCGGCTGGGCGACGGCGAGGGTCCTGCACGGCGAGGGCACGACGATCGACGGAGTCGAGTTCTTCGGCCTCGGCGCCGGCATCCCGACCACCCCCTGGGACTGGAGCTTCGACCTCACCGACGAGGAGGCGGCGGCGCTGCTCGCGGGCTGCCCCGAGGGCGCGGTGCTGGTCCTCCACTCGCCGCCTAAGGGCCACTGCGACGGCCCCGGCGAGGGCTTCGGCAGCCCGGCGCTGGCGGCGGCGATCGCGGCGAAGCGGCCGCGGCTGGTCGTCTTCGGTCACATCCACGAGGCCTGGGGATGCACGAGCGAGCTCGCTGGAGCGCCGCTCTACAACCTCGGCCCACGCGGCACCTGGATCGAGATCTAGGCGGACGATGGCTAGCAGCGCTTCGGCAACGGCGGGCGGCTCCGAACCGGGCGCCAGTCCGGCCCGGGCCGGGGCCGTGCTGGCGACGCTGATCGCGGTCGCCGGCGTCGCCAACCTCAACCTCTCGGTCGCCAACGTCGCCCTGCCGGACATCGGCAAGGCCTTCGACGCGGGGCAGACCGGGGTCGACCTGGTCGCCGTCGGCTACTCGCTCGGGCTCGCCGCCTCGGTCCTCTACCTCGGCGCCGTCGGCGACCGCTACGGCCGCAAGCAGATGCTGGTGCTGGGGATGGCGCTCTCGATCCCGGCATCGATCCTGGCGGCGGTGGCGCCCTCGATCGAGGTCCTGTTCGGGGCCCGAGTGCTCGGCGGCGTCGCCGCCGGGATGGCCTACCCGACCACCCTGGCGCTGATCACCGCGCTCTGGTCGGGAGCAAACCGCACCCGCTCGATCGCGCTCTGGTCGGCGCTCGGCGGCGGCATCGCCGCGCTCGGCCCGCTGCTGGCGGGCGGCCTGCTGGAATTCTTCGACTGGTGGTCGGTCTTCCTCGTCACCGCGCCGCTGGCGGCGATCGCAATGGTGCTGGCCTGGCGGATCGTGCCGGCCCATGTGAACGAGACCACCGACCCGGTCGACCACATCGGCGGCGTGCTCTCGATCGTCATGGTCGGGACCCTGATCCTGGCGATCAACATCGCCCCGGAACCGGGCAAAGCGGCGACCGCGGCCGGGCTCGCGATCGTCGCCGTGGCGGCGATCGCCGCCTTCCTCTGGCGCCAGCGACGGGCCAAACCGCCGCTCTACGACCTCGAGGTGGCGGCGCGCCGCACCTTCTGGGTCGCGGCTCTGGCCGGGATCATCGTCTTCGGCTCGCTGATGGGAGCGATGTTCATCGGCCAGCAGTTCGTCCAGAACGTGCTCGGCTACTCGACCCTGGACGCCGGCCTGGCGATCCTGCCCGGTGTATTCGGGATGGTGATCGTGGCGCCGCGCTCGGCGAAGCTGGTCGAGGCCCGCGGCTCCCGCTTCACCCTGCTGCTCGGCTATTGCTTCTGCTTCCTCGCCTTCCTGGTGATGCTCTTCCTCTGGGAAGACAACGTCGCCTACCCGGTCGTCGGGCTCGGCTACCTGCTGGTCGGGATCGGGGTCGGCCTCGCCGGCACCCCGGCCTCGCGCTCGCTGACCGGCTCGGTGCCGGTCAAGCGGGCCGGGATGGCGTCGGGGACGGCCGACCTCCAGCGCGACCTCGGCGGGGCGATCCTGCAGTCGATCTTCGGCGCCCTCCTCACCGCCGGCTACGCCGCCAGCTTCAGCCAGTCGATCGCCGCCTCCCCGAATAGCAGTGAAATCAGCCAGAAGGTCCAGAACGAACTCACCAAGTCCTTCTCGAGCGCCGCCGAGACCGCCAAGCAGTACCCCGAATACGCGCACCAGATCATCGCCGCCGCCCAGCAGTCGTTCCTCGACGGCGGCGACTGGACCTATACCGCCGGCGCGATCGCTGTCCTGGTCGGCGCCGTCGTCGTCTTCTTCCTCTTCCCCCGCCACGAGGACGAGCTGGCGCTGCTGAAGAGCTACCGGGCCGAGGACGCCGGCGCGGGATAATCGCCCGGTGCCCCACCAGCTCCTCCGCGCCGGCGACGCCTTCTGGCGACCCTCGAACCAGATGGGGGTGCAGAACACCGACCTCGCCAAGCAGCTCGGCGCCGCGGCGCTGGGGATGCGGCTGTGGCGGCTCGCTCCCGGGCAGGCGTCAACCAGGCACCGGCACCTCGAGCAGGAAGAGCTCTACGTACTGCTCGAGGGGGCCGGGCGGATGCGGGTCGACGGGGAGCTGCTGACCCTGGCGCCGCTCGACGCGCTCCTGGTCGGCCCCGACTCGACCCGCCAGGTCTTCAACGACACCGAGGCCGACGCGCTATGGCTCGTTGCCGGCGCCCCGCCGGAGCAGGCGAACACGCTGGAGATGACCGAGGAGACGCTGCGGCGCGTCTACCCGGACGGCCCGAAAGCGCTGCCGCCGGAGCTCGGCTAAGCGGCGGCGGCTTCGAGCCCGGCGACGATCGCTTCCAGCTGCGAGCGCTTCTCGGCCTCGGTGACGAAGCCGACGAAGGGCGGCTGGTCGAAGGTGAGGGTGACCTGGACCATCTTCACCTTCTCGCCGCCAAACAGCTTCGTCCGCTTCTCGAATTCCTTCCACTCGACGCTCTTGAAGGAAGCGGCAGGGAGGCGGCTCTTGGGGTCGCCCCCACGCTGCTTTTCGAACCACTCGCCGTCGAGCACGAGGGCCTCGTTGCTTTCACCCTGGACGGAGAGCACGGGCGGAATCTACCTGACCCGGTGGCTACGATCGAGCGATGGCCAGCGGGGAGAAGGAGGGCGTCGCCTTCGAGAGCGGCACCGGCCGGTGGTTGCTGGCAGTGGCCGTGGCCGGCTCGGGGATGGCCTTCCTCGACGGCACCGTCGTCAACGTCGCCCTGCCCGACATCGGCCGCGATCTCGGCGCCACCACCGGCTCGCTGCAGTGGATCCTCAACGGCTACCTGCTCACCCTCGCCTCGCTGATCCTGCTCGGCGGCTCGCTCGGCGACCGCTTCGGGCGGCGGCGGGTGTTCTCGATCGGGGTCGGGATCTTCACCCTCTCCTCGCTGCTGTGCGCGGCGGCGCCCAACACCGAGACGCTGATCGGCGCCCGCCTCCTGCAGGGGGTCGGCGGAGCGCTGCTGACCCCGGGCAGCCTGGCGATCATCGAGGCCAGCTTCCGGCCCGCCGACCGGGCGCGGGCGATCGGCGCCTGGTCCGGGCTCGGCGGCGTCGCCACCGCCCTCGGGCCGCTGCTCGGCGGCTGGCTGATCGGGGCGATCTCCTGGCGGGCGATCTTCGTCATCAACCTGCCGATCGGGATCTTCGTCGTCTGGGCGGCAAGCCGCCACGTGCCGGAGACCCGCGACCCGATGGCAAGCGGGAAGATCGACGTCCGTGGCGCCGTGCTGGCGGCGCTCGGCCTCGCCGGCACCACCTACGCGCTGATCGAAGCGCCGGAAATGAAGGCGCCGGCACTGGTCTGGGGCGGCGCCGTGGTCGGCGTCCTGGCGCTGGTCGGCTTCTTCGTCGCCGAGCGCCGGGCCGCCAACCCGATGCTGCCGCTGGACATCTTCCGCTCGCGCCAGTTCAGCGCCGCCAACGCGGTCACCTTCGTCGTCTACACGGCGCTCGGCGGCTTCTTCTTCCTCCTCGTCGCCTTCCTCCAGGTCTCGCTCGGCTACTCGCCGATCGCCGCCGGCGCCGCCTCGCTCCCGGTCACCCTGCTGATGCTGCTGTTCTCGGCCCGAGCCGGGGCGCTGGCGCAGCGGATCGGGCCGCGGCTGCCGCTCACCCTCGGCCCGCTGATCATCGCCGCCGGCTTCCTGATGATGACCCAGCTCGACTCCGGCTCGAGCTACGCGACCGCGATCCTGCCGGCGATCGTCGTCTTCGGCGCCGGCCTCACCCTGGTCGTCGCCCCGGTCACCGCGACCGTCCTCGCCGCCGCCGACAGCCGCCACTCGGGGATCGCCTCGGGGGTCAACAACGCCGTCGCCCGGGTCGGCGGCCTGCTCGCCGTCGCCGTCCTGCCCCTCGCCGCCGGCATCACCGGCGACAACTTCTACGACCCCGCGAAGATGACCAGCGGCTTCCACGTCGCGATGGCGATCTGCGCCGCGCTCTCGGCCCTCGGCGGCATCCTGGCCTGGTTCACGATCTCGGCCGAGGTGCTGCACGCCGAGCCCGAGCCGGGTGGTGATACGCCGGAGCGGATCGGCGAGGACTACTCCTGCGCGATCAACGGGCCATCGCTGCGGCCGGCGCGTGAGGCCGACTGCGATGCGGCAGGCGTCGGGGTTAGCGGCGGGACGAGCTAGGGATCAGAGTTTGGCGAGGGGAGCGCCGCCCCCGCTTCTGTTTGAGCTTCGTGCTTCGGGGCCGAGGAGCTGGACGGACTTTCTCGGGAGGGGGTCGGGGGACCCTCCGAACGTTTTGCGGCTGAGGCCGAGAGCTCGACCGGGGCGT
>JAFDWC010000193.1 GCA_018268655.1 Actinomycetota bacterium
TCACCCGGGCCCGGGTGACCGCGCTGGCGACGGGCGCGTCCTCGACCACGACGAGGACGGCGGGCGCACGGTAGCCCGCCGCCTCGAGCTGATCCTGGGCCTTGACCGACTCGGTCGCCGGGTCTTCGGCGCCATAGGGGTCGAGCCGGTTGGCGACCGAGCCGCCGAGGGCGCCGGCGAGGACGAAGAAGGCGACCGCGAGGGCGACGAGACGGCGGGCGCGGCGGTCGGCGAGGCGGGCGAGGGCGTCGAACATCAGCTCTGCTTTCCCGGTCGGGCCGCGGCGAGGATTCGCTCTTCGGTCCGCTTGCACCAGTCGACGAACCAGTCCGTGTACTCGATGCCGCAGCGCAGGACCATGAGCGGGTAGGCCGCCGTCTCCTCGTCTTTGGTCGGCTCGAGCTCGCGCAGCCGCCGGTTCACGCCTTCGCGGTAGTGCCGCATCGAGCGCACGATCTCGACCGCCTCCTGCGGCGGCAGCGCCGCCGCGAAGAACAGCTTCAGCAGCCCCTCGTCGCGCATCTCGTAGGTCTCGGGCGGCTGCCGCAGCCAAGCCTTCAGCTCCTCCTCGCCGTCGGCGGTGACCTCGTAGACGGTGCGGCGCCGACCGCCGGTGGGCGCGTCGATGCCCTCGACCAGCCCTGCCTCGGAGAGCCGTCGCAGCTCGGGGTAGATCTGGCCGTAGCTGGCCGCCCAGAAGAAGCGGGTCGAGTTGTCGACCATCGCTTTGATCTCGTAGCCGGAGAGCGGTCCCCGGCGGAGCATCCCGAGGATGACGTAGGCGGTCGCGCTCAGCGGGTCCGAGTCCATATCTCACGCGAATATATCACAGAGATATATCTGCGAGTAGACCGCGATCACATACAGTCAGGCTTGGCCGCGTGACTTCGCAGAAAGGTGGGAGGAATGGCGCTCGATCAGAGCAAGGTGGGACGGGTGGTTGCCGAGCAGATGGAGGCGATCGAAGGCGATTACGGCGACGACTGCGAAATCGGCGACGTCTGCACGATCGTCGAGGTCGTCGGCCCGCACGGCTCCCACGTCCGCGTCCGCTCCAGCGACATGCGCCCGCACAGCGGCCTCGGCCTGATCCGGATGGCCGAACAGGCCATGCTCGGCAACCTCGGCGGCGGCCAGGGCTGAGTTCACGCGGCCGGAGTTTTCCCCAGCGGGCTGGGGTCGGATCCGGTTGCGTCCTCACTATCCTCGGGGATCGTGAGCGGATCCGAGTCCGACATCGTGGTGATGAAGTTCGGCGGCACCTCGGTCGCCGGCGCCGAGCAGATCAAGCGTGCCGCGGCGCGGATCGTCGCCGCCCGCGAGGCCGGCAACCGCGTCGTCGCCGTGCTCTCGGCCCGCGGCAAGACGACCGACGAACTGGTCGAGCAGGCGCACGAGATCTCCGAGCGCCCGGTCGCCCGCGAGATGGACATGCTGCTCTCGACCGGCGAGCGGATCTCCTGCGCGCTCTGCGCGATGGCGATCCACGACATGGGCCACGAGGCGATCTCGCTGACCGGCTCGCAGGCCGGCATCGTCACCGACTCGACCCACACCAAGGCGCGGATCATCGACGTCCGCGCCGACCGCATCTCGGCCGCCCTCGACGAGGACCGGATCGTCCTCGTCGCCGGCTTCCAGGGGGTCTCGACCGAGAGCCGCGACGTCACCACGCTCGGCCGCGGCGGCTCCGACACCACCGCCGTCGCCCTCGCCGCCGCTCTCGAGGCCAACGTCTGCGAGATCTACACCGACGTCGCCGGCGTCTACAGCGCCGACCCCCGGATCGTCCCCACGGCCCGCAAGCTGCCGGTCGTCTCCTTCGAGGAGATGCTCGAGATGTCGGCCTCCGGGGCCGGGGTGCTGCAGCTGCGCTCGGTCGAGTACGCCCGTAACCACGGGGTCCGGATCCACTGCCGCAGCAGCTTCGAGGACGGTCCCGGTACCCTCGTCGTCTCAGAGGAAGAGACCATGGAGCAACCTTTCGTCACCGCCGTCACCCACTCCAGCTCGGAGGCCCGCGTCACCCTGACCGGGGTTCGCGACGAGCCCGGCGTCGCCGGCCGCATCTTCAGCGCCCTCGCCGAGGCCAGCGTCAACGTCGACGTGATCATCCAGAACGAGCCGGTCGGCGGCGACCAGCTCGCCGACCTCTCATTCACCGTCGACCGCGCCGACCTGGTGACCGCCACAGAGGTGATCGAAAGCCTCGGCGGCGTCTCGCTCAAGGTGCGGACCGACGAGCGGATCGGCAAGGTCTCGATCGTCGGCGCCGGGATGCGCTCGCACCCCGGTGTCGCCGCCAAGGTGTTCCAGGTCCTCGGCGAGAACGGGATCAACATCGAGATGATCTCGACCTCGCCGATCAAGATCAGCTGCGTCATCTCGGCCGACCGCGTCAACGACGCGGTCAACGCCCTCCACAGCGCCTTCGAGCTCGGCGCCGACGCCGTCCGCCCCGAAGACCCGACCGGGCCCGGCCACCGGCCGACCGTCGCCGGCTAGGGCGCTCGTCATACTCGGGTGACGATGAGCGGAGACGGCTACAGAGTCGGGGTGCTCGGCGCGACCGGGCTGGTCGGGACGAGGATCCTCGAGCTGCTGGCGGCGCGCGGGTTCCCGCTCGCCGAGCTGCGGCCGCTGGCCTCGGCCCGCTCGGCCGGCAAGCAGCTGGAGTGGGGCGGCGAGGCCCTCACCGTGCGGGAGATCGGCGAGGACTCGATCCAGGGCCTCGACATCGTCCTCTCCTCGGCAGGCGGCAAGGTCAGCGCCGAGTGGACGCCGCGGATCGTCGCCGCCGGGGCGACGGTGATCGACAACACCAGCTACTGGCGCATGCACGACGAGGTGCCGCTGGTCGTCGCCGAGGTCAATCCGGAGGCGCTCGACCGCCACCGCGGCATCGTCGCCAACCCCAACTGCTCGACGATGCAGATGGTGGTGGCGCTGAAGCCGCTGTTCGACGCGGCCGGGATCGAGCGCCTCGTCGTCTCCACCTACCAGGCGGTCTCCGGCACCGGCAAGGCGGCGATCGACGAGCTGACCGAGCAGAGCCGCGAGGTGCTCGCGGGCGGTGATGCCAGGGCCTCGATCTACCCGCACCAGATCGCCTTCAACGTCCTCGCCCAGGCCGGCAGCTTCGCCGACGGCGACGACCACACCGACGAGGAGCGCAAGCTGATCAACGAGACCCGCAAGATCCTCGGCGACCAGTCGATCCGGGTCTCGGCCACCTGCGTCCGCGTCCCAGTCGTCACCGGTCACTCCGAGGCGGTCAACGTCGAGACGCGGGAGCCGCTCGAGCCCGAGCGGGCGCGCGAGCTGCTGGCCGCGGCGCCGGGGGTGAAGGTGGTCGACGAGCCCGGCGCCGCGCGCTTCCCGATGGCGATCGAGGCGGCGGGGCAGGACGAAGTCCTGGTCGGGCGGATCCGCCGCGACCCCGGCAACGACCACGCCCTCGACCTCTGGATCGTCGCCGACAATCTCCGCAAGGGCGCCGCGACCAACACGGTGCAGCTCGCCGAGCTATTGGTCGAGCGCAACCTGGTCGCCATCCCTGACGGCCCCGGGAACCCCCGTTCGGCGTCCTCAGTCGCCTGAACAGCGTCGCTATTCAGGCTCCCTGCGTCCTTGACTGGCGGCCCCCGGGTCTCGTCAGCCGCCTGAGCACGAAGGGCGCCGCCAGGGTGGTCAGGATGGACATCCCGACGACTACGCCGAACAGCTCGGCGTCGACGACCCCCTCGGCGACCCCGATCGACGCCACCACGATCCCGACCTCGCCCCGGGGCACCATCCCGACCCCGACGACGGCGGCTTCGCGCGGGCCGAGCCGGCGCGAGGCGCGGTGGGCGGGGATGTACTTGGTGGCGGCGGCGATGATCGTCACCGCGGCGAGGAGCACCAGGGCGTGGCCGTTGAAGAGGGCGTCGAGGTTGAGCTCGATGCCGATGAAGGCGAAGAAGAAGGGCGGGAAGAAGGCGTAGAGGGGCCGGACTTCCTCCTCGATCGGGTGGTGGTCCTTGGTCTCGGCGACGATGATCCCGGCGAGGAAGGCGCCGATCAGCGCCGCGAGGCCGATTTCGGCGGCGAACGCGGCGAGGCCGAGGCAGACGAGGACCGCGGGGAGGAGGGCCGATTCGGCGAAGCGCGGCGCCTTCAGCAGCTGCGGCCGGCTCGCCAGCAGGCGGGTGCCGCCGAGCGCGACGAAGGCGACGAAGGCGACCGCGATCCCCAGCGAGAGGGCGATCTTGCCGACGTCGACGCCGCCTTCGCCGGAGATGCCGACCGCGACCGAGAGCAGGATCAGCGCCAGCACGTCATCGATCACGGCGGCGCCGAGGACAGTGCGGGCGGCTCGGCTGCGGGCGATCCCGAGCTCGAGGAAGGTGGCCGAGGTGATCCCGGCGCTGGTTGCCGCCAGCGCGGCGCCGAGGAAGACGCTGGTGTCGGTGCCTTCGCCGAGGGCGAGGCCGAGGCCGGTGCCGACGAGGAAGGGGACGACGACGCCGGCGCTGCCGACCGCGAGCGAGGTCGGCCCCACCGCCCGCATCTCCGAGAGCCGCGTCTCGAGCCCGACCCAGAAGAGGAGGAAGACGACCCCGAGCTCGGAGAACACGCGCAGCACCTCGTTGACTTCGACCAGCCCCAGCACCGAGGGGCCGATCAGGACCCCGCCGAGGAT
>JAFDWC010000194.1 GCA_018268655.1 Actinomycetota bacterium
CTGCGCCCCCTGTAGGGGGGCGCTCCAACATCGGAGCGGAGCCCCTGAAAGGGGCGAGCGACGAAATTCACGGGGAGGAGTGCCGAGGGGCCCGCCCCGCAAGGCCCTGGTCCCTAAAAAGGGCCGCCGTCCTACCGCCCGTAACGATCCGAGCTCAGCACCAACTGCTCCGGAATCGCCGCCCGCGGCGGCGGCGCCGGGTCGGCCCGGACAGAGACCGTCTCGGCCACGCTGCGGGTCACCTCGTGGGTGCCGTCGGCGGAGGCGATCACGACCTTGTCCTCGTCGGAGCTCTCGACCCTGCCTTCGACCCCCGGCTCGAGGCCGGCCTTGCGCAGGTAGTGGAGCAGCTCCTCGGCCTCGTTCTCGAAGCGCAGGACGACGACGGAGGCGCCGACCTCGACGTCGGCCAGCAGCGAGCCCTGCTCGCGCACGCCCTCGATGATCGGGTGGCCGTGGGGGCAGGTGGTGGCGTCGCCGATCGCCAGCCGCATTTTCTCCTCGAGGACCGGCGACATCGCGTGCTCGATCCGCTCGGCCTCCTCGTGCACCTCGTCCCAGGGGATGCCGAGGACGTCGGTGAGGAAGCGCTCGATCATCCGGTGGCGGCGGACGATGTAGCTGGCGTGCTCGCGGCCGGTCTCGGTGAAGGTCAGCGATTTGTCCGGGTTGCGCTCGACGTAGCCGTCGGCGATCAGGCGCCCGACCATCTCGTGCACGGTCGGCGGCGAGAGCTGCATCGCGCGGGCGATGTTGGCGCCGGTCATCGGCAGTCCGGCCTCCTCGATCCAGAACATGATCTCCAGGTACTCCTGCTCTGCGACGGTCGCAGTATCCGCGGACAAGGCCAGCTCCTTCGCCCCTTAAGGCATCCCTAATTCGGCTTCCCTAATATTTGACGCCGCGATGACTGCTATCTACGAGTCGATCCAGCGACGCTGGCCACTCTACCTTGGTGGCGCGCTGGTCGCGCTGCTTGCCTGGAGCGCCTTCAACGCCCACGGCGGCACCCCCGAACCGATCGACACCCAGCACCTCAGCCGCGGTGCCGTGATCGTCGACAGCGGCCTCCTGGTCTTCCGCGAGGGGCTGGAGACGATCCTCGTCCTCGCTGCCGTCACCGCCAGCATGGCGGGTGCCGCGGCGATCTACCGGCGGCCGATCGCGATCGGCGCCGGCAGCGGCTTCCTGCTCACCATCGCCACCTGGTTCGCCGCGGTCTGGATCCTCGGCCAGCTCGGCGCCGGCGGTCTCGCCGTCCAGGCCGCCACTGGCCTGCTGGCGGTGATCGTCCTGCTCGTGGTGATGAACTGGTTCTTCCACAAGGTCTACTGGACCGGCTGGATCCAGAACCGCAACCGCCAGCGCAAGAAGATCCTCGAGCACGCCAGCCTCGACCGCCGCCGGGCGACGATGATCGGGCTGATCGCGCTTGGCCTCACCTCGGTCTACCGCGAGGGCTTCGAGGTCGTCCTCTTCCTCCAGAACCTGCGGCTCGGCTACGGCTCCGGGGTGGTCCTGGAGGGGGCCGGGATCGGGCTGGCGCTGACCCTCCTGGTCGGGGTCCTCACCTTCCTCGCCCACCGCAAGCTCCACTACAAGCGGATGCTGGTCCTGACCGGGGTGATGCTCGGCGTCGTCCTGATCGTGATGGTCGGCGAGAGCGTGCAGGAGATGCAGCTCGCCGGCTGGCTGCCGACGACGATGGTGCCGCTGGCGATCCCCGGCTGGGTCGGCCTCTGGTTCGCGGTCTTCCCGACCGTCGAGGGGCTGGTCGCGCAGGTGCTGGCGGCGGCGCTGGTCCTCGGCTCCTACTTCGGCGCCGAGTACATCCGGGTGCGGCGCCCGCGGGCGCGGGCCCAGGCGATCGCGCGCCAGCGCGAGGCCGAGGCGCCCGCCGTCGCCCCGCTGGCTCAGCCTCTCTCGACCAGCGTCGAGACGACCGCCTCGTAGAAACCGTCCCCGTTGGCGCCGTCGGTGACGGTGACGTTGCTCCAGCGGGAGAGCATCGAGCGCAGGCCGGGGTCGCGCTCGGGGCCGTTGGCGACGACGAAGAAGCGGCCGACGGAGGGCGCCACCTCGAGGTCCTCGACCGAGTCGCCGACGGCGACGCACTGCTCGCGGTCGTAGCCGCGGGCGCGGGCGTGGGCGGCTACCGCGGCGCCCTTGCTGACCCCGCGCGGGACCAGGTGGTAGGCGTGGGAACGGCCGTCGACCGCCGGCATCGGGGTGCCGATCGCGCCGTTGTCGAGCAGCCGCAGGTCGTCGTCGCCGCGCTCGGCCAGCAGGCGGTTGCCCTCCTCGACGTCGACCTTGCCGCGGAAGAGGTGGGAGAGGACCCGGCCGTGGTGCCAGGGCGAGTGGTATTCGAGCTGGCCGGGGAAGTGGTCGAAGAGGTAGCGGGGGACGCCGCGGGCCTCGATCTGCTCGTAGATCGTGCCGTCCTCCGACGGCTCCATCGGCGCCGTTAGCAGGGTCGTCTCGCCGTCGAGGGCGAAGGCGCAGCCGGCCTCGTAGATGTAGGAGGTCTGGCCCATGATCCGGGCCAGCTCGTGGACCTGGGGCTCGCGGCGGCCGGACATGATCACGATCTCGACCCCGGCCCGGAAGCAGGCCTCGATCGCCCGCGACTGGGCGGTCGAGAAGCCGCCCTCGGCGTCGCGGAAGAGCGAGGCCCCCCGCCCCAGCAGGGTCCCGTCGAGGTCGGTGTAAACAGCGCGGAGTGCCATCGGTCGTCGGTCTCTACCTCGCGGCCACGGTGGCCGCGGTCGCTACCGTAGCGACGTGGGCTGGAAGCTCG
Source organism: Actinomycetota bacterium (assembly GCA_018268655.1). GTDB lineage: Bacteria > Actinomycetota > Thermoleophilia > Solirubrobacterales > 70-9 > VAYN01. Next base: position 2,801 of record JAFDWC010000194.1, read on the forward strand.
CCGACACGACGCTCGACCTGCGCCGCCCGATCGCGGCGGGGATCGTCAACGTCACCGTCGACTCGATGTTCTCCGGCGCCCGCTCCGGCACCCCCGAGCAGGCCGTCCTCGACGGGCTGGAGCTGTCAGCGGCCGGGTTCGAGATGCTCGACGTCGGCGCGGTGGCGGCCAAGGCGGGGCCGCCGGTGCCGGCCGCGGAGGAGGCGGCGGCGCTGGTGCCGGCCGTGGCCGGGCTGGTCGCCCACGCCGGGGTGCCGGTCTCGGCAGACACCTTCTCGCCGCAGGTGGCTGCGGTGGCGGTCGACGCCGGCGCCGCGATCGTCAACGACATCTCCGGTGGCTCCGAGGAGATGTTCGAGCTGGTCGGCGCCCGCGGCTGCGGCTACGTCCTCATGCATATCGAGGGGCCGCCGCGGGTCGACCGCGAGTGGCGGCATTACGACGACGTCGTCGACCACCTGCGCGCCTGGTTCGAGGCCCGGGTCGAGCTGGCCGAGGAGCACGGCGTCGCCCGCGAGCAGATCGCGCTCGACCCCGGGCTCGACTTCGACCTCAGCCCCGAGCAGGACCTCGAGATCCTGCGGCGGCTGGGGGAGCTGCGGGCGCTGGGGCTGCCGCTCTACGTCTCGCTCTCGCGCAAGGACTTCATCGGCGCCGTCCTCGCCGGCTCCTGGGAGGAGCGCTGGCCGGCCGACCGCCGCGAGTGGGGGACGGTGGCGGCGGTGACGCTGGCGGTCCGTGCCGGCGCCGACATCCTGCGGATCCACGATCGCAGCTCGCTGCAGGCGATCAAGGTTGCTGGCGAGATTCTGAGCTCGTCAGGCAAGGACGCGGCGAGGTCGCCAAGGGGAGCGCACAGTGGTGCGTGACCCGCGGGCGGCCGACCGAGGACACAGCCTGGGGAGCTCAGAATTCGCCAGCTGGGCGCTCGCCGTCGAGCCCGCCCGCCGCGACGGCCGGATCGTCGCCGAGAGCGCCGAGCCAGAGCGCCCGGCGCGCCCGGTGTCGCTGCCCGGGGGGCTGCACCCGGGGCTGACCGAGGCACTTCGCCGGACCGGGATCGAGTCGCTCTACTCGCACCAGCTGCGCGCCTACGAGGCCGCCGCCGCGGCGAACCTGGTGATCACCAGCGGCACCGCCTCGGGCAAGAGCCTCGCCTTCAACCTGCCGGTGCTCGACGGGATCGCCGCTGCGCCGAAGCAGCGCGCCCTCTACCTCTACCCGACCAAGGCGCTCGCCCAGGACCAGGCGCGGAAGCTGGCGCAGCTGCGGCCGCCGGGTCTGCGCGAGGCGATCTACGACGGCGACACCCCGCGCGAGGAGCGACCGGCGATCCGCCGCCGCAACAACCTCGTCCTCACCAACCCGGACATGCTCCACGTCGCCGTCCTCCCCAACCACCGCAAATGGGGCGACTTCCTCGCCAACCTGCGCTGGGTCGTGGTCGACGAGGCCCATACCTACCGCGGGGTCTTCGGCTCCCACGTCGCCAACGTGCTGCGGCGGCTGCGGCGGCTGGCCCGCTCCTACGGCTCCGAGCCGCGCTTCCTGCTCGCCTCGGCGACGATCGCCAACCCAGTCGAGCTGGCCGAGCGGCTGGTCGGGACCCCGTTCGAGCTGGTCGACGACGACGGCGCTCCGCGGGCCGGGCGCGAGCTGGCGATCTGGAATCCGCCGCTGATCGATGAGCGCAGCGGCACCCGGCGCTCGGCTCTGGGCGAGGCCGCCGACCTGCTCGCCGAGCTGGTCAGCCAGGGGGTGCGGACGATCTGCTTCCTCAAAAGCCGGCGCGGGATCGAGCTGATCCAGCGCTTCGCCGGCGAAAACCTGGAACGGCG
>JAFDWC010000195.1 GCA_018268655.1 Actinomycetota bacterium
AACCGGCCGAGCCAGGCCGCCGCCTCCTCCCAGAGCTCGCGCTCGCCGACCTCGACCAGGTCGCGGCCGTCGATCCACTCGACCAAGAGCCGCGCCCCTCCCTCCTCCGGCGCGCCGAGGAATCGCGGCGGCCCGGCGGGGCCGAGCGGCAGCAACCGCTCGTAGGCGTACGGCTCCCGCCGCGGATCGTGGAGGAAGCGCGGCTTGGCGAGCCGCGCGACCGGGTCGAGCTGGTCCCAATCGAGCCGCTTGCAGACGGCCTTCAGCCGCCCCTCCCCCGGCACCTCCAGCTCGAGCTCCGCGATCGGGAAGCTCGTCCGGTATTCGGACGGGCGACGGCCGCTGCATCGTTGATGGATTGACGTCGCCATAGCCACCTGAATCAATCAACGATCAGGGAGCTCCGCGGCTCCGGGACGGCGACCCGCTCCAGCAGCGCGGGCAGGACCCGGGACGCATCGAGGTGCTCGACGGCTAGCTCGCGGGCGGCGCGGCGGTGGCGGTCGAGGTCGCCCTCCACCGTTTCGACCGCGGCGGCCGCGGCCTCGACGTCATCGAAGCTGAGCAGCCCGAGGCCGGTCGGCAGCGCCGCCCCGAACCCGGTGTCCTGGGCGACCACCGGCCGGCCGCTCGCCAGGTAGGCGGCGGACCGGTCGCTGAACCAGCCGCCGCGGCTGACCACGTACCCCTCCTTGGCGACGCCGAGCTCGGCCCGCGAGCCGCGCACGAACTCGCCGTAGGCGCCCGGCGTCGCGGCCACCGCGCGCGCGTCGAGCAGCCCCCATCCGTTCTCGGCCAGAGCCGCGAGGTCGGCGCGCTCCCCCGGGTCGATGCCGAGCGCCAGCTCGAAGCGGGCGCCGCTGCGCCGCGGCAGCTCGAGCAGCCGCCGCAGCGAGTGGGCGCGCTGGCCGTACCGCACCCCCTCGTGGCTGGGAGAGCCGTAGCTGCGCCAGTTGCCGACGCTCGTCCAGGCCCTGCCCGCTCCGTCCCCCTCCGGCCAGCGCGGCAGCGCGACCGGCGGCAGGGTCGGGATCCAGGCTCGCCCCAGGGTCGGGATCGGACAATCGGCCGCGCCGATGCGGGTCCCGACCGAGGCGCAGTGGGTGTGGCGGTCGAGCCCGAAGTCGAATCCCTCCGCCGCCCAGACCTGGTTGAAGCCGGGATCGAGGTCGAGGAAGACGCGAACCTCGATCGGCTCGAGCAGGCGCTCGTCGCGCAGCATCCCGGAGACGTTGAGGAGGACGTCGGCCTCGCGGGCGAACCGCTCGACCTCCGCGTAGGGCAGGCCCAGGGTCCCGCCTCCGTCGCGGGCCAGCAGGGCGGCGCGCCCCGCCAGCGGGGCCAGCGAGCCGAAGTAGGCGGCGACCGGGCCGGCGCCGTCGAGCGCCGCCGGCGCGACCGGCTCGACCACGAGCACCTCGTGGCCGAGGCCGCTCAGGCCGTCCACGTACTGCAGGACCGCCGCGGTGGCGCCGCCCTGCCAGGGATCGCCGGCGACCATGCCGCTGACCAGGATCTTCAGCCGTTCGCCGCTCACGAGACCAGGGCCCCGAGGTCGAGGCGCTCGAGCAGGCGGCCGAGGACGAGGTCGGAATCGAGGTGCTCCTCGGCGAGGGCGCGGGCCGCCTCGGCGTGCCCGGCGGGGTCGGCGACAATCCGCCTCGCCGCCTCCGCGGCGCCGGCGCGGTCGGTGAAGTTCAGCAGCCCCTCGCCGACCGGCAGCTCGCGGTCGACCCCGGTGGCCTGGACCAGCGCCGGCCGGCCGCTGGCCAGGTAGGCCGCGGTGCGGTCGCTGAACCAGCCGCAACGGGAGTCGACGTAGGCGCCCTGGGCGACCGAGAACTCGGCGCCGGAGCCGCGCAGGTAGGCGGCAAAGGCCGCCGGGGTCGACGCCACCTCGCGCGGCGAGACCACGGTCCAGCCGGCGTCGAGGAGCGCCTCGAGGTCGGCCCCGTCGCCGGGATGGATGTCCACGGCGAGCTCGAAGGCCGCCCCCGAGACGGCGCCGGGGAGGTCGAGCAGGCGCCGGAACTCGTGGTGCTTCCCCCCCGCCAGCCCGCCCGCCAGCGGCAGCCGGCCGTACGGCCCGCGCCAGGTGGCGACGGTGGTGAAGCGGAGCGGAGCGGCCCGCGACGCCGGCGCCGCGGGCCAGTGCTCGAGGACGACCGGCGGCAGCGTCGGGACCCACTCGACGCCGCCGCTCGGCAGCCGGCAGCCATCGCGGCCGACGCCGAGGCCGACGGTGACGTGGCGATCGTGACCGGCGACCGAGAAGGCGAGCGCCGGGTCCGCGTCCCAGACCTGCGTGTAGGCGGGGTCGAGGTCGACGTAGACCCGCCGCCGCGGCGCCTCCCGCAGGGGGCCCGGCCCGAGGTTGCCGCTGTGGTTGAAGAGGACCTCGGCCTCGGCGGCGACGGCCTCGACCTCGGCGGCGGAGAGGCCGGCGACGCTGCCGCCGCGCTGGTCGAGCAGCGCCCAGCGGTCGCCGAGCCCGTGCTCGGCCATCACCGCGTCGAGGTGGGCGCGGCCGATCGGGTCGAGCGGCGCCGCCAGGCACTCGACGAAGAAGACCTCCCAGCCGAGGCGCCGCAGGCCGAGCAGCCAGTTCAGCCGCACCCAGGCCTCACCGCCGTTCAGCGGCTTGCTCGCTACCGCGCCGGCTAGGAGAGCGACCGGCACCGGATCCGCCCCAGGGGCTCGCGGGTCTCGTCCTCGAGCAGCGCGAAGAGCTCGAGCTGGCTCTCCCCGCTCCCCGCCGCTTCCAGCTCGAGGCGGAAGCCGCAGCTCGCCGCCGCGGGCTCCTCGGGGTATTTCTCGCCGACGTCGGGGCGCTCGCCGGCAACCGGCGCGCGCCCCACGTCGGTGTCGTCGGCGACGACGACCACGGCGGTGGCGGCGACCTCGCCGCCGAGCACCCATCCGGTGATCGCGAGCCGTCGCCCGCCGCCGGCGAGGGCGCGGAAGTGCCCGCGCACGCCCCCGCCCCGCTCCTGGCTCACCTCGATCAGCTCGAGGCGCTCGACCGCGGCCGGCGCACCGGCGGCGGGCCGGCTGGAGGGAGCGACGCTCACCGCGCCCCCAACCGGTCGAGCAGCCGCGCGAGGACGCGGCCGGCGTCGAGGTGCTCCTCGGCGAGGCGCCGCGCCGCCAGCGCGTGCTGGCGCGGTCGCGCCGCCACCTCGGCGGCCGCCGCGGCGGCGCCGGCGGGGTCCTCGAAGCTGAGCAGCCCGAGGCCGGTCGGCAACGCCGCGCCGAAGCCCGTGTCCTGGGCGAGGACCGGCTTGCCGCTGGCCAGGTAGGCGGCGCTGCGGTCGCTGAACCAGCCGCCCCGGGTCGCCACGTAGAGCTGCTTGGCGATCGAGATCTCGGCCGCCGAGCCGCGCAGGTAGCCGGCGTAGGACGCGAAGTCGCCGAGCTGCCGCAGCGGGTCGACGAGGCCCCAGCCGCCGCGTTCGAGCAGCTCGCGGTCGGCGGCGTCGGCGCGATCGATGTCGAGCGCCAGCTCGAAGCGCGCGTCGACCAGGCGCGGCAGCTCGGCGAATCGCCGCAGCTCGTGGACGCGGAGGCCGAGCGTCTCGCCTCCGTGCTCGAGCGGGCCGAACGGGCCGCGCCAGCTGCCGACGCTGGTGAACCCGCGGCCGCCGGCGACGGCGGGCCAGCGATCGAGGGCGACGGGCGGCAGGGTCGGGATCCACTCGCGGCCGAGCAGCGGCACCGTGCAATCGGGGGCGCCGAGGTTGGTCCCGACGCTGACGAAGTCGTCGTGCCCGGCGAAGGTGTCGGCCAGCCCCTGGGCGGCCCAGATCTGGCCGAAGCCGGGATCGATGTCGAGGTAGACCCGCCGCCGCGCCGCGCCCAGCAGCTCCGGGTCCTCGAGGAAGCCGTTGACGTTGAGCAGCAGCTCGGCCCGGCCCAGCTCGCGGACGACCTCGCGCCGCGAAAGCCCGATCGTCCCGCCGCCGTCGAGCAGGAGCGCATAGCGCCCCTCCAGCCCGGCGACCGCCATCGCGCCGGCCAGCCAGCCCGCGTCGCCGCCCTGGTCGAGCCGGTCGAGGAAGAGGACCTCGTGGCCGAGCTCGCGGCAGCCGAGCGCCCAGCCGAGCAGCGCCCAGGCGTGGCCCGGGCGCCGCGGGCGCTGGGCGATCGAACCGGCGATGGCGATCGTCGTCCTCACGCGTAGCCGAAGGCCTCCAGCTCGGGTGCCAGAAGCTCGTTGGTCGCGGCGGCGAGGTCCTCGGGCAGGTCGCGGCGCCAGCGGCCGATCGTCTGCCTCGGGTCGCTCACCGTGCGGTGGGCGTCGAGGTGCTCGGTCGGCTGGTTCGCCTGCTCGAGCACGGCCCGCACGGCGGGCTCGTCGGCCTCGATGCCGAGGTAGGCGAAGATTCCGGCCAGGGTCGCCTCGGGCTCGAGGATCAGGTCCTCGTAGCGGACCAGGTGGGCGGCGTCGCCGCGCCGCCGCCAGCGGTCGATCAGACCGTCGGCGTCGCCACGCACCCGCGCGACCAGGTACTCGGCCTTGCTCATCTCCGCGTCGTGCCCGAAGCCGTGGTCGCCGCGCTTCTCGTTCCAGGCGAAGACGGAGCTGAGCCGGTCGCGGAAGTCGCGGACCAGGATCAGCTCCTTGGCGCCGGGGAAGAC
>JAFDWC010000196.1 GCA_018268655.1 Actinomycetota bacterium
GGCGCGTGCAGGTGGGCCTGGTGGGTGGCGAAGGCGCAGTACTTGCAATAGCAGCGGCAGCTACGCGAGAGCGAGAGGGTGAAGTTGCGGGAGAAGGTGACCCGGCGCACCGCGCCAAACTACCGCACGCGCCCCTCCGGCCAGGCGCGCGCGGCGGGCGCCCCCCGGCCAGCCGGGGGGCTTCGGCTATCTCGCTATTTGGCGGCCGCGGAGGTCTGCGCCGGCTGCGACTTGGCCGGGGCCGGGTTGCTGCCGGGCTCGATCACGAAGCGCCAGACGCCGACGGCGACGATCGCGCCGACCAGCGGGCCGACCAGGTAGGGCCAGACCCCACCCCATTCGTTGCTGACCAGGGCGGCGCCGAACCAGCGGGCCGGGTTGAAGCAGCCGCCGGTCAGCGGGCCGCCGACCATGATCATGAAGACGAAGGTGAAGCCGATCCCCAGCGGCGCCCAGTCCTTGAGGTTTTTCTTCGAGAAGACGGTGGCGAGGATGACCATCACGAGGACGAGGACGCCGAGCCCCTCGACCGCGGCGCCGGCGACGTTGCCGGAAAGCATCGGGCTGATCGAGCCGGCGCCGTAATGGGTGGCGCGACCCTCGTCGAGCAGCAGCGACTTGGTCAGCAGCGCACCGAGGACGGCGCCGGAGAGCTGGGCGAGGATGTAGATCACCGCGTCGAGCGGGCTGATCTTGCGGATCACCGCGACCGCCAGCGTCACCGCCGGGTTGAAGTGGCCACCGCTGACGCCACCGAAGATCGCGATCATCGCAAGCAGGACCAGGCCCTGGGCGAACCCGACGACGGCGAAGTCGGAACCGAACTGTGCCTGCGATCCAGTCGAGACGAAGAGGACGACGACGCTGGTGATGAAGAACACCAGGAACAGCGTTCCGATCAGCTCCGCCAGGTAGGCGGGAAGTCCTTTCTCCTGCACTTGTGGCTCCTCCTCGTTGGTCTGGACCGTTTGGGTCCCTCAGACGGCCGGCAGTCTACTCACAATCGCTCAATCCAATAGGTTCGGCCGAGATGAGAAGGGCTGTCGCGCTGCTGGCGGCCTCCCTCGCCCTGACCGGCCTCGCAACCGGCTGCGGCGGCGGAGGCGCGGAACCGGGCGCGCCGATCGGCGCGACCGTCGTGCTCGATTTCACCCCCAACGCCGTCCACACGGGGATCTTTGCGGCCCGCTCGGAAGGGTTCTACGCGGACGCAGGGGTGAGTCTGCACGTGCAGATCCCGGGCGAATCGACCGACGCCCCGAAGCTGCTCGCCGCCGGCCGCACCGAGTTCGCGATCCTCGACATCACCGACCTCGGGATCGCCCGCGAAAAGGGCCTGCCGCTGGTCGGGGTGATGCCGATCGTGCAGCGGCCGCTGGCCGCGATCCTGGCCCGCGCCGACCGCGGCATCGCCTCCCCCCGCCAGCTCGACGGGAGGACGGTCGGGGTCACCGGCCTGCCCTCCGACGAAGCCGTGGTCGATTCCGAGGTCAGCGCCGCCGGCGGCGACCCGGGGAGGGTCAACCGGGTGACGATCGGCTTCAACGCGGTCAGCGCCCTAGCCGCCGGCAAGGTCGACGCCGCGACCGGGTTCTGGAACGCCGAGGGCGTTGCGCTGCGCCAGGCCGGGGTCCCGATCCGCATCTTCAAAGTCGACGAATACGGCGCCCCGCCCTACCCGGAGCTGGTCCTGACCACGACCGAACGCGTCCTCCGCCAGCAGCCCGAGCTGGTGGCGAACGTCGTCGCCGCGACCCGCCGTGGCTACCGCTTCACCGAGGCCAACCCGGCCAGGGCTCTCGACGACCTGCTCGCCGCCGATCCCTCGCTGCAGCGCTCTGACCAGCAGGCCCAGCTCCAGGCCCTCCTCCCCGCCCTCGAGCCGGAGCCGTTCGACCCGCGGGTCCTGCGCGAATGGGCCGCCTGGGCCCTCGCCCACGGCCTGCTGCAGGAAAAGCTCGACGTCGCCGCCGCCTTCGACCTGAGCGCCTAGGCGCCCAGGAGCCCCGCCACCAGCTCCGGCAGTTCCCGCGCCATCCGCGACCGTGGGACGACCAGGTCGACCCCGGCGTCGAGCGCCGCCTGTCGGGTCGCCGCGTCGACGTGCGAGTAGTAGCCGAGCACCGGCACCCCGTGCCCGACCAGGGCCGTCGCCTCCTCGGCGTCGAGATCGGCGACGATCAGCTCCGCCCCGTCGAGCGAGGCCACGGCGATCGAGCGGGCGAGGACGACGTGGTGGCCGGCCGCGGTCAGGGTCGCGTCGACCCGGCTGGCCCCCATCAGGTCGGTGGCGACGGAGACGATTCGGGCCATCCGCTCTCGCCCCTCGCGCTAGATCGCGCGGCGCTGGCGGAACTCCTGGCGGACGCTCTCCGGCCGCCCCCACATCTGCACCACCTCGGACCGTCCCTCGCGGACCTCGGCGACCCGCAGCGAGCCCGCGGTCCCTTCCCCGTCGAGCTTCGCCAGCACACCCTTGACCGACTCGGCGGCCGCGGCGTGGCCGAAGCTGTGGGCGATCAGCAGGCGCCAGTGCCAGGGATCCGACAGCGGATGGCGGTAGGGCTGGGCGTTGACCTGGCTCAGCGCCACCGCGGTGTCGATGTAGCGGTCCTCGTCATCGATCCGCAGGTCGATCTCGAGATCGGTCCAGTCGGGCGGCAGCGCGTCGAGCACGCGCTGGAAGTCTTCGGCAAGGGCCACGGGCGAAATCTAGATGATTGATTCCCAATGCGCGTGTGACCGGGGACGCGCCCGGCCGAGCAGATCAAGGACGAATCGATCATCCGGCGCGCCGGCTACCCGAAGAAGGCCTGGTAGAGCAGGAAGACGTTGAGGGCGATGATCAGCGTGGCGACGGCGCCGGCGACCGCGGTCACCCAGCGCGGGTTCACGAGGTCGCCCATCACGCCGCGGTCGGCGGCGATCATCAAGAGCGGCACCAGCGCGAAGGGGATGCCGAAGGAGAGGACGACCTGGCTGGCGACGAGGGCGTCGGTCGGGTTGAAGCCGATGGCGAGGACGAGCAGAGCCGGGGTGAGGGTGATCGCACGGCGCAGGAAGAGGGGGATGCGGCGGCGGACGAACCCCTGCATCACCACCTGCCCGGCCATCGTCCCGACCGAGGAGGAGGCGAACCCGGAGGCGAGCAGGGCAACGCCGAAGATCGCCGCGGCGCGGTCGGAGACCGCCGTCTGCAGGCCTTCGTAGGCCCCTTCGATCGTGTCGATTCCGGTCATCCCGCCGCCGTGGAAGAGAGCGGCGGCGACGATCATCATCGAGAGGTTGACGAGGCCGGCGATCGAGAGGGCGACGACGACGTCGACTTTCTCGAAGTTGAGGATCTTCCTGCGCTCGGCGCTGTTGCGGCCGACGATCCGCCGCTGGGTCAGCGCCGAGTGGAGGTAGATGACGTGCGGCATCACCGTCGCGCCGACGATCCCGGTGGCGAGCAGGAGGCTCTGGGTGCCGGCGAAGCCCGGCACGAACAGGTGCCGGGCGACTTCGCTGCCGTCGGGGTTCGCGTCGAACAGCTGGTAGACGAAGGAGGCGACGACGACGAGGACGAGGACGGTGATCCCGACCTCGAGCCGCCGGAACCCGGCCTGCTGCAGGGCGAGGATCGCGAAGGCACCGAGCCCGGCGATCACCCCGGCCGGGAAGAGCGGGATCCCGAACAGGAGGTTGAGCCCGAGTGCGGCGCCGACGATCTCGGCGATGTCGCAGGCCATCGCCACGACCTCGGCCTGGAGCCAGAGGCCGATCGCGGCGCGGCGCGGGAAGCGTTCGCGGCAGAGCTCGGCGAGGTTCTTGCCGGTCGCGATACCGAGCTTCGCCGACTGCGCCTGGACCAGCATCGCGACCAGGTTGGCGGCGAGGACGACCCACAGCAGCAGGTAGCCGAACTTGGCGCCGCCGGCGATGTTGGTGGCGAAGTTGCCGGGGTCGATGTAGGCGACGGCGGCGATGAAGGCCGGGCCGAGGAAGGGCCAGACGCGGGCGAGGCCGCGGCTGTGGCCGTCGAGCGAGCGGCGGGCGGCGCGGGCGACCGCGGCCTCGCCCGGCAGCACGCTCTCCGCGGTCGCTTCCGATTGGGCGCTCGCGGGCGGCGGAGGCGGCGGGTTCAAGGCGTCAGCTCCGGCGCGGGCGGGTGCAGATCGGGACCGGGGATCGGGTTGCCATGCGGGTCGTGGCTCGGTTCGCCGAGCTTGGCGGCGATCAGCGCCTCGAGCTCCTCGGAGATGTAGTGCTCGAGCACCTCGGCCTCCTCGTGGACCCGGTCCTCGGGCATTCCCAGCGCCTCGGCCAGGTAGGCCTCGATCAGGCGGTGGTGGCGGATCACCTCGAGCGCCAGCTTCTCCCCCGCCCCGGTCAGGCGGACTCCCTTATAGGGGCGGTAATCGACGAGGCCGAGGTCGGCCAGCTTCTGCAGCATCGAGGTCGCCGTCGCCGGGGTGACCCCGAGCCGCTCGGCAACCTCGCCGTTCTGGACCAGGGCGTCCTCGCGGCGGTCCGCGGCGAGCGCGTAGATCGCCTTCGCGTAGTCCTCGATGGCCTGTGAATTAGACACGTCTAAATCGATAGTTTAGACACATCTAAAAGTTGTGGTTGTCCTTTGTCCGGGATCCCGGACA
>JAFDWC010000197.1 GCA_018268655.1 Actinomycetota bacterium
CCGGCGAGCAGCAGCTCCAGCAACGCCTTCTGGGCGTGCAGCCGATTCTCCGCCTGGTCCCAGACCGCCGACGCCCCGGAGTAGAGAACGTCGGCTTCGATCTCCTCGCCGGGGTGAGCCGGGAGGCAGTGGAGGACGATCGCCTCGTCCTTGGCGGCGGCCACCAGGTCGGCGTCGAGCCGGAACGGGGCGAGGTCGGCGCGGCGGCGGTCGGCCTCGGCCTCGAGGTCGCTCATGCTGACCCAGACGTCGGTGTAGAGGGCGTCGGCCCCGGCCGCGGCGGCGCGCGGGTCGGCGGTCAGCTCGGCCCCCGTCCCCTCCTCCAGCTGGTAGCCGGGCGGCGCCGCGACGACGACGTTGACACCGGCGCGGTCGCCGACCAGCGCCAGCGAGCGGGCGACGTTGTTGCCGTCGCCGACGTAGGCCAGCCGCCGCCCCTCGAGGTCGCCGAAGCGCTCGCGCATGGTCAGCAGGTCGGCCAGCGCCTGGCAGGGGTGGTGGAGCGGGGTGAGGGCGTTGATCACCGGCACCTCGGCCTCGGCCGCCAGCGCGACCACGTTCTGGTGGGAGCCGGAGCGGATCACGATCGCGTCGACGTAGCGGGAGAGGACCCGGGCGGTGTCGCCGATCGACTCGCCACGGGAGAGCTGCATCTCATCGCCGCGGAGGACGACCGGGTGGCCGCCGAGCTCGGCGACGCCGACGTCGAAGGAGATCCTGGTCCGGGTCGAGGGCTTCTCGAAGATCAGGGCGACGCTGCGGCCGGCCAACGAGTCGCCGCCGAGCCGCTCATCGCGGCCGGCTTTGAGTGCGGCGGCGCGGTCGAGCAGCTTCCCGAGCTCGAAGCCGCCGAGCTCCTCACCGGTGATGAAGTCGCGCTTGGTCGTGTTCCTGGTCGCGCTCAAGGCGGAGATACTACGGGCGTGGAGTTCACCGCAATCTGCTGGAACCTCTTCCACGGCCGTGACCACCCACCGGACGCCTCGCTGCGGACCTGGCGCTCGCGAATCCTCCGCTTCGACGAGCAGAACGCCACCCACGTTCAGGTCAACCGCGACCTCAGCCCCGAGTTCGCGACCCTGCTCGCCGCCAGCGCCTGGGACGTGGCGCTGCTGCAGGAGGTGCCGCCGCGCTTCGCCGAGCCGCTCGCCCGCGCCTGCGCCGCCGAGGCCCACCGGGCGCTGACCTCGCGCAACTCGCTGGCGCCGCTGCGGGCTCTGCTGGCGCGCCAGAACCCGGACCTGATGGCCTCCGGCGAGGGCGGCTCGAACCTGACCCTGGTCCGGGTCCCCGGCAGGCTCGGCGGGATCGCCGAGCGCCGCGAGCTGGCGATCCACGAGGGCCCGCCGGAGCGCCGGGCGATGGCCTTCACTCGCACCGCCTCCGGCGTCTGCATCGCCAACCTGCACGCGACCAACGACCAGCCGGCCCTCGCCGTCGAGGACGTGCTGAGGGCGGCCCGGGCGGCGACCGAGTGGGCGGCCGGCTCGCCGCTCCTCTTCGGCGGCGACCTCAACCTGCGCCCGGCCGAGCAGCCTCAGCTGTTCGAGCAACTGGCGAGCGAGTTCGGGATCGGCGGCCCGCCGACCGCACCGCGGGCTATCGACCACCTGCTCGCCCGCGGGCTCGAGGTCCGGGCCGAGCCCGCCCAGTGGCCGCCGCAGCGACGCGAGCTGCCGCTCGACGGGCGGGCGCTGCGGCTCTCCGACCACGACGTCGTCGAGGCCCGCTTCGAGGCAGGCGAGCCGGCGGCACTGCCGAAGACCGAGCCATCGAGCTCGGCGAATTGAGATAGTCGGGCCTAGCAGCCGGCAAAGCGAACCTGGAGGCGCGAGATGGCCGAGAAAAAAGCGGACGGCAAAGCGAAAGCGACCAAAGCGTCGAAACCGAAACCGAAAGCCAAAGCGAAAGCGACCAAAGCCAAAAAGGCCGCGCCGAAAAAAGCGGGCGCGAAAGCAAGAGCGGGCGCGGCGAAAGCGGCGAGCTCGAAAGCGACCAGCGGCCTCGACAAGAGCGTCGCCGAGTTCCGCAAGCACCTCGAGCAGAGCGTCACCCTCAGCCGCGAGCGGATCCAGGACGTCGTCGACGACGCCGTCAAGCGCGGCCGGATGACCCAGGGCGACGCCGAAAAGATGTTTGGCGACCTGGTCAAGAAAGGCCGCAAGCAGACCGACGCCCTCCTCTCCGAGCTGGAGAAGCTGACCCGCCAGGCGCGGCGGGCGGCGAAGAAACTCGGCTGAGGTGGAGGCGGGTACGGAGACCAGGAGCGCCCGCGGGCCGCGCCGGGGCGAGCTGCTCGAGGTCGAGATCGACTCGCTCGCCTTCGGCGGCCGCGGCGTCGCCCGCGCCGACGGCTTCGTCGTCTTCGTCGCCGGGGCGCTGCCGGGCGACCGGGTCCGGGCCGAAGTCACCAAGGGCAAGAAGCGGTTCGCCGAGGCGCGCACGGTCGAGCTGCTGCGGCCCGGCGCCGACCGCGTCGCCGACGTCTGCAGCCACGGCGGCGAGCCCTGTCCCGGGGCCCCCTGGCAGGGCCTTCCCTACGAGCGCCAGCGGGCCGCCAAGCAGGCGCAGGTCGCGGAGGCGCTCGACCGCCTCGGCGGCCTCGGCGGCTACGAGCTGGAGGAGATCGTCTCCGCCGAACAAACCTGGCGCTACCGCAACAAGCTCGAGTACTCCTTCGGCGAGTCGGAGGAGGGCGAGCCGACGCTCGGCTTCCACGCCCGCGGCCGCTGGGACCTGATCGTCGACGTCGAGGACTGCCACCTCGCCTCCGAGGCCGGGAACGCCGCCCGCAACGAGGTCCGCGAATGGGCCCGCGCCGAATCGGTCCCGACCTACGACGCCGGCGCCCGCCGCGGGGTCCTCCGCAACCTCACAGTCCGCGAGGGGCGCCGCACCGGTCAGGTCCAGACCCGGCTCGTCACCACCCCGGCCCGCTTTCCGCGGCCCCCGGTCGACCTCCACACCCAGGTCGAGGGCGACTCCGGCGGCACCGATGGGCCGACCGGGGTGCTCGGCGAGGAGCGCCTGCGCGAGCGACTGTTCGAGCTCGACCTCGAGATCTCCCACGGCGCCTTCTTCCAGACCAACACCGAGATGGCCGAGCGCCTCTACGCGGTCGCCGCCGAGTTCGCCGGCCTCTCTGGGCGCGAGCGGGTCTTCGACCTCTTCTGCGGGATCGGCACGATCGGCCTCTCGCTGGCCGGGCGGGCGGGAGAGGTCTGGGGCCTCGAGATCGTCCCCGAGGCGATCGCCGACGCCGAGCGCAACGCCCGCCGCAACCGGATCGGGAACGCCAGGTTCGTCGCCGCCAACGCGCGCACCGGGGTGCGCCCGCTGCTCGAGGAGGCGGGTAAACCGGATGTGGTCGTCGTCGACCCGCCCCGCGCCGGCCTCTCGCAGAAAATCGTCCGCCGGGTGATCGAGTGCGGGGCGCAGAAGATCGTCTACGTCTCCTGCAACCCGACGACGCTGGCTCCGAACGCCGCCCAGCTGGTCGAGGCCGGCTATAGGCTGCAGCGCGTGCGACCGGTCGACATGTTCCCGCAGACGCCGCACATCGAGTGCGTGGCGCTGTTCGAGAAAGCCGCCTCGGCGCCGAGCGGCGGAGCCGCCTGAGCATGGGCCGCGGCTTCGGAGTCGCCGCCGGCCTCGACCCCGAGGTCGCCGGGCCGCTGGCGGCGCGTTGCGCCGAGCTCGGCTACGACTCGATGTGGTCGAACGACCACCCGGGCGCCAAGGGGCTGGAGACGCTCTCGGTCTTCGGCGCGGGCGCGGCGGCGCTCGACCTCGGGGTCGGCGTGATCGCGATCGACCGCACGCCGCCGAGCCAGATCGCCGCCGACCGCCACGACTTCCACCTCGACCCCGCCCGCCTCTGGCTCGGGGTCGGCGCCGGCTTCACCAAGAAGCCGCTGACGACGATGCGCGAGGAGCTGGCGACGATCCGCGCCGCCCTCCCCGGCGTCCGCATCGTCCTCGCCGCGATGGGGCCGAAGATGTGCGAGCTGGCCGGCGCCGCCTATGACGGCGCCTTCGTCAACTGGATGACCCCCGAGTACGCGGCGGAGGCGAAGCAGTGGGTGGCGGACGGCGCGGCGACCGCGGGGCGTGAGCGGCCGCCGGTCTTCGGCTACGTCCGCACCGCCGTCGGCCCCGACGCCGAGGAGCGCCTGGCCAAGGAGGAATCCTTCTACCGCCAGCTCCACCCGGGCTACGAACACCACTTCCAGCGGCTGGCCCAGCCCGAGGGAACGGTAGGCGTCGCCGCCGCCGACGCCGCCGCCGCCCAGGCCGCCCTCAGCGCCTACGCCGAGGTCCTCGACACCGTCGTCATCCGCGGCCTCGCCTCCGGCACCCTCGCCGCGATGAGCGCCGTCGCCGCAGCCGCAGCCCCGTAGCCGTCACGACTTCGATCGTTTCCCCACCCCGGCGTGGCAAAGATCGGCACTCCGATATTTCCGAGGTTGGAGCAAGGGAAGGCCGGCCTGCACCGCCAACTCAAGCGGCCGCCGGACTGACGGTCGCCGGGAAGCAGACGTGCGCGAGGGGGCGCGTCTGACCAAGCAGCGGAGTGCACGTCGACGAGCGAATGGCAGCGCCATTCGG
>JAFDWC010000198.1 GCA_018268655.1 Actinomycetota bacterium
TGCATCGGCAGGAAGGTGCCCCAGGTGCCGATCAGGGTCAGCCAGAAGTGCCAGCGCCCGAGCCGCTCGTCGAACATCCGCCCGGTGATCTTCGGGAACCAGTGGTAGACGCCGGCGAAGATCGTGAAGACCGAGCCGGCGAAGAAGACGAAGTGGATGTGGGCGACGATGAAGTAGGTGTCGGTGACGTGCATGTCGATCGGCACCAGGGCGACCATGACGCCGCTGATGCCGCCGACGACGAAGCTCGCGATGAAGCCGAGCGCGAACAGCATCGCGGTCGAGCGGAGGTGGATCTTGCTGAAGAAGAGGGTTCCCAGCCAGGAGAAGATCTTGATCCCGGTCGGCACCGCGATCAGGACCGAGGTCATCATCATCGGGATCCGCAGCCAGCTGAACATCCCGGCGACGAACATGTGGTGGGCCCAGACCGAGTAGCTGAGGACGATGATCAGCAGCAGCGACAGAGCCATCAGCCGGTAGCCGAAGATCGGTTTGCGGGCGTTGGTCGAGATGACCTCGCTGATGATCCCGAAGCCGGGGATGATCATGATGTAGACGGCGGGGTGGGAATAGAACCAGAAGATGTGCTGGTAGCTGACGACGTCACCGCCGGCGGCGAAGTCGAAGAAGTTGGTGTGCATGAGGCGGTCGAGGAGAACCATCGCCTGGACGCCGGCGATGAACGGGGTCGCGGCGATCACCAGCAGTGAGGTGGCGAGGTTGGCCCAGACCAGCAGCGGCATCCGCCAGAAGCTCATCCCCGGCGCCCTCATGGTGACGATCGTGACCAGGAAGTTGAGCGCGGCGAGGATCGAGGAGAAGCCGGCGAACTGGATGCCGACGTTGAAGAAGCTCTGCCCGAGCGGCGCCCCGGTGGAGAGCGGGGCGTAGCCGGTCCAGCCGGCGTCGAAGGCGCCGCCGGGGGCGAGGAAGCTGCCGACGAAGATGACGCCGGCAACCGGCAGCAGCCAGAAGCTGAGCGCGTTGAGGCGCGGGAAGGCCATGTCCGGCGCGCCCAGCATCAACGGCAGCACGTAGTTGGCGATCCCGGCGAAGGTCGGGATCAGGAACATGAAGATCATGATCGCGGCGTGGGTCGAGAAGAGGCTGTTGTAGGTCGCCGCGTCGACGATCTGGGTGCCCGGCTGCGCCAGCTCGGCCCGGATCAGCATCGCCAGCAGCCCGCCGATGAAGAAGAAGACGAAGGTGGTGACGATGTACTGGATGCCGATCACCTTGTGATCGGTGTTGAAGCTGAAGTAGTCGCGCCAGCTGGAGGCGCCGTGCTGGCTGTGGTCCTCGGGCTCGGTCGGCATTCCGAGCGCCCACTTCAGCCAGTAGGTGAAGCACCCGAACCCGGTCAGGAAGCCCAGCGAGCCGGTGAGCAGCGGGACGATGACGTGCGGGTAGCCGGTCTGTTCGGTCTGCCAGATCGGCAGGCCCGAGACGGCGCGGAGAAGGACGACGAGGCCGACGCCGAAGCCGATGCCGAGCAGGGTGCCGATGAATCCGTTGACCCAGCGACGGAGAAGTTCATGGCCGGAGACGCCGAAATCCGCCTCGTTCCCTCTCCCCGCGGCAACCGCCGCTCGCGTGGGCGCAATGCTCGTCATCGATGCCTCCGGACGTAAGAGTTTTTACACGATGGCTGTGTAAATTAGCAATCGAGGCGCGGGCGTGTCGGCTTTTACACACCGGGAGTGTGTAAAACTGACGGCCATGGAACCGCGACCGCTCGACCCGCCACGGCCGGCGGAGCGGACGCGCCGGCGCTGCCAGCCGCGGCCGCGGAACGAGGGTGATCTGCGCCCGACCGACGTCGTCGGCTCCTTCTTCGTCTGCGGCCTCGCCTTCCTCGCGGCCGCCGCCGCCGCGGCCGTCGTCCAGGCGCTCGACCCCTGGCCCTGGGGGCGCTGGCTCGCCCTTCACCTCGCCTTCGCCGGCGGCGTCTCCCAGCTCGTTCTCGGCGCCAGCCAGTTCTTCGCCGGCGCCTTCCTCGCCACCGACCCGCCGCCGCGGCGGCTGGTTCGGGGCCAGCTCTTCGCCTGGAACCTCGGGGCGATCATCCTTGCCGTCGCGATCCCGCTCGACGCCGGCGCGTCGATCTGGCTCGCGGTCGGCCTCATGCTCGTTGCGCTCGCGCTCTGGGGGGCAGCGATCGCGGCGATGTGGCGGCGCTCGCTGCGGCACTCGGCCTGGGCTGTGGCCTGGTACTGCAGCGGCGCCGCCTACCTCGGCCTCGGCGTCGTCGTCGGCTCGTTGATGGCGCACGGCGTCTTCTGGAGCCACGGCAGCCTGCTCGGCGCCCACATGGCGCTCAACCTCGGCGGCTGGTTCGGGGCGGCGATCGTCGGCACCCTCCACACCTTCTACCCATCGCTGACCCAGACCCAGCTGCGCTTCCCGCGGCTGCAGGCGCTCTCGTTCGCCGCCTGGACCGGGGGAGTGGCGGCGCTCGCGGTGGGCGAGGCCTGGGCGCTCGACCCGGTCGTGGTCGCCGGCTGGCTCGCCCTCTGCCTCGCCTCCGTCCTCCTGCTCGTCAACGTCTTCTCCTCCTGGCGACGGGCCTCGGGGCCGGTCTCGCTGGCGGCGCGGGTCGTCGGCGTCGCCCAGCCGTTCCTGCTGGCGGCGCTGGTGGTGGCGAGCGCCGTCGCCATCGACCAGGGGCCGGGCCAGGTCCTGGTCGGCTCCTCGCGGACCGTCGTCGGCACCCTCCTCGTCGCCGGCTGGATCGGGCTCACCGTGCTCGGCTCTCTGCTGCACCTGCTCGCCGTCGTGGTCCGGGTCCGCGGCGGCTTCCACGCCCGCATGCCGGACCCGCGGCCGCGCCTCGACGCCGCGGTGGCGGTCCTCGGCGCCATCGCCACCGCCGCCCTGGCGCTGGCCCAGGGGACCACCCTCGATGGCCTCGACGGCCCCGCCCGCCTGCTCCTCCTCGCCGTCTACGCTTACCTCGCGGCGCGGATCGCGCAACTCGCCGGGCGCCTGCTGCTGAGCGCCCGGCCCCAGATCTGAGGAGGCGAGCTTGAAACGAACACCGGCCCTGCAGCCGCTCTCCCGCGAGCACCTGACCGCGTTGCTGGTGGCGCGGGACCTGAAAGCGGCGGACGACCTCGACGCCGCCGCCGCCCGCTTCCTCACCTTCTGGGACGAGGACGGGAAGTACCACTTCCGGATCGAGGAGGAGGTGCTGCTGCCGGGCTGGGCGGCCGACGGCGAGCTCGACCGCGAGGGCGTCGCCAGGCTCGCCGCCGAGCACCTGACGATCCGCAGCGAAGCGCTGCGGCTGCGGGCGGGGCGGCTCTCGCTGACCCAGGTTCGAGCGTTGGGGGAGCTGCTGCACGACCATGTGAGGTTCGAGGAGCGGGTGCTGTTTCCGGCCGCGGAGGCGGCGCTGGACGAGGAGTCGCTGGCGAGGCTGGAGGCGGCGATCGAGGCTGCCGAGGTGGAGGCGGAGAGGGATGGGCGATGCTCGGGATCGGGGTTGGCGGGGGAGGGGCGTCGCGGTGGGTCCTGAAAACGCTCCGCCCGCGGCTCCGCTGGAGTGTTTCCGTGGCGCTGGTGAGTTGGCTTGCGCGTTCGGCGCCGGTGCCGAGGTCACACATCGGCGCGGGAAAACCGAGGTAACGGAGACGGAGCGGGTCCCACCGGCACGGGCATAGGTGGGTTCCAGTCACTCCTGATGTGGCGCTGTTGGCGCACCGTTCGAATCGGCGTACTCCACGGTGTCTAGTTCGCGCCCACTGCACGACGCCGCACCTTGACAGTCGGCCCGACCACCTCATACGTTCTCCGCCGGGAACGGAGACTCTCTCGGGAAGGGAGATGGGATGGGGTCAGAGGAGATCCAGGCCGGCTTCAGCGACGACGACTCGCGTCTCGAGAGCCTCGGCTACAAACCGCAGCTGAACCGTGTCCTGGGGCTGTTCGCGAACTTCTCGGTCGCGTTCACCTACCTCTCGCCGATGGTCGGGATCTACTCGCTGTTCCTGCTCGGCGTCGGCACCGGCGGCCCGGCCTACCTGTGGCTGCTGGCGATCCCGGTCGGCGGCATGCTGTTGGTCGCGCTCGTCTTCGGCGAGCTCGCCAGTCACTTTCCGGTGGCCGGCGCGCTCTACCAATACAGCAAGTTCTCGGTCGGGCCGAGGTACGGCTGGTTCGTCGGCTGGTTCTACGGGATCGCGCTGCTGGTCACGGTTGCCGCGGTCGACACCGGCGTCGTCTCCTACGTCACCTCGCTCACCCACAACTGGTTCGGCTGGAACCTCAACCCGGCCAGCCACGGCACGATCCTGGTCATCACCCTGATCCTGCTGGCGATCCAGACCACGCTCAACATCACCGGTACCAAGGTGATGGCGCGGGTCGCCCAGTTCGGCGTCTACGTCGAGATCATCGGCACCTTCGGGATCGCCCTGATCCTGCTGATCCACGGCTTCCACCACGACCTCGGCTTCCTCTTCAGCACCCAGGGAGTGCAGAACGCCTCCAGCAACCCGCTCGAACTGGACTTCCACGGCAACTGGTGGACCGGCGCCGCCCTGGTCGCGGTGCTGGCGCCCGTCTACATC
>JAFDWC010000199.1 GCA_018268655.1 Actinomycetota bacterium
ATCGGCAACACGATCCTGCTCAAGCACGCGCCCCAGTGCCCGGAATCGGCGGCGGCGATGCAGCAGATCTTCGACGACGCGGGCTTCCCCGAGGGTGCCTACGAGAACATCTACGCGACCAACGAGCAGATCGAGTGGGTGATCGCCGACCCGCGCGTGCACGGGGTCTCGGTCACTGGTTCGGAGCGCGCCGGCGCGGCCGTCGCCGCGATCGCCGGCCGCAACCTGAAGAAGGTCGTGCTCGAGATGGGCGGCTCGGACCCATTCATCCTGCTCGCCAGCGACGACGTCGGCGCGGCGGCGCAGGCGGCAGCCGAAGCGCGGCTCGAGAACGCCGGCCAGGCCTGCAACGCCGCCAAGCGATTCATCGTCACCGAGGGCCTCTACGACGAGTTCATGGCGAAGTTCAAGGAGCAGCTGGAAGGGGCGAAGGCCGGCGACCCGACCTCCGAGGGGACGGCGATGGGGCCGCTCTCTTCCGAGCTCGCCGCCGACCGGCTCGAGGACCAGGTCAAGCGGGCGATCGAGAACGGGGCCGAGGTGGTGATCGGCGGCAAGCGCGACGGCAACTACTACGAACCGACCATCCTGACCGGGATCAAGCCCGGGGACGAGGCCTCCCAGGAAGAGTTCTTCGGCCCGGTCGCGCAGGTCTACAAGGTTGGCTCCGAGGAGGAGGCGGTGGCGCTCGCCAACCAGACCCAGTTCGGTCTCGGCTCCTATGTGATGACCAACGACCCCGCCCAGGCCGAGCGGGTCGCCGACCAGATCGAAGCCGGGATGGTCTACGTCAACATCGTCGGCGCCGACGCCCCCGAGCTGCCCTTCGGCGGCTTCAAGCGCTCGGGCTTCGGCCGCGAGCTCGGCCGCTACGGGGCTGACGAGTTCGTCAACAAGAAGTTGATCCGGAGCGCCTGAGAGAGGCTTCGCGGCCGCTGGGGGCCACCGGAGATGAGGGCTGCCGTGGGGTTGGCGGCGGCGCTCGGCGCGCTGCTCCTGGCGAGCGGCGCGCTGGGCGCCGTCCCCGAAAACGAAGCGATCGAAGCGCCGCGCTGTCACGGCCGGCAGGCGACGATCGTCGGCAGCGACGGCGGCGACGTCCTGCGCGGGACCCCCGGTCGCGACGTGATCTGGGGTGGCGGGGGCGGCGACACGATCTACGGCAGCCTCGGCAACGACCTGATCTGCGGCGGGCCCGGCGCCGACCTGATCCACGGCGGCCGCGGCAACGACGAGGTCGACGGCGGCGCCGGTGACGGCGACCGGGTGATCGGCGACCTCGGCGACGACCAGGTGATGGGCGGCGCCGGCGACCGCGACGAGGTCGCCGGCGACCTCGGGATCGACGTGGTCAACGGCGGCCCCGGCGACTTCGACCTCGTCCATGGCGACTACGGCTACGACAGGATGTCGGGCGGCGCCGGCGAGGGTGACATCGCCTCCTTCGCGACCAAGGTCGCCGGCGGCCGCGGCAGCGGTGTCTGGGCCTCGCTCGCCGCCCACCGGGCGCGCGGCGACGGCCACGACAAGCTGTTCGGCTTCGAGAGCCTCGAAGGCTCGGCCTTCCGCGACACGCTGATCGGCAGCCGGGGGCCGAACGCGATCCTCGGCGGTGCCGGCGACGACCGGATCTCCGGCAGCGGCGGCCGCGACTCGATCGACGGCGGCCAGGGCAGCGACCGCTGCCGCGGCGCCAGGGGCCGGACGACCTCTTGCGGACCCGAACGGCCTCCGCGCGGCAGCGCCTACGTCCAGCTCGACCCGGCGGTTGGCGGCGGCGCCGGCCTCCAGGTGGTCGGTGGCGCCGGTCCCGACCACCTCGCGGTCTCCTTCGACGAGGCGACCGAGACCTTCGGCGTCGCCGCCAAGCGGACGCTGGCGGTGGGCCCCGGCTGCTCGCACCCTGGCGGCGTCGCCCGCCACGTCAGCTGCCCGGCCGGAGGCGCGGGCCGCTGGCTGATGGCCGACCTCGGGCCGGGCGACGACAGCGTCCGCGTCGTCGGCTCGCTGCTCGCCGTCGGCACCGTCCGCCTCGCCGGCGGCTTCGGCGACGACGTCCTCGTCGGCGGCCCCGAGGACGACCTGATCGAGGCCGGGCCCGGCGCCGACCGCCTCTACGGACGCGCCGGCGCCGACGGTCTGGTCGGCGGCCTCCCCGGCCCCACCTACCTCTACGGCGGCGCCAACGGGGACCTGCTCGCGGCCGGGGGCGGCTGCGCCGGCGGTGCCCTGGTCGGCGGCCCCGGTCGCGACGACGCCTCCTTCGCCGAGACCCAGGCCCACCCCGGCGTCCTCGTCGTCTCCTTCCCGCGGCACGCGGCCTGGGTACCGAAGGAGAGGGGCTGCAGGCCGGTCCATCTCTCGCCGACCGACGAGGACATGGAGGGCTCCTTCGGCTCGGACCTGCTGATCGGCAACGGGCGCGCCAACGCGATCCTCGGCCAGCCCGGGCGCGACAGCTTCGTCGGCAACGGCGGCGAGGACGTGATCGACGCCCGCGATGGCGTCCGGGACCGCTCGATCCGGTGCGGGAGAGCCGCGAGCACCGGCAGCGCCGACGGCAGGGCGCTGACGGATCCGTTCGACCCGAAGCCGTCCAACTGCGCGATCACGAAGCACGGCACCCCCGTCCCCGGCCTCAACGGCTAGAGGGGAGAACCCGGGCGTCTCATCACTTGTAACCCTGTGGGTTACAAACGCTTGGAGACCTCGCCGCGGCACCGACCGTTGATGGAGCTGGCAACGGCGCAGCATGGCGTCGTCTCGACCCGGCAGCTGAAGGCGCTTGGTTATGGGCGGAACTCCGCCGCGAAGGCGGCGAGGGTCGGGCGCCTGCATCGGATCCACCGCGGCGTCTACGCGGTCGGCCACACCGACCTCACTTGGCGGGGAGAGTGCATGGGGGCGGCGCTCGCTTGTGCTCCCGCCGTCATCAGCCATTGGACCGCCGGCTGGCTGTGGGGGCTCTTCCAGAGCTCATCGACGCTTCACCTCACGGTGCCCACCGTGCGCCGATCGCGCCGGCCGTTCCTGCTGCACCTCGCCACGCTGGCGGACGAGGACGTCACCAAGGTCGGTCGGATCCCGCTCACCTCGCTTGCCCGAACCGTCCTCGACCTCGCGCCGCTGGTCGACGACGAACGGTTGGCTGGCCTTCTCGAGCGCGCCGAGAAGCTCGAGGACGACAGCGGGCGCAGGCTCTTCGACTTGCGCGACTTCGAGGGGCTCCTCGCCCGGACCAAGGGTCACCCGGGGCACGCACGCCTGGCCAAGGCCCTCCGGATCTACCGGCCCGACGCCGCGCTCACCCGCTCGAATCTCGAGCGTCATTTCCGCACTCTGGTCCGCCGCGCGGGGCTGCCCGCGCCAGCCACGAACTACGTCGTCGGCCCCTATGAGATCGACGCCTACTGGGAACGGGAGCGCTTCGGGGTCGAACTCGACGTCTTCGCCACCCATGGCTCCCGCCGCTCGTTCGAGCGTGACCGCGAACGCGCCGACGACCTGCTCGCGATCGGGGTCGAGATCATCCGCGTCACCGACGTCCGCCTCGCCCGTGAACCGGCGGCCGTGATGCGACGCCTCGACGCCCACCTCGAGCGGCGGCGGCGAACCCCCACCTTCAACTAGTCTCCGAGCCATGGCACGGAAGACCGCGACGGGGGAGGAGGCGGCCGCGATCGCCGCCGCCGTGGCGCGCTTCGAGGCCGAGCTCGCCGCCGTGCCGGCGGCGCCGGAGCAGACCTACGGAGCCTGGCAGCGGGTGGCGCTGCTGGAGGGGGTCAGCGCGAAGGAGACTCTGCAGGACCCACAAGGAGGAGCGAGATGGCAGTCGTGAAAATCATCGAGCTGGTCGGCAGCTCGAAGACCTCAACCGACGACGCGGCGAAACAGGCCCTGCACCAGGCGCAGGGGACGCTGCGCAACATCCGGGCGGTCGACATCGTCTCGACCGGGATCCGCGGCGAGAACCTGGACGAGTTCCGGGCCCACGTTCGCGTCGCCTTCCTCGTCGAGGGAACGGACGTCGACTGATGGAGGCAGGTGACGCGCCGGAGGTGCGCGAGGTGAGCCGCGGCGAGGCGCGGAAGCTCCTCGCCGATGGTGCCCAGCTGGTCGATGTGCGAGCCGATCACGAGTGGGAGGCGGGCCACATCGCCGGCGCCTCCCACATCCAGCTCGACGAGCTCGCGGCGCGGGCCGGCGAGATCGACAAGGACCGCCCGGTAGTCCTCTACTGCCGCGGCGGCAACCGCTCCTCGATGGCGACCGCCGCCCTGCAGGCTGGCGGCTACGACGCCGCCAAGCTCACCGCCGGCATCGTCGGCTGGGAGGAAGAGAACCTTCCGATCGAGCCCGAGGGCGGCTATGTGGCCGAGTCAGGAGAGGCAGCGGCGGTGCTGGAGGCGCGCAAGAAGGCTGCGCAGGGGTAGCGGCCGATTCGGCGAGGGATCTGGGCTTGGCATGAGGGGCGTCGGGGTCCCCTCCCAAAACGCTCCGCCTTCGGCTCCGCTGGAGTGTTTTGGGAGGGGACCCCGACGCCCCTCTCACGAAACGCATGAAATCG
>JAFDWC010000019.1 GCA_018268655.1 Actinomycetota bacterium
GACTACGCCTCCCAGTACGGCGACTGGAACCTGCTGATCAGCTGCTTCGGCTTCCTCCTCGGCGCCGCCCAGCTGATCTTCCTCTACAACATGGTGATGAGCTGGCGCTTCGGGCCACGGGCGGAAGCGAACCCCTGGCGGGCGAAGTCGATCGAGTGGCTGGTCTCCTCGCCGCCGCCGCGGTTCAACTTCGACCGGATTCCGCGGGTGGTCGGCGGTCCCTACGAGTACGGGGTGCCGGGGGCGGTCCACGCCCTGATGGGCGCCGAGGAGATCCGCACCGGCAAAGCCAAAACGGCGGCGACGGCCGGGGCCGGGGATCGCTCACCCGCGCAGGCCTGAGGCCGCGCCGATGGAGGTCCAGACCAAGCGGGTCTACGAGGCGCCGGCGGCCGCCGACGGCACCCGGATCCTGATCGATCGCCTCTGGCCGCGCGGGATCTCCCGCGAGGAGGCGAGGATCGACGGCTGGGAGCGGGAGCTGGCGCCGAGCCGCGAGCTGCGGATCTGGTTCTCCCACCAGCCCGAGCGCTTCGCCCAGTTCCGCCTCAGCTACATCGAGGAGCTGCGACGGCAGCGGCCGCGGCTGAGCGCCCTCCGCGCCAGGGCGCGGGCGGGCGCGCTGACCCTCCTCTACGGCGCCCGCGACCGCGATCGCAACAACGCCGTCGTCCTCGCCGAGGTGCTGCGGCGGGGGCTGCCGCGGGGGTCGGCCGGCAGCGCCTGGGCGGAGGCGCCGCGGTGAGCAGCGGCGGCGAGGGCGACTACGTGCTGGCGGCCTGGAAGCCGCCGCTGATCGTCGCCGCCTCGGCCTTCGCGATCGTCGGCGGCTTCTACGTCGGCGGCCCCGGGCTCGGGCTCGCGGTCGGTGCCCTCGCCGCCTCGGCGATCGTGGTGATGGCCGCACGG
The DNA here is from genome assembly GCA_018268655.1 of Actinomycetota bacterium. GTDB lineage: Bacteria > Actinomycetota > Thermoleophilia > Solirubrobacterales > 70-9 > VAYN01. Next base: position 910 of record JAFDWC010000019.1, read on the forward strand.
GCGGTGCCGCGGGGACCAATCGTGCCGGCGCCGCTGCCGGACCTGCGGCGGCGGGTGCTGGTCGTCGTCAGCGACCCGCTCGAGGACTCGGAGACGATCTCCCAGATCGCCCGCATCTGCGAAGCGGCCGACCCCGAGCTGCCGAGCGCCGAGCTGCGCCTGCTCGCCCCCACCTCCACCGCCTTCCTCGATCGCTGGAGCGGGGACCGCGCCGCCGCCCGGATCCTCGCCCAGCGCCGCTGCGTGCTCTCGCTCGCCTCCCTCGCCAAGGCCGGGCTGCGGGCCAGCGCCGGCGTCGGCGACGAGGACCCGCTGCTGGCGATCGAGGACGAGCTGCGGACCTTCCCGGCAACCGACGTCGTCCTCGTCGCGCCGCCGGGGGCGGCGGAGGCCGAGGAGCCGCTCGCCGCCGAACTGCGGGAGCGGCTGCGCGCCGACTTCCTCCACCTGACCCGGCCCGAAGCGGTGGCGGCCGGCGACCGGGCCAGCGTCGAGCGGTAGCGACGAGCGCTCTCATCTGCGCTTAATCAGCGCTCCTACCATCGCGGCGGATGAAGATCGCGGTGGTCGAGGACGAGGGAGCGATCGCCGACTTCCTCGAGCGGGGCCTGCGGGCCGAGGGGTACGAGGTGGAGCTGGCCGCCGACGGGGTCGCCGGCGAGCGCGCCGCGCTCGACCCCGACGTCGACCTCGTCGTGCTCGACCGGATGCTGCCGGGGATCGACGGCGACGAGGTCCTGGCCCGGGTCCGCGCCGCCCGTCCGGGGCTGGCGGTGATCATGCTGACCGCCCGGGCCGAGGTCGCCGACCGGGTCGACGGCCTCGACCGCGGCGCCACCGACTACCTGACCAAGCCGTTCGCCTTCGACGAGCTGCTGGCGCGGATCAGGGCCCGGCTCCGCGACCCCGGCGGCGCCACCGAAACGACGCTGGCGGCGGGTGGGCTGAGGCTCAACCTGCTGACCCGGGAGGCGACCCGAGGCGAGATCGCGGTCCGCCTGCCGGAGCGCGAGGCGGCGCTGCTCGCCCACCTGATGCGCAACGCCGGCCGGGTCTGCTCGCGGGAGGAGATCCTCGCCGCCTGGGGCTACGACCACGACCCCGGCACCAACGTCGTCCAGGTCTACGTCGGCTACCTGCGGCGCAAGCTCGCCCTCCCCGGGACGCCGCTGCCGCTGGAGACCGTGCGCGGGGTCGGCTACCTGCTGCGGTCCGAGCCGTGAGGTCCGCCTGGGCCCGGCTCGGGCTGCGGGGGCGGCTGGCGATCTCGATCGGGACGATCGTCGTCCTCGCCTTCGCCGCGATCTTCGTCGCCGTGCGGATCCAGATGTCGCGCGAGTCGGCGGTGATCCAGCAGGAGGAGGGGCGCGAGGTGGCCGCCCCCGGCGGCGCCGGCGAGCGCCACGAGGGCGCCGCCGCCTCGCCGATCGCCGATGCCCATTCCGACGTCGAAAAGACCATCTTCCTGGTCGGTGGGCTGACCCTGGCGGCGGCGCTCCTCGCCGGCTACCTGCTGGCCGCCCGCACGGCCGCGCCGCTGCGCCGTTTCGCCGCCACGGCGACCGCGGTCGACGCCGGCGACCTGACCCCGCGGCTGCACGCCGATCCCGCCTCGGCGGCGGAGCTGCGCGCCCTCGCCGAGGCCTTCAACCACATGCTCGACCGCCTCGACGCCGCCTTCTCCCAGCAGCGCCGGTTCGTCTCCGACGCCTCGCACGAGCTGCGCAGCCCGCTGACCGCGGTCCGCGGCCAGCTCGAAGTGCTGGCCCGCAGCGAGAGCCCCGACGCGGGCGAGGTACGCCGGGTCGAGCGGGTGGCGATGGCGGAGCTGGCCCGGGTCGAACGGCTGGTCGAGGAGATGCTGGCGCTGGCCCGGCTCGACGAGGGCGAGGGGCCGCGCCCGCGGCCGCTCGACGCCGCCTCGTTCCTGCGCGGGATCGCCGCCGACGCGCCCGGCCGGGCCGAGGTCGGCGAGCTCGCGGCCGGGACGCTCGAGGCCGATCCCGAGCTGCTCGCCCGGGTCGTCCGCAACCTGCTCGAGAACGGGCGCCGCCACGCCGGCGGCCGCGTCGCCGTCTCCTCCCGGGCGGTCGGCGGGCGGCTGCTGATCGCCGTCGACGACGACGGCCCCGGGATCGCCGCCGAGGAGCGCGAGCGCGTCTTCGACCGCTTCCACCGCAGCGACGCCGCCCGCGACCGCGCCAGCGGCGGCAGCGGCCTTGGGCTGGCGATCTCGCGGGAGATCGTCGAGGCCCACGGCGGCCGCATCTGGGCCGAGCCCTCGTCCCTCGGCGGCGCCCGTTTGTGCCTGGAATTGCCCGGTTTCACCGGGCGACCGTGAGAGATCTCTCACCGAAGCATTAGGGACCACCCAGGTGCGACGGCGAGCATCCGTCGGGATGTACGGACCCGACGCAGTCCCGCTCCGCGACCGCGCCGCGACGACGAGCGCGGGCTGGCTGCGGGGAGGAGTCGCCGGGAACGCGCGCCTCACCGGCGGCTTCGCCGCGGCGCTGCTGATCCTGCTGGCGGCGGAGGGAGCGACGATCCCCTTCATCGGCCGGCTGCTCGGCCCGCACATCTTCATCGGCATGCTGCTGATCCCGCCGGTGCTGGTGAAGATGGCCAGCACCGGCTACCGCTTCGCCCGCTACTACGGCGGCGACGCCGGCTATCTCCAGAAGGGACCGCCGGCGCTGCCGCTGCGGCTGCTAGCCCCCGGCGTCGTCCTCACCACCGTCGCCCTGTTCGGGACGGGCGTCGCGCTGGCTTTCGCCTCGCCGCCCAGCGACACCCTCGTCTTCGCCCACAAGCTCAGCTTCATCGCCTGGTTCGCGCTGATGACGGTGCACGTGCTCGGGCACCTGCTCGAAGTGCCGCCGGTGATCGGGGCCGACTGGCGGCGGCGCCGCGGCGGCGCCGCGGCTGCGGGCTGGGGGCAGCGGACGACCCTGCTCGTCGGCTCGATCGTCGCCGGGGTCGGACTCGGGCTGATCGGGCTCTCGGTGGCGGCGCCGTGGCTCTAGGCGAATTCCCAGGAGCGGCTTAGGGGCGCTTTCACCACGCCCCGGAAAGTTGAGGACATGGACGGCATCGAGAAACGCGAAAAGGTCCGGGAGGCGCGGCGGCGGCTGAGCGCCCAGCGCAACCGGGCCGGGCGCCTGCGCGGCCGCGTCGTCGCCGCCTCGCTGGTCTGCTTCGCCCTGCTCTGGGGCGTCGTCTTCGTCCAGATGGCAACCGGCAACGACCCGGTCCTGAGCGAAAAGGCGGCGCTCGCCGCAAGCCGGACGAAGGCGCGGCACGCGGCCGCGGCGCAAACCCAGCGTCAGGCGGTCGAACCGGAACTCGAAGTGCGCTCGGAGTCCGACGGCGACGCCGAGCGGGAAGTCGAAGCCCAGCCGGAAGCCGAAGCGCAGGCCGAACCTGAAGTCCAGGCGGAAACCGAATCCCAGGCCGAACCGGAAGTCGAAGCCCAGCCAGAAGCCGAAGTCGAACTCGAACCGGTGACGACGAGCCAGTCATGAGACGCCCCCCGTCGACCCCCTGCGCGGCGCCGCGTTCGCCGCTTCTCAACCAGAGGGTGACAAGCGGCGAACGCGCTCGGGGTGGGGTGCTCGCAATGTCCGGAATTCAGGAGAACGAGGGGGAGCTCGCGTCGTGAGCGAGTCGCGGCTCCAATTCGAGTGCTTCGGCGGCCGGGTCGAGATCCGGGCCGGCGGCGACGGCGCCGCGGCGGCCCTGGCGGCGGCCCGGGAGCGCCTCTTCGACGCCCACCGCCGCCTCTCCCGCTTCGATCCCGGCAGCGAGCTCTCGCGCCTCAACCGCGACCCCCGCACCGAGGTCCCCGCCTCACCGCTGCTGCGGCAGCTGGTGGAGGCGATCGCGATGGCCGGCGAGCTCAGCGGCGGCCTCGTCGACGGCACCCTGCTGCGGGAGATCGAACGCGCCGGCTACGCCGACTCGCTGCGGCGGGCCGACCGGGGGGCACCGATCCCCTCCGCCCCGGCCTCTCCCGCCGGCGCCAGCGCCCGCGCCGAGTGGACGGCACTCGCGGTCGACGCCGAGGCCGGCACCGTGATCCGCCCGCCGGGGGTGAAGATCGACGGCGGCGGCCTCGCCAAGGGCCTGCTCGCCGACCTCGTCGGCGCCGACCTCGCCCGCTTCGACTCGTTCGTCGTCGACTGCTGCGGCGACCTCCGGCTCGGCGGCCGGGCCGGTGCCGAGCGCCGGGTCCTGGTCGACGACCCCGGCGGCGGCGGGCCGCTGGCGGAGCTGCGGCTGCGTGGCGGCGGGGTCGCGACCAGCGGCATCAGCCGCCGCTCCTGGACCGGGCCCGACGGGCGGCCGGCCCACCAGATCATCGACCCCGGACGCGGCGGCCCCGCCTTCACCGGCGTCGTCCAGTCGACCGCGGTGGCGCCGAGCTCTCTGCTCGCCGAGGTCCGCGCCAAGGCCGCCCTGCTGGCGGGGCCAGAGGGGGCAGTCGCCTGGCTGCCCGACGGCGGCGTCCTCGTCCTCGACGGCGGCGAGGTCGTCCCGGTCCCGACCCCGGCCGAGCTGCCGCAGGCGGTCGGCGCGTGAACGTCGCCCCCCACCTGTTCTGGATCACCAGCCGCGCCGCCGGCGGCGCCGCCCTGCTGCTGGCCAGCGCCAGCGTCACCGTCGGGCTGATGATCAGCGCCCGCCGCGGCACCTCCAGCAAGCGCGACCTCCGCTCCGTCCACGAGGCGCTCTCGCTCACCACCCTGGCGATGGTCGCCGTGCACGGGCTCTCGCTGCTCGGCGACGCCTACCTCGACCCCGGCCTGGCCGGAATCGCGATCCCCTTCGTCAGCTTCTACCGGCCGCTCTGGACCGCGCTCGGGATCGTCGCCGGCTACGGCCTGGCGGCGCTCGGCCTCAGCTACTACCTGCGCGATCGGATCGGCGCTTCGCGCTGGCGCCGCCTGCACCGGTTGACGGCGGTCTTCTGGGTCGCCGCGGTCGTCCACACGATCGGCGCCGGCAGCGACGCCGCCGAGCCCTGGTTCCTGGCGATCTCGGCCGCGTTCGTGGTCCCGGCGGCGCTGCTGCTCGCCCTGCGCTGGCTCGGTCGGGGGCGAAACGCCGAGGCGGCGCCGATAGCCTCGGTCGGTGCCCTGGACACCGGCCCACGCTGAGAATCACCTCAGCTTCCGCTCGAACTGGCTGCGGGCGGCGGTGCTCGGCGCCAACGACGGCATCCTCTCGACCTCGAGCCTGGTCCTCGGTGTCGCCGCCTCGGGCGCCTCGCGCAGCGCCATCCTCACCGCCGGGATCGCCGGCCTCGTCGCCGGAGCCGGCTCGATGGCCGCCGGCGAGTACGTCTCGGTCAGCTCCCAGCGCGACACCGAGGACGCCGACCTGCGGCTCGAGCGGCGCGAGCTGGCGGCGAACCCCTCCGGCGAGCTGCGGGAGCTGGCGGGGATCTACGAAGCCCGCGGCCTCGACCCCGAGCTGGCGGCCGAGGTCGCCCGCGGCCTCACCGCCTACGACGCGCTCGAAGCCCACGCCCGCGACGAGCTCGGCCTGCCCGAGGACCGCCGCGCCCGGCCGCTGCAGGCGGCCGGCGCCTCCGCCCTCTCGTTCGCGGTCGGGGCGATCCTGCCGCTGCTCGCGGTCGGCCTCTTCGGCTCCTCGATCCGGGTCGCCGCCTGCGTCGTCGTCACCCTGCTGGCGCTGATCGGGCTCGGCGCCCTCGGCGCTCGCCTCGGCGGCGCTCCGGTCCTGCCCGCGGTCCTCCGCGTCGTCTTCTGGGGCGCGACGGCGATGGCGGTGACCGCCGGCATCGGCGCCCTCGTCGGCGCCGCGGTATGAGCCCCTGGTCGTCGCCCTAGTGGAAGAGCCGCCCCCCGTTGACCCAGAGGTCCTGGCCGGTGACGAAGTCGGAGCCGGGACCAACCAGGTAGAGCAGGGTGCCGACCATGTCCTCGGTCGACTGGTCTCGCTTCAGGCAGCGCTGATTCGAGATGAAGCCGGCCATCTCCGGCTGCCGCGAGCTGTAGTCGGGGTCGTGTGGGATGTAGTCGGGGCTGATCGTGTTGACGGTGATGTTCCACTGCCCGAGCTCGCGGGCCAGCGCCCGGCTCATCCCGACGACCGCCGACTTCGAGGCGACGTAGTGGAGGAAGCCGGGGACGCCGCTGGGAACGGTCATCGAGGCCGTGTTGACGATCTTGCCGCCCCCCTGCTCCTTCATCGTCGGCACCACCGCTTTGATGCAGAGCCAGGTGCCGATCACGTTCGTCCGGTAGGCGACATCCCAATCCTCGATCGGGATCTCGTCGAAGTCCATCTTGACAATCGCGGTGAAGTAGCCGGCGTTGTTGACCAGGGCGTCGATGCGGCCGAAGCGCTCGACCGTCCTCCGCCCCATCTCCTCGGTCGCCGCTGGATCGGTGATGTCGACCTGGACCGCGAGCGCCTGGCCGCCGGCGCCCTCGAGCTCCTCGGCCACCTCGCTCGGGTCCGAGAGGTCGGCGACGACCACCGAATAACCCTCCGCAACCAACCCCTTCACGTAGCTGAGGCCGATCCCCTTCGCACCGCCGGTGACTATTACCACCCCTCCGTTGCTCTCAGTCATCCTCGCCTTTCTTACCGTTCAGGAAGTCGATGATCGCCCGGCCGAGGAGCCGCGGCTGTTCGTTCGCCACCAGGTGCCCGCTGCCGGGAATGGTCACCAGCTCGACGCCGGGCAGCTCGGCCATCGCGGCGGCCACATCCTCCGAGAGGATCGGAGATTCGGCGGCGCGCACCACCAGGGCCGGCCGCGCCAGCCCTCGAAGCTGGTCCCAGCGGTCATCGGAGCGAAACGGCCAGCGTCCGGTCAGGTAGGGATCCATCTTCCGCACCAGCCCACCGCCCGCCTCCGCCCGCGTGCTCAGCGCCGCGAGCGCTTCCAGGGTCGCCTCCTCGGCCCGGGGAGCCAGCGCCCGTTCGCCCTCGACGGCGTCGGCGTGGCTGTCGAAGCGGGCGCGGAAGTTCGGCGGGATCGCGTCCTCGGGCAGCTCGCTCGAGGGTGAGATGTCGACCATCACCAGGCGCTCGACCAGCTCGGGGTGCTCCGCGGCGAAGGCGAGCGCGACCAGCCCTCCCCAGGAGAAGCCGACGAGGTCGAGGCGCTCGAGCTCCAGCGCGGCGACGAGCGCGGCGACGTCGCCGGCATGGTCGTCGGTCAGGTAGTCGTGCCCCGCCGACCACTGGCTGTCGCCGTAGCCGCGGAGGTCGAGGGCGAGCGGGCGCCGGTGCTCACCGAGCTCCCTCGCCAGCCCTCCCCACATCCAGGCGTTTCCGCCGACCCCGTGCAGGAGCAGGAGCGGCGGGCGGTCACCCTCCCAGTCGAGGACGCTGAGCCGGAGCCCGTCGGAGAAGACGAATCGCTGGCGCGGCAGCGGCCAGCGATGGCCAAGCTGGGTTTGCGCCTCGGAGCCCAACGCGCTACCGGTCCCAGGCGACGCGCAGGTGACGGTAGCCGCGGGCGAAGAAGACGTCGTCGCGCACCGCGACCCTGGGCTCGGCGTAGCGCAGGCTCGGCAGCCGTTGGAACAGCAGAGGCAGCGCGATCCGCAGCTCGAGCCGCGCCAGCGGCGCGCCGACGCAGACGTGGATCCCCTTGCCGAAGGCGAGATGGCGCATCAGTCCCTCGCGTTCGGGCCGGATCTCGGCCGGGCACTCGAACTGCTCGGGGTCGCGGTTGGCGGCGGCGAAGTGGACCATCAGCCGGGACCCGGCCGGGATCTCGACGCCACCGACCACCGCGTCCTCGAGCGCGGTGCGAAACAGCCCCTGGGCCGGTGATTCGAGCCGCAGCAGCTCCTCGATCGTGCCCTCGAGCTCGTCCCGCAGCCGCGCCTGCTCCTCGGGACGGTCGATCAGGAGTGCGACCGAGTTGCCAATCGCCCTGGTCACGGTGACGTGGCCGGCGATGATCAGGTTCATCGGTATTCGCATCGCCTCGACGATCTCGACCGGGGGGTCGAGCTGCCTGCCGGACTGCAGCAGCACCGTCATCAGGTCGTCCCGCGGCTCGCGCTCGCGCTGCTCGAGCTGGTCGATGAAGAACCGCTGCATTTCGACGACGCTGCCGGCGTAGCCGACCTGCTCCTCGACCGAATCGGTCGCCTGCAGCAGCTTCAGCCAGTGATAGCTCCAGGTGTGGAGCCGCTCGGCCTCGGCCCCCTCGAGGCCGAGGATCAGGGAGATCGCGGTGATCGGCAGCGACCAACCGAACTGGTCGATGACGTCCGCTTCGGCGTCGGCGTAGAAAGCGTCGATCAGCCCGTTGGCGGCGGCCCGCACGGGCTCCTCCATTTCCGCGACCCGCTGGTGGGTGAAGGCCCTGTTGACCAGGCCGCGAAGGCGCCCGTGCACCGGCTCGTCGCTGTCGGTCAGGGTCGGCGAGAGGGAATGGCCCGTGGCCAGCACCGCCGCCACCTCCGGCGCCGGCGGCGCCAGCGAGGAGCGAACCGAGTTATGCGACGAGAAGACCCGGTGATCGCGGAGGACCGCGAGGACGTCGTCGTAGCGGGTGACGACGAACAGCTGCTGCGGATCCGACCAGAACACCGGCGCTTCCTCGCGCATCCGGTCGTAGAGCGGGTACGGGTCGAGCAGCTGGTCCTCGGCCAGGGGGTCGAAGTGAATCGGGCAGCCGCTGGGCGGCGCCGCCTTGGTCTGGCCGCGGGTCATGCCGGAACCGACCTCTGCTCGTAGAGCGGGTCCCCGCCCATTCTGCAGGCGACAAGGTTGCCGGCCCGCACGAGGTGATTCCACAGCACCGTCGCGGCGGCATCGGATTCGCCCGCCTCGCAGGCGGCGAGCAGGCGCTCGTGCTCCCCCATCTCGGCCTCGAGCAGCGCCCCGGTGGAACCGACGAAGGCCTCGAGGTAGCGCTCGGCGTTGCACCACAGCGGCTGTACCAGTCGTACCAGCCAGCGCGAGCGGGCGGCCCGGTAGAGGGTGAGGTGAAGCGCCGCGTGGGCATTGCCGGCGCGCGCCCGGTCGCCTTCGCGGAGCTTGCCCCGGAGCTGGTCGAGGCAGCGCCGCGCGCCGGCGATGTCCTCGTCCCCGAATTCGGCCGCGGCGGCAGATATCGCCGACACCTCGAGGATCAGGCGGGCATCGAAGACGTCCCGCAGATCCGCCCGCGACAGTGCGGCCACCTGTGCCATGCGCCGCGGCTTCCTCTCCACCAGGCCGACTCGCTGCAGCTGCGCGAGCGCTTCCCGGATCGGCATCCGGCTCATTCCGCTGACCAGGCAGAGGTCGTCGATTCGAAGTACCTCACCGGGGGCGAGAGCGCCGCTGAGGATCGCGCCGCGAAGCCACTCGAACGCCTCCTCGCCCATCGTCCGCCAGGTCCGATCGTCGGGCCCGGACCCAGCCAGAGGATCGCCCTCGAGCGCCCCGACGATGTGCGAAGACCGAACGGTCATGGCGGCGATCGTAGGAGTTTCGCCGGGGAGGTCAAGGGTGATGCAGTGAATGGTGCCGATCGGGCAGTGAACGAGTTGTTCCTGGCAGTGACGGCAGCCCCGGCGAGCTCCCCACGGCGTTTGATCACGTAGCAAATACACTAGCCGCGAGCAGAATCGAGAAGGAGGGTGTGGAAAACATGAGCACCGAGTCGAGTCACGACGTCGTCGTCATCGGCGGCGGCCACAACGGTTTGCTGGCCTCCATCTACCTCGCCCGCGCCGGCTTCGACGTCCTCCTGGCCGAGCGCAACGAGGAGGTCGGCGGCGCCATCGCCAGCGGCGAGCCGATCAGTCCCGGCTTCGTCCACGACCTCTACGCGACGAACATGAACCTCTTCCTCGGCTCGCCGGCCTTCGCCGACCTCGGTGCCGACCTGATCGCCCAGGGCCTTTCGCTGGCGACCACCAGCCGCCCCTATTCCTGCGCCTTCCCCGGCGGCGCCAGCCTTCGTGTCTACCAGGACCGCGACAGGACCCGCGAGGGTATCGCCGCCCATGACCCGCTCGACGCCGAGGGCTGGGACCGCCTCGCCGCCGCCTACGATCGCTTCGCGCCGTCCCTGTTCGAGTTCTACGGCACCCCGCTGCCGTCGGTGGCGGCAGCCAAATGGCTGGCCGGTGCAGCGAAAAAGCACGGCGTCAGCGGCCTCGGCGAGGTCGGTCAGATCATCCTCAGCTCCACCCGCCAACTCGGCGACGCCTACTTCCACAGCGAGGAGATGAAGGCGATGCTGGCGGCCTGGGGCATGCACATCGACTTCGCCCCGGACGCCACCTTCGGCGGCCTCTTCCCCCTGCTCGAGTCCTTCGCCGACATGGACAACGGGATGTCGGTGGTCCAGGGCGGCGCCGGCGGGCTGGCCCAGGCGCTGGCGGCGGTGGCGCGAAACGCCGGCGCCGAGATCCGCACCGCCAGCCCGGTCGAGAGCATCATCGTCGAGAACGGCGCCGCCGCCGGCGTGGTCCTCACGGGCGGCGAGCGGGTGCGGGCGCGCCGGGCCGTGATCGCGAACCTCACCCCCGCCCCGCTGGTTCGGTTGCTGCCCGAGGACTCCGCCACCGCGAGCACGCGCCGCCGGCTCGCAACGTACTCCTACGGTCCCGGGACGATGGTCATCCACGTCGCCCTCAACGGCACCATCCCCTGGGCCGCCGGGGGTGACCTCGACCAGTTCGGCTATGTCCACATCGGGCCTTACCTACGGCAGATGTCACAGACCTACACCGATGCGGTAAACGGCATCCTCCCGGCGGACCCCCTGCTGGTCGTCGGCCAGACCAGCGCCACCGACCCGACCCGGGCGCCGGAGGGCAGCTCGGTTATCTGGATCCAGGTGCGGATGCTGCCGGCGACGATCGTCGGCGATGCCCGCGGCGAGATCGAGGCCCGCGACTGGAAGCGGGCCAAGGACGCTTACGGTGAACGGGTGCTCGAGAAGGTCGAGTCATACGCACCTGGCTTCCGCGAGCGGATCATCGGCTCCCAGGTCGTCGCTCCCGACGACCTCGAGGCGGCGAACCCGAACCTGGTCGGCGGCGACAGCGTCGGCGGCTCACACCACCTCTCGCAGAACCTTCTGTTCCGGCCGGCGCCGGGAATCAGCAACTACCGGATGCCGCTTCCGGGGCTGATCATGGTCGGCGCCGCCACCTGGCCGGGCGCGGGGTTGAACGCGATCTCGGGCCGGCTCGCCGCCCAGGAGCTGATCGCCGGCGACAGCGTCCCGCGGAAGCTCCTGAAGCTCTCGGACAGCGTCAAACGTGCGACTTCTGATTTTCGTAACAGGCGTCGATGATGTCGCGCTCGCCGAGGCCGTCGTTGGCAAGCTCTCCGACCAGCCGCCCTTCGGCCATCACCAGGATCCGGTCGCAGACGGTGAGCAGCTCGCCGAACTCGGAGGAGATGAAGAGGACGGCGCTGCCCTCCGCCGCCAGCCGGTCCATGCTCTCGTAGGCGTCCTGTTTGCCTTCGACGTCGACCCCGAGGGTCGGCTCGTCGAAGAAGAAGATCCTCGCCCCGTGCTCGAGCCACTTGGCGAGGACGACCTTCTGCTGGTTCCCGCCGGAGAGCAGGCGAACCGGGTGCTCGACGCCGGAGCCGCGGATCGCAAGCCGCTCGACGTAGCGGCCGGCCACCTCGCGCTCCTTGCGCCTGGATGGGCGCGGGAGCAGCGCGACCGTGCGGTTCTGGTCGAGGGTCGGAAGGGTGACGTTCTCGCGGATCGTGAACTCGCCGACCGCTCCCTGGTGGCGGCGATCCTCAGGCAGCAGCACGATCCCGTTGCGGAGCGCATCGCGGGGTGAGCGGATCCTCACCTCCTCGCCGGCGACGAAGATCCTGCCGGCGCTGCGCTTGTCGGCGCCGAAGATGAGGCGGGTGAGCTCGGTGCGACCGGAGCCGACCAGCCCGGCGAGGCCGACGACCTCGCCGGCGCGGATGCCGAAGCTGACGTCCTCGACGACGCCACGGCGGCTGACGCCCTCGACCCGCAGCAGCTCCGGGGCGTCGCCGTCCGCCGCGGCCCGGGCGCGCCGGTGGCTGACCGGGGCCTGCTTGGTGAGGGCGGGGCCGGTGATCATCTCGATCAGGGTCGAGCGGTCGAGCTCGGCGGTCGGCCTGGCGCCGACGAACCTCGAGTCGCGCATCACGACCACCCGGTGGGAGACGGCGAAGACCTCGGCGAGGCGATGGGTGACGTAGAGGACCGCGACCCCCTGTGCGCTCAGGGTGCGGACGACCTCCAGCAGCCGCTCGACCTCGGGCTCGGTCAGCGAGGCACTAGGCTCGTCGAGGATCAGGATTCGCAGCTCGGTGCTGAGCGAGCGGGCGATCATCACCAGCCGCTGCTCGGCCACGCTGAGGCTGGAGAGTGGAGCGGCGGGGTCGATCTCGGCGCCGATCTGGTCGAGCGCCCGCTTGGCGCTGCCGCGCAGCTTGCGCCAGTTGACGAAGGCGCCGCCGAGGGTCGGGTAGCCGAGGCCGAGCTCGACGTTCTCGGCGACAGAGAGGCTCGGCACGTCGGCCAGCTCCTGGTGGACGACCGAGATCCCGAGCCCGGTGGCGTCGCGGGGATTGCCGATCGAGACGACCTCGCCCCCGATCTCGATCTCCCCCTCGTCGGGCTGCTCGGCACCGCCGATCATCTTGATCAGGGTGCTCTTGCCGGCCCCGTTCTTGCCGAGCAGGCCGATGATCTCCCCGGGCGCCACCTCGAAGGAGACGTCGTCGACGGCGACCACGCCCGGGTAGCGCTTGCTCAGGCCCCGAATCGCGAGCACGGGCGCCTCCGCCGACGCCGGCGGAGCGGGCGCCGCGCTGCTCGCCGCGCTCACGCCGTCGACCCCGAGCCGATCCGGCTGAGCAGCACCGCGACGACGAGGATCGAGCCCTGGACGATGTAGATCACGTCGGTGGTCAGGTTCAGCATCGTCAGACCGGTCTGGATCACCCCGAGGAAGAGGACGCCGATCACCGTCCCGGGCATGTTGAACTGGCCGAGCTTGAACACCGCCGAGCCGAGGAAGACCGCGGCGAAGGCGGGCAGCAGATAGGGCGCCCCCACCTGCGGGGTCGAGGACGAGGCGGAGGAGGTGAGCAGGATCCCGGCGACGGCGGCGCCGAGGCCGACGATGACGAAGCCGAGCGCCTTCAGCTCGCGGGTCCGGATCCCGGAGAGCCGGGCCGCCTCCTGGTTGCCGCCGATCGCGTGCATGTAGCGGCCGAACTCGGTCTGCGCCAACAGCAGCCAGCCGAGGACGGCGATGACCGCGGCGATGTAGACCTGGTTGGTGAGACCGAACAGGGCCGTGTGGTTGGCGATTTCACCGTACTTCAGGGGGACGCCGCCGATGATCGTCTGCTGGCCGGTGACGGCGAATTCGACCCCGGTGAAGATGGTGCCCGTGGCGAGGGTGATGATCAGAGCGGTGCCGCCGAAGTAGGACACGAGGATGCCGTTGAGGAGGCCGCAGGCGGCGCCGGCGGCGAGGGCGATCAGGACCGCCAGCTGCCAGCTGATCCCGTGCTGGGACATGAGGACGATGGCGAGGGCGCCGCAGAGGCCGATCGTCGAGGCGAAGGAGAGGTCGAGCAGCTGCATCGTCAGGACCACGGTGAGACCGACGGCGACGACCATCAGGGGGGCGGCCTGGGTCAGGATCGACTTCAGGTTGTCGACGGTCAGGAAGCTGCTCGGCCGCAGGGCGCCGAAGACCCCGATCGTGACCAGGAAGGCGACCAGGAGCAAGTACCTCGGCGCCTCGCGAAGGAGGGTTTCGGAGGCTCTGGGCCGACTCGGGCCGACGGCAACAGTCTCAGTAGATTGGGTTGGAACCGTGGTCATGGCCTATCGCTCGTTGGGCTTGTCCGTCTTCTCGCCTGGTCGCTCGCTGGCCCGGCGCCACCTTGGGGGAGGGAGAGATATGGCTCCCCCAAGGTGACGGCGTGGGCCAGTTCGCTCTATTCGACTCCGAATTCCTTGTGCCACTTCGCTTTGAAGAAGGCCCAGTAGTTCGACTTGTTCGGTGGGTACCGTTCTTCGGTCAGGAGGTCTTCGGGTGTCACCAGCTGCGGCGACAGGTAGTCGATGCCGTAGTTCGGTTCTGGTTCCTTGCTGATCGGCGTCTTGCGGGCGAAGTACTGCGCCAGCTGGTCGGCGGCGATCCAGCTGTCGGCCCCGTAGTCGTTGTCGCCGAGCGCCGCGATCAGCGGCGGCTGCTGGCGCATATAGGGCTGCGAGCCGAGGAGCGCGTCCCAACCGACCAGAAGCGGGGCTTCGGGGAACGCCTTGCCGGGCAGCTTGGTGGCGAGCGCCTGGGCGGATCCGGAGATCGCGCTGTCGAACGGGTCGACGATCGCCGCCAGGTTCGGATACTGGGTGATCTCGGTTTCGGTGGTCTTTTTGGTGCCGCCGACCGCGTCCGCCGCTTCGACCGGGTTTTCGGCGACGATCTTGATGTCCGGATGGGACTTGATCGCTTCGCGGATCCCTTCGGCGCGAGCTTCGGCGAAGCCGGCCGGGAAGGTGTGGATGACGATTTCCTTGGTCCCTTCCTTTTCTTCGAGTTTTTCGATCATGAATTCCGCCACCAGTTTCGGCGTGATCTTTTCGGTCGGGTAGAAGGCGCCGTCGTATTCGCCGAGCTTGACCTTGGCCCCCGCCGAGACCACCGGGATGCCGCGGGCGTGCGCCTCTTTGATCTGCGCCCCGATCACCGAAGGTTCGAGCGCGGCGGTGGCAATCGCTTCGACGTTCTGGCTGAGCAGGGTGTTCATGCAGTTCGTGTATCCGGTCGAGGTACCGCCACCGTCACACGCGATCACCTTCCAGCCGAGCGCCTTCGCCGCTTCGATGAATTCGTATTCCCCGCGCACGCCGGACTCGGCGGCTTTCGCGAAGTTGACCCAGCCAACCGTCAGCTTCGGCAGCTTCGCGGGCTTCGGATCGGCGAATTCTTCGCCTTCCTTTTCCGCCTTCGCCGCTGGAACGAGGGTCGGGGTCGAGTATTTCGAGTTCCCCATCAGTTCCGCGTATTCGCTGTTCTTGCTGCTGGTGTTGATGCTTTCCCCACCGCTCGCGCTTTCGGCGGAGCCGGAGGTACTGCTTTCGCCGGTGGTGCTGCCACCGCTCGAGCCACATGCCGAGAGCACCACCGCGAAGGCCAGCGCGGCCAACAACAACGTGAGTTTCTTCAACACATCTGCTCCTCGTTCGGGTTTTCGCCAGCGCGGTTGCTGGGGTTCTCCATCCCGGGGCGATCGTAGGAGCGGCAGAATCGCCGTCAAGCGATTTGCAGCGAGCGGCTGGAGCGGGTCGCCGGGCGGTGAATTGCTGACAGCGAACGACGACGGGTTTGCCGGGCCCGGAGCCCGTCTGGCTCAGTTCGGGTCGAGGCCGAGCGCTTCGCGCAGCACCGGAACCCGCCGCCGGGCGACGTCGATCGGCGTCGAGGAGCCCGCGACGACGACCCAGAGGCCGCCCTTGAAACCGGGCCTCAGCTCCTGGATCCGGGTCAGGTTCACCAGGGCGCGGCGGTTGACGCGCATCAGGCCCCGCGCTGCCGAGATCCGTTCGAACTCGTCGAGGCTGCGGCCGCGGGCGCGCATCCGCCCCTGGTCGGTATCGAGCCATATGACCCCGTCGACGATCTCGACGAAGCGAACTTCGTCGCAGGCGACGAGGACGATGCGATCCTCGAGCTCGGCGGCGATCCGATCGCCGGCGACGGCGGTCCCCGTCGGACGCTGCTCGCCGGGGTCGGTGATCGAGGCCAGGATGCCGATCAGCTGGCTCTGGCCGGAGTAGACCGGCTCCAGCTCGATCACTCCCCCGCCACCGATCTCGGCGGCCCCGGACCAGCCCCGCTCGGCGCGAGCGCGGACGACGCGGGCGAGCCGGGTCAGGGTCTCGTGCGAGCCGGCGAGGGCGGCGCGGGCGGAATCGTCGGCGGCGACGATGCGGCCGCCGATATCCAGCGTCGCCGACCCAAACGGTCCCTGTGGCCGCGCCCGGTGGGTCGCGACCAGTTCCGAGACGGCGCTGGCGGCGCGTGACCGCAGGCGGCCCTGGAGCACGGTCGCGGCATCGGAGAGCCACTCCCGCGCGGCGCCGGGGAGCTGGTCCTGGAAGGAGGTGATCGCGATGCACCCGACCGGCTCAGCCGTGGTCGGATCGTGGACCGCGACGGCCGCGCAACTGCAGGCGTGAAAGCCCGAGCACCAGTGCTCGAAGCGGCTGATCTCGACCACGCCCCCGGTCGCCAGCGCGGTGCCGATCGCCGAGGTGCCGGACATCGGCTCGCTCCAGCCGGAGGCCGGCGCGCAGTTCTGGGCCCGTGCCCGCTCGATCGTGTCGAGGTCCCCCCAGCCGGCGAGGACGCGGCCCTCGCCGTCGGCGGCCGTGATCGCGGCGTCGTACCCCTCGGCCCGGGCGGCCACCGTCGCCGCGGCCGCTCCCAGCTCGGCCGCCAGCGCGCTCTGCTCCTGGACGTCCCTGCGCGCCTCCGCCGCGGTCGGCGCATGGGTCAGGGTCGGGTCGACGCCGTACCGATCGCGACAGCGGTGCCACGACTGCAGCACTTCCGGCCTCACCTCCGGCAACGTCGTCTCGCCGGCGACGAAGCGCTCCCAGGCGCTGATCGTCGATGCCGTTGATTCGAAGGTCATCGCCGCCGGATGATCGCAGCACACAGGTCGGCTGGTCAACCACCGGCCTTGCTGAGGGTGCGCGGAGACGGCTAGGGTCGGACGGATGGCGGTGCTCAGCGAGTCGCGGACGCTGTTCGAGCTCGGGTTGGTGGTGGTTCTCGCGGCGGCGGCGCCCCTGATCGCCCAGGTCCTCCGGCTGCCATCGATTCTGCTCCTGCTCGCGCTTGGGTTCGGGGCCGGCGCCAGCGGCGTGCTCGACCCGAACGAACTCCTGGGCGAGAACCTGATCTCGACCGTCGTCTCGATCGCCGTCGGGATCATCCTCTTCGAGGCGGGGCTCGGGCTGGACTTCAGCAAGCTGAACGGCAGTGTCGCTCGCGTCTACCGCAGGCTGGTGAGCATCGGCATCCTCGTCACCTGGGCGGTCGGGGCCGTCGCCGCCCGCCTGCTCTTCGATCTCTCCTGGGAGGTCGCGATCCTGCTCGGGGCGGTCCTCGTCGTCTCCGGCCCGACGGTGGTCGGCCCGCTCCTCGACTTCATCCGCCCCTCGAAGACGGTCAACTCGGTCCTCAAGTGGGAGGGCACTCTCGCCGACCCGATCGGCGCCACGCTGGGGGTCGTCGTCTTCAACGCGGTGATCGCAGGGCACGCCGCCGCCGGGGAGGAGGTCGCCCAGTTCCTCCTCGCGATCGGGATCGGCGCGGGGTTCGGAGTGCTGGGTGGAGTTCTGGTGCTGGCCTGGGCGCGCTGGTTCCGGCCCAACCCGTCGCAGGCGCTCAGCGGGACGCTGATGTTCGTCGTCGCGATGGTCGTCTGCGCCGATCTGCTCCGCGACGACACCGGCCTGATCACCGGCCTCACCATCGGCGCGATCCTCGCCAACAGGCCGCCGCGCGCGATCGCGCCCGCGGGCCTGACGATCGAGACCGCGAAGCTGACCCGCGCCTGGCGCGAGCGGATCGCCACCCTCTCGACCTTTCTGATCGGAGTGTTGTTCATCATCCTCTCGGCCCGGGTTTCCCCCGACCAGATCGCCGGCGTGGGTTGGGTCAGCCTCGCGTTCATCGCGGTGTTGGTACTGGTCGGTCGGCCGCTCGCCGTCGGGCTCTCGACCCTGGGCTCGGGGCTGTCGAGGAGCGAGCGGGCGTTCATCGCCTGGATGGCGCCACGCGGGATCGTCGCCGCCGCAACCTCATCCACCTTCGCCCTCGGGCTGACTCATGCCGACATCGGCGGCGGCTCCCAGCAGCTGATCCCGATCACCTTCATCGTGATCGTCGCCACCGGGCTGATCTATGGGCTCACCGGCGGGCCGATGGCGAAAGCGCTCGGCGTTGCCAGCACCGGTCCCGGCGGAGTGCTGATGATCGGGGCCAGCCCGGTCGGACGCGCGATCGGTCGCGCCCTGCACGAACGGGGCCTGACGGTGCTGGTCTGGACCGGCAGTGACGCACACGGCCGAGCCGCCGAGGCGGAAGGCCTCAGTGTCTACGGTGGCAATCCCCTGGAAGACGCGAGTGGCGATTCCCCTTCAGAGCTCGACCAGCTCGAATACGCACTCGTGGTCGGCGACGACGAGGCCCTGAACGCGATGGTCGCCACCGATCTCTCCGAGTACTTCGGCCGCGACCACGTCTACCAGCTCGCCGCCAAGGACGAACGAACCGCGGAGTTCTACACCAGGAGCCAGGTCCTGTTCGACGATTCCGCGAGCCACGACGAGCTCCTCTCCCGGATCGAGGCCGGCGACACCATCACCGTCAGCGATCCACCGCCGCCGAGCAAAGCGGCCGACCCCGAGCGGGCGAACGTCCTGCCGATGTTCGTGCACACGCCCGCCAAGGAGCTGCGAGTCCTCGCCGCCGGTGATCGACCCGATCTGCGGACCGGACAGGAGCTGATCGCAATGGTCACGCCGCGGCCGCCGGCCGCGTAGGGAGCTTGCCCGAAAGGGAAACCGGATCGAAGGTCCGGAGACGGGCTCTAAGCCCCACCGACGGGAGGCGACGGCTCGCTCAGCGGGGCGGCGGCGACGGCGGGCGTCCGCGCCACCGGCGTCCCCCGCAACGTCACCACACCCCAGCGTTCGGCCCGCGCGGTGGTGCGGCGGCGAGCCCCGAAGCTGACCTGAACCGGGATCCGCAGGCCCGGCCAGCCGACAGCGCTCAGCGCCCGCGAGGTGTTCACCGCGACCGTTCTGCCTTCGGCGTTTTCAAGCGTCATCACCTTGGTCCCGGCGGGGATAGCCACCCGTTCCTTCACCGTCGCGACCACCGAGCTGGCGAGCCGATCGGCTGCGGCTACGGCCGCGTGGATCGGTTCGCCTCTGCGCTGGCCGAAGACCGCGCCGATCACCGTGAAGGCGCGCCCGCCCGCGCTCATCCGCCGCGCGAACACGAGGCAGCCGCCCGCAGCTTCATCGGAGCCGGTCTTGATCCCGACGTAGCCACGGTGGCCGATCAGGTAGTTGAGGTTGGCGACGCGGCCGACCACGGGCAGGCTCACCGCCGGCATCGCGACGATCTGCGCGAAGGTCGGGTTTTCCAGGTCCACCCGCGCAAGCTTCAGCTGGTCGATCGGAGTGGAGACGGTGCTCGCCGCAAGGCCGCTGGGGTCGGTGTAGGTGGTCCGCGACATGCCCAATTCGCGCGCGGTCCGGTTCATCTTGGCGAGGAACGCGCCGATTCCGCCGCCGACGTGGACGGCGAGCAGGGCGGCGATGTTGTTGGCCGACGGAATCAGCAGGGCCTCGAGCAGCTGGCGCTCGGTGAGGGTCTCGCCGGCCAGCACCGGGAGGGTCGACTGGCCGCTCGCGGCCCGCGCCTGCTGTTCGGCCGCCTCGGCGCCGGTGATCCGTACGCGGAAGCCCTCGGCGCCCGGTTCGAGCGGGAACTTCCGCAGGGTCAGATAGGCGGTCATCATCTTGGTGACGCTGGCGATCGGCACCGGCCGCCCACCGCTGATCGAGCCGAGGCGGCCGAGGCCCTCGACCGCGACGGCCCCCTCGCCTTCGCTCGGCCAGGCGAGCGAAGGCCGCCCGCCGGGCAGCGTCACCGTCTTCGGCAGGACGCGGTGCTCCCGCAGGTAGGGCAGCGTCGTCGTTTCGGCGCGGACCACCGCGGCGCCGAGGAGGGCGACGAAGAGGACCGCCGCAAGCAGCGGCGCCAGCCAGAGTCGCCGGCGGCGCTGCGGGCGAGTCCGGCGACGGCGGCCCGGGGATC
Organism: Actinomycetota bacterium; assembly: GCA_018268655.1. Taxonomy (GTDB): domain Bacteria; phylum Actinomycetota; class Thermoleophilia; order Solirubrobacterales; family 70-9; genus VAYN01. The sequence goes on from JAFDWC010000019.1 coordinate 20,775, forward strand.
CGACGGTCCGCATCATGAGGGTGAAGGTAGCTGAGGGCGAGGCGCCAGCCTCTCGCCCTCGCCCTCGACCCGTCCTCGCCGCGGGGGAGCTCGATGTCATCGGCTGGGTGGTGGCGAATCAGGCCCTCCCGCTCCGCCGTCGCGAGCGCCGGGCGAAGCTTGCGACCTCACCTTGCCCCAGGGCTTGCCCCACGGCCCTTTTTGCAGACGATTATTACGGCCCAAAACGTCAGCCATCCCGCTTCCCAAGCGGAATGACGACGACGGGGCAGCCAGGACTCGAACCTGGAATCGCCGGTTTTGGAGACCGGTGCCTTAGCCAGTTGGGCCACTGCCCCAGAGGCGTGATCGTAGCTGGCGGCCGGCCGGGCCGGCCGCTGAGTGCGGGCGGAGGGACTCGAACCCCCAAGCTCTCACGAGCACCGGCACCTAAAGCCGGCGCGTATACCAATTCCGCCACGCCCGCGGGGCGCTTAACGCGGCGCCAATGCGGCGCTGTCGCTGCCGGATTCTATGATCGACGGATGGCGGTGGGACAGGTGCGGCCCGGCTATGAGCTGTGGCGGCCGAATCGGGAGAAAGCGAGCTCGGTCACGATGAAGTGGCTGATCGTGGTCCTGCTGCTCGCCACCGCGGCGTTGGCGGCGCTGATCACGATCGGCGGCTGGACGGTGCTGAAGGGCGGCGCCGGGATGGGCGTGGTCTGCGGGATCTACGCGCTCCTGTACCTGCTCTTCGCCTACCGGGTCGCGCGCTGGAGCCGGGGGGTGCTGCCGCTGACGGCGGCGCTCTCGATGATCCTGGCGATCCTCTGCGCGGTCGGGGCGGAAAGCTGGTTCGAACGCGACAAGAGCGGCTTCACCGAACCACTCCTCCCCTCCTCGCTGATCGGGGTGCTGGTGATCGTGCTCGGCCTGCTGCAGATCATCGTCATCGCGGCGGCGCTCTACGGCTTCAACCAGAACTGGCACGTCGAGGAAGAGCGCCCGATCGGCTCCGGCGAAGACTACGGCGCCGGCGCCGCTCCGGGGAACGGCGCCCCGCAGCCCGCCTGAGCGCGCTCCGGCTGTTCCTTTTGTCGGATTGGTGGACATAAGGAACAGCTGGGAGAGGTGCCGGAGGTGGGACTCGAACCCACAAGCCCGCAAGGGCAATCGATTTTGAGTCGATCGCGTATGCCAATTCCGCCACTCCGGCAGCGGCTGCGCGAACGATAGAGGCGCGGCCGCCCGCCGCGGGCGCCGCCCGCTGACCCGAGCTACCGCAGCGAGACCGCGAACTGCCCGGACGCGGTCTCACTCTTGCCTCGCGGCGGCGAGTCGGGGCCGCGGGGACGGACCAGGCGCAGCGCCGCGATCACCGCGAAGGCCCAGCTCCCGACCACCAGCAGCGCCCCGAGGACGTCGCTCGGAAAATGCCACTGGAGGACGAGGACGGCGATGCCCATCGCCACGGTGAAGGCCGCGCCGGCCAGCGCCGTCGCCGCCCGCAGCCGCGGCGGCACCACCAGCAGGGCCGCGACCGCGATCGAGGCGGCGGCGGTGGTGTGGCCGCTGGGGAAGGAATCGGGCCAGGGGTGTCCGGAGCCGACCACCGCCTCCTGCAGCCGCGGGTGGGCGAGCAACTGCTTCAGCAGCTGGGTGGTGACGTTGGCGCCGAGCACGAGGACCACCGCCGCGATCGTCTCGCGGGTGCGCCCGGCGAGAAGCCCGACCGTGACCAGCAGGGCCAGCATCCCGAGCAGCGCCACCGGCTCCCCGAGGGCGACCACCGCGGCCGCCAGGGTGTGGCCGACGCTGCCGTCGTGGGCGGCGAAGCGGTTGAGCACGGATGCGTCGAGGCGCCGGCCCGCGCCCACCCCGTAGGCCGCCGCCACCAGCGGCGCCAGCAGCAGCGCGCAGGCGACGCTGGCGAGGATCGGATCGCGGACGTCACGGCGCATCCGCAAACGGTAGCGAGCGCGCCCTCAGACCCTCAGACCATCCCGAGGCCACCGCTGACGCCAAGCGTCTCGCCGGTCACGAAGGAGGCCTCGTCGGAGGCGAGGAAGGCGACCGCGTCGGCCACCTCCTCGGGCCTGCCGAGGCGACCGAGCTGGGTCGCCGCCCGCATATTCTCGATCAGCTTCTCGCCGATCTCGCCGAACTCCCTGGCGCCCATCAGCAGCGGCGTCTCGATCGGCCCCGGGGCGATCGCGTTGGCGGTGATCGTGAAGCGGGCGTTCTCGCGGGCGATCACCTTGGTGAAGCCGATCACCCCCGCCTTCGAGGCCGCGTAGTTGGCCTGGCCGGGGTTGGCGTGGAGCCCGACCACCGAGGAGACGTTGACGATGCGGCCGAAGCGGGCCCGCAGCATCTGCGGCAGCGCCGCCCGGGTGGCGCGGAAGGTGCCGGTCAGGTTGACGTCGATCACCTGCTGCCACTGGTCGTCCTCGATCTGCGGCGAGAGGCCGTCGCGGCGCAGGCCGGCGTTGTTGACGAGGACCAGCACCGGGCCGTCCTCGCCGGGCTCGAGCAGCGCGGCGACGTCCGCCGCCTCGCCGACGTCGCCCTGGACGACGGTCGCCCTGCCGCCCGCTGTGCCGATTTCCTCGGCCACCCGGCGGGCGCCCTCCTCGTCGGCCCGGTAGTTGATCCGGACCGGCCAGCCGTCGGCGGCGAGCAGCTTCGCGGTGGCGGCGCCGATCCCGCGCGAGGAGCCGGTGACGAGGGCGCAGCCCTGGGGGCGCTCGCGCTCGCTCACGATTCCGTCCCCCACTCGACCACGGTCGCGCCCCAGGTGAAGCCGGCGCCGAAGGCGGCGATGAGGACGCGGGCGCCGCGGCGCAGGAGGCCGGCCAGCCGCGCCTCCTCGAGCGCGACCGGAATCGAGGCGGCCGAGGTGTTGCCGTACTTGCGGATGCAGTCGAGCACCCGGGCCGAGTCGAGGCCGAGCCGTTCGCCGACCGAGCGCAGGATCCGCGCGTTCGCCTGGTGGTAGACGAAGACGTCGACGTCATCGAGCCCGAGGCCGGAGGCGTCGAGTGCCTGCAGCGTCACCTCCGACATCCGGTCGACGGCGTGCTTGAAGGTCTCGTGGCCCTGCATCTCGGTGACGCCGGTCTCGCGCGGGGTGCGGAGGAGGTCGGCGTTGGCGCCGTCGGCGCCGAGCACGACCGGTCCGATCCGGCCGGAGGCGGCGCCGCGCATGACGACGGCGCCGGCGCCGTCGGCGAAGAGGCAGGAGGTGTTGCGGTCGGCGGGGTCGGTGATCCGGCTCATCAGGTCGGCGCCGACGACCAGCACCCGTGCGGCCCGGCCCGACTCGATCTGCCCGGCGGCCACCGCGAGCGCCGAGACGAAGCCGGTGCAGGCGGCGTTGACGTCGATCGCGCCGGCGCGGTCGGCGCCGATCGCGGCGGCGACCCGCGGCGAGGCGCCGGGCATCAGCTCGTCGTTGCTGGTGGTGGCGACGACCACGAGGTCGATCTGGGCGGCGCCGATGCCGGCGGCGGCGAGGGCGCGCTCGGCGGCCGCGGCCGCCAGCTCGAAGAGCCGTTCGCCGGAGGCGGCGATCCGCCGCTCCTCGATCCCGGTCCGCTTCGCGATCCACTCGACGTCGATGCCGAGCCGGGCGGCGATCGGGCCGTTCGGTTCGACGTGCTCGGGCAGTGCGATGCCAAGGCCGGCGATCTCCGAGCCGGCGCGCTTCGAGGCGACGATCGAGGCGACCGCGGCGCTCTCGGCGGGGGCGAGCCCGGCGCTCAGCCCTGGGGCGGCGGCGACGTCGGGCAGCTCAGGCATCGGCGGTCTCCAGCTCGGCCAGCGAGCGTGCCTCGGCGTCGGGGACGGTGCGGCGGGCGAGCCCGGTGAGGACGTCGCCGGGGCCGGTCTCGAGGAAGGTGTCGGCGCCGTCGGCGTGCATCGCCCGCAGGGTCGCGGTCCACAGCACCGGCTCGGTCAGCGCCGCGAGCAGGCCCGCGCGGGGGTCGGCGTCGAAGGGGGCGGTCGAGGTGCAGGAATAGACGGGGACCCGCGACGGCGCGAACTCGGTGGCGGCGAGCGCCTCGCGGTAGCCGGCGACCGCCGGCTCCATCAGCGGCGAGTGGAAGGCGCCGGACACCGGCAGGCGGATCGCCTTCGCCCCGGCCTCGGCCCGGACCCGCTTGCGGGCCTCGCCGATCGGCTCGGCGTCGCCGGAGAAGACCAGCTGCCCGGGGGCGTTCTCGTTGCCGATCGCGAGCCCGAGCTCGGCGGCGATCTCCCGCACCACCACTTCGTCGCCGCCCAGCACCGCGAGCATCGCCCCGGGCCGGCCCTCGGAGGCTTCCTCCATCAAGCGGCCGCGGGTGACGGCGAGGCGAAGGCCATCGGCGTCGGCGAGGGCGCCGGCCGCGACCAGCGCCGCCAGCTCGCCGAGCGAGTGGCCGCTGACCATCTCCCCCTCCGGGCTGCCGGCCTGCTTGTGGTGGGCGAGGCTGGCGCAGAACAGGGCCGGCTGGGCGGTGTGGGTGCCGTCGCCGACGTGCTCGAACGGATCGAGCCCGAGTTCGCCGCGCGCCTGCTCCAGCAGGTCGGGGCGCTGGGCGGCCGTGACGGCCGCCATGGTCGAGGTCTGGCTGCCCTGCCCCGGGAAGGTAATGGCGATCTTTGAGCGCGTAACAGGCACCTTATGGATAGTGGTCCGGTCCCCGGCGGAGGTGACGCCAGCGGGCCCGAATCACCCGACGATCGGGGTATCTTAGGCGACGGTCGGGGGGCCGTTGTGCGGCTTGGCACCTAGGTTTTGGCGATTTTTGCTGGGGTGGGGTCGCGGGGGAGGGTCGCCGGCTGATCGGCAGCGGGCCGAGTCCCTTGTCAGCTAATGACAAAGGTGGTGTAGCGATTCCGTTCGTTGGAGGGGCGTCGGGGTTCGCTCCCAAAACACTCCAGCGGAGCCGCAGGCGGAGCGTTTTGGGAGGGAACCCCGAGGACCCTCCGCCAACCAACCCCGTCCCTCGGCCGCTACACCAAGATCTTCAGCCGCTGCGCCTGGCGCGTCGCCTCAGCCCGGTTCCGCACGCCCAGCTTTCGGTAGATCGCACTCGTGTGCTCCTTCACCGTGTGCGGCGAGAGATGGAGGTGCTCGGCGATCTCTTTGTTGGTCTCGCCGGTGGCGATCAGCGACAGCACCTCCTGCTCGCGCTCCGACAACGGCGAGTCGAGCGGGGCGGCGTCGGCGAAGACCTCGGTGCCGAGCGAGACCATCCGCACCGCCTTGACCACGTCGACCGCCGACCAGTCCTTGGAGATGAAGCCCGAAGCGCCGGCCGAGCGCGCGACCGAGGGCGAGATCACCCCGGCGCCGGAGATCAGCAGGACCCGGGTGCGGGGGCTGACGGCGCGGATCTCCTCGCAGACCTCGGCCCCCGACTCGCCGCCGAGCAGCATGTCGACGAGGGCCACCTCGGGCTGCACCTTGCGGCAGGTCGCCACCGCCTCCTCGCCCGAGGAGGCGGCGAGGCAGCGCTCGACCCAGCTCTGCCGCTCCAGCAGCAGGCGGAATCCCCACTGGACGACGTCGTGGTCGTCGACGACGAGGACGCGGAGGCCGCGGGGCTCGGTCGGCATCAGCTCACCTGGCCCCCACCGGGACGACGAGACGGACCCGCCAGCGACCGCCGGGGCAGGGGCCGAACTCGACCAGGCCCTCATAGCGCAGCGCTTCCAGCGCCGCCAACCGCAGCCCGAGCCCGCTGCCGCGGGTCCCGCGGCCGTCGCCGGCGCCGTCGTTCTCGATCGCCAGGGCGAAGGTCTGGCCGTCGGAGGAGACGCGGACGTCGATCGCCGTCGCCCGCGAGTGGCGGTCGGCGTTGCGCAGCGCCTCGGCCAGCACCGAGTCGGCGAGCGGCTCGAGGTCGGACGGCACCTCGACCCCGGCCTCCCAGTGGATCCGCAGCTCCGGGCGGCGGTCGGCGAGGCGGGCCAGCATCTTGTCGAGGCCGGGACTGCTGGCGCGGCTGATGCCCGCGGGCGCGACCGGGCGGGTCAGGGCGGTGCGGAGGTCGGCGACGACCGAGCGCAGCTCCTCCTGGCAGCGCCGCCGCTCCTCCTCGGTCAGCCCGCGCTCGGAGCCGATCGCCAGCGCCACCCCGAACAGCCGCTGGATCGCGTTCTCGTGCAGCTCCCGGGTCAGCTCGACCCGTTCGGCCAGCCGCCGCTCGCTTTCCCGCTGCTCGGTCGAGTGCTCGACGCTGGCGGTCAGCGCCGCCAGCCGGCCCAGGGTCAGCATCGTCTCGCGCTCGCCGTCGTCGAGGCGGAACGCCTCGCCGCCGCGGTCGGCGAAGATCACCCCGAGCCAGCGGCGGGCGGCGGAGATCGGCGTGCAGGTCAGCGTCTCGGTCCCGGCCAGCTCGGCGTAGCGCGGCGGCACCTGGCCGGCGAGGTCGCCGCTGACCTCGACCACCCGGTCCTCTTCGAGCGCCCGGCGGGCGATCGGGGTCTCGTCGAGTGTCCCCTCGATCACCTTCAGCAGCTCCGGGTCGAGCCCATGCGAGCCGACCGGGATCACCGCCCGGTAGGCGTCGTCGTGGAGCAGCAGCGCCGCCCGCTCCATCGTCGTCAGCGAGCAGACCGCCCGGCAGACGCGGTCGTAGAAGACCCCCGATTCGGTCGCCTCGTCGAGTTCTGCCAAGAGGCCGACGAGGACGTCGACCGTGCCGGCGCGAGCGACCGGCGGGGCAGTGGCGATACCCGTGTTTCCCATCGGTTAGGCAGCTTACGCTTCGCGACCGCGAAATAGGATAGTGGTACATTTGACCCACTATGGCCTACGTGACCGCGAACCGACGTGGTGGCTTCGAGGTGCGGGAGTCGGTCGCGACCTCGAATGGGCCGCGGAGCCGCACCCTCGCCACCTTCCGGCAGCTCGACGACGAGGTGATCGCCCGCGTCCTGGAGCGGGCGCGGAAGCCGCCGAGCGCCGCGGAGCTGCGCGCGGCGGCGCTGCGGGCCGGGGCACCCGTGGCCGCGCCGCCGGTCGATCGCGCGGCGGCGGAGACGCTGCGGCGGATGGCGGCCGGGGAGCGCGTCGACCCGATGCTGCGACGGCTCCTGCTCGACGCGCTCCGGCGCCAGGAGCGAGGCGAACGGTTCGAGGTGCCCGATGCGGGTTCGGCGCCGGCACCGGAAGTCTCCGACGCGGCCCGCGAAGCAAGCGAGTGGATCGGGGTCGAGCCGGAGCGCCGCGGCGAAGCGCTGCGCGAGCTGCTCGACCTGACCGATGCTCTGCCGCTGCGACCGCGCGAGCCAGCGAGCGACTTCCCACGATTGCGGTCAGCCTGATGGCCGGCCGCGACTCGCCCTCTCTGTCGGGGAAGGTTCTCGCGATCCACGACGCACTCGCCGCGGTACGCATCCCCCACGCGATCGGCGGCGCCCTCGCCCTCGCCTACTACGCCGAGCCACGAGCCACCGTCGACATCGACGTCGACGTCTTCGTCCCGGTCGAGCGCTGGCCGGAGGTCCGCGACGCGCTCGAGCCGCTCGGGGTGAACGTAGGAGCAGACGAGGCGGCACTTGACCGGGACGGCCAGATACGGCTGTGGTGGGACCGGAATCCGGTCGACCTCTTCTTCTCATACGACCCCTTCCACGAGGAGATGCGGCGCGCCGTCCGTCGCGTCCCCTTCGCCGACGCGACGATCCCGATCCTCGCCCCCGAGCACCTCGCCGTCTGCAAGGCGATGTTCGACCGCCCGAAGGACTGGATCGACATCGAGCAGATGATCGTCGCCACCGACCCGCTCGACCTGCCCGAGGTCGAAGCCTGGCTCGAGTCGATGGTCGGAGCGGACAACCAGCGGCTCGCCCGGCTGAGCGAGATCCTCACCCGGCTCGGACGCGGCCGGTAGCCGCCGCCTCCGGGGTGTGAGAGGGTGCCCCCGTGCGCCGGGTGCTCGTCCTCGCTCTCTCGCTGGCCGCGCTGCTGGCGCCGGCTGCCGCCGCGGCGTCGCCACCCTCGCTGGTAGTCAAAGGCAACCGCCTGCTCGACGCCCGAACCGGCGCCACCTTCGTCCCCCGCGGGGTCAACTGGCCGAGCTTCGAGTACGCCTGCGCCTACGGCTACGGATACTCGAACGAAGCCGGCCCGGGAAGCGTCGGGCCGACCGCGGCGCAGGCGGCGCTGATCGCCTCCTGGCACGCCAACACGGTGCGGGTGCCGCTGAACGAGGACTGCTGGCTCGGGTCCAGCGGAATGCCGGCCGGCGGCCTCACCGCCACCGGCTACCAGAACGCGGTCGCGGCCTGGGTCGACAAGCTCGGCGAAGCCGGCCTGGCGGTGATCCTCGACCTCCACTGGAGCGCCCCGGTCGGCTTCCCCGCGCTCGGGCAGCGGATGATGGCCGACGACCAGGCGCCCGCCTTCTGGACCTCGGTCGCCAACCGCTTCAAAGCCAACCCCGGGGTGATGTTCGACCTCTTCAACGAGCCCTACAGCCGCTCCTTCGAAGGCGGCCCCAACTTCCCGCTGAGCTGGTCCTGCTGGCGTGAAGGCGGCTGCATCGCGCCGCAGCAGAACGACGAAGAAGAACCCTTCAACAACGTCGTCTTCAAAGTGACCGGGATGCAGGCGATGTTGAACGCGGTCCGCGGCACCGGGGCGACCCAACCGGTCCTGCTCGGCGGTCTCGACTACGCCAACGACCTGCGCGGCTGGCTCGCCTCGCGGCCGGCCGATCCCGGCCTCGTCGCCAGCTTCCACAACTACGACGGACAGCGCTGCGAAACGGTCGCCTGCTGGAACGCCGAGATCGCCCCGGTCGCCGCCAAAGTGCCGGTGATCACCGGCGAGTTCGGCGAGACCGACTGCAGCGAAGCCCACGACAACTCCTACATGGAATGGGCCGACAGCCACGGCGTCGGCTACCTGATGTGGCAGTGGGTGGTGCTCGGGCCAAGCGAGCTGGCGTCGCCGCCATGCAGGAGCCTGCGGATCATCTCCGACACCGCCGGCACCCCCGCCTTCCCGAACGGGACCGCGCTGAGGAACCACCTGGCGGCGCTGGCCGGCGAAGTCCTTGCCCCCGGCGGCCCGTCGGCCCCGGGGCCCGGGGCGGCGGCCGACCGCACCGCCCCCACCCTGCGCGGCATCTCCGTCCGCCGCCAGCACGGCAAGCTGCGGCTGACCCTGACCCTCAGCGAGCCGGCGACGGTCTCGCTGAAGCTGGCGCGCCGCAACGGCCACCGCTTCCGCCAGGTGGCCGCCTCCCAACGCAGGCTCGGAGCCGGCAAGCAGCAGCTGACCGTCACCCGCAAGCGGCTGACGGCTGGCCGCTACCGCCTCACCCTCCGCGCCACCGACGCCAGCGGGAACCGCAGCGGGACGAGGGTGATCGGCTTTCGGCTGGGCTGAGCGGGGACGGCGAGGGACGGCGAGGGATCGGGGTCGGCGGGGAGGGTCCTCGGGGTCCCCTCCCAAACGCTCCGCCTTCGGCTCCGCTGGAGTGTTTTGGGAGGGGACCCCGACGCCCCTCCCACGAAACGCACGAATCGCCACCCCCCTTTGTCTAAAGCTGACAAGGGACGAAGGTCTGTCTAGAAGCTGACAAGGGACAAAGGTCTGTCTAGAAGCCATCAGGGACGAAGGGTCTGCAGTGAGCTGTTCCTTATGTCGGAATCGCATACATAAGGAACAGCT
>JAFDWC010000001.1 GCA_018268655.1 Actinomycetota bacterium
GCAGCGGCGTCCTCTTTTTCGCTTCGGAGCTCAAGCTCGGACGGCCGCTGCACTCCCCAGCGAAAAACCCAGCAAGCGGGGGGAGGCACCCCGTCCCCTATGGCGGTTTCTAGGGTCGGGGGTTGCGGGGGATGGGCGGTGGGGCTGCGGTGGATGGGCCGCTGGGGCTGCGACAGGCGGGCCTGCTCTCCGCCATATCGGCCGCTGGCGCTGCGCCATATCGGCCGCTGGCGTCCCTCAGTCCGTCACGCACCGCCCGCTGAAACCCGGATGCACCCCCCGCCCAATCTCCTGCACGTCAACCACCTTCCCCAGCAACCCGAGCAGCTGCTCCCGCTCGTCCTCGCTCAGCCCCGCCGCCAGCTCCTCCTCGTGCAGTCGCGCCACCTCCCTCCCCCGCGCCAGTGCCTCGCGGCCGGCCGGGGTCAGGTAGAGGGCGCGGACGCGGCGGTCCTTGGGCTTGGCGCGGCGTTCGACCAGGCCCCGCTGCTCGAGCTCGTCGACGAATGCGACCATCCGGCTCGGCGGCGCCTGCACCGCCTTCGCGATCTCCTGCTGGGAGCGCCCCTCGGCGGCGTCGACCAGGTTGAGGACGCGGAACAGCGGCGGCTGCAGGTCGACCTCGGCGAGCCGCTCGGCGAAGCGGCGGGAGGCGTGGATCCCCACCTGCGAGAGCAGGAAGGCGAGGTTGGTGGGTGCGTGGTCGCCGGCGAGCGGCGCCGCCGCGCCGTCCGCCAACTGCGCACGTTTCGAGAAGACAGGCCGCAGATCCGTTCCTACAGTGCGTCCATCGCCGTTTTCGTCGCTCATCAGGCCGGTCCCGTCGCTCATTTGAGACTGAGTCTAGCGATTTTTTCTGCTAAGAATGATTCCGAGCTTGAATCTCTCACAAGTTAAGCAACTTTTGCTGACCCCAGCTCGCTGTTTCCGATCCCCGTCCCGGGAGGCACCATGACCCGCAGTCTCGCCCGCATCGCCGACATCGCCTATCGCCACCGCGGCCGCATGGTCCTCGGCTGGATCGTTGCCACCGTCGTCCTGATCGGCCTCGGGACCAGCCTGGCCGGCGAGTACCACGCCGACTACAACACCCCCGGCTCCCAGTCCAAGCAGGCGAGCGACCTCACCCAGAGCGCCTTCAAGGGCTACTCGGGGCAGGAAATCTACGTCGTCTGGAAGGACCCGAACGGGGCCAAGAGCCCGGCCGCGCTGAAGGCGATGAGCCAATTCTTCACCGCCGCCGAAGCGGTCGAGCACGTCGGCCCGCACGGCCAGATCCGCGCCTCCAAAGACGGCACGATCGCGACCACGACGCTGCCGCTCAACGTCCCCGGCTGGGAAGTGAAGAAGCAGCAGGGCGAAGAACTGATCGAGGCCGCCAACGCCGCCGCCGGCAACGGCCTCCAGGTCGAGCTCGGCGGCGAACCGATCTACGCCGCCCAGGAATCGACCAACCCCGAGGGGATCGGCTTCCTCGCGGCGGCGATCGTGCTGCTGATCGCCTTCGGCTCGCTGGTCGCGGCCGGGCTGCCGCTGGTGATCGCGCTGTTCGGCCTCGGCATCTCCTCCGGCGGCCTGATCGTCCTCCTCGCCAACGTGATCGACGTCCCCAACTGGACCACCGCCGTCTCCGGTCTGATCGGGATCGGGGTCGGGATCGACTACGCGCTGCTCGTCCTCACCCGCTTCCGGACCTCGCTGAAGTCCGGCAAGGACCGCCACGACGCGGTGGTCGAGGCGGTGACGACCGCGGGCCGCAGCGTCATCATCGCCGGCTCGACCGTGGTGATCGCGATCCTCGGCCTCTTCCTCACCGGCCTCCCCTACATGTACGGGGTCGCGATCTCCGCCTCGCTGGCGGTGCTGGTGGTGATGATCGCCTCGATCAGCCTGCTGCCGGCGCTCCTCGCCTATCTCGGCCCGCGGGTCGACCGGCTGCGGATCCCCTTCCTCGGCCGCCGACTCGACAAGGTCGAAGGCGACGGCGACTCGCTCGCCGCGCGCTGGAGCCACACTGTCCAGCGCCACCCCTGGTTCGCCGCGATCAGCGCCACCGCGGTGCTGCTGGCGCTGGCGGCGCCGGCGCTGGGGATGCGGCTGGGCTTCCCCGACGCCGGCAACGACAAGGCCGGGACGATGACCCGCCAGGCCTACGACCTGATCAGCGAAGGCTTCGGCCCCGGCGCCAACGGCCCGCTGGTGATCGCCGCCGAAACGCCCGGCGCCGAAGCGCACACGGCCGTCGTCAAGCTGGCCGCGCAGCTGCGCGGCGAAGAAGGCATCGCCTACGTGCCGGCGCCCCAGTTCAACGGCGACGGCAGCGCCGCGCTGATCACCGTGATCCCGACCACCTCGCCCCAGGACGAAGCGACCCAGGACCTGGTCGACCACCTGCGCAAGGTGATGCCGGAAACCCTCGCCGGCTCCGGCGCCACCGCCTACCTCGGCGGCGTCACCCCGGCGCTCGAGGACCAGAGCGAATACATCACCGAACGGATGCCGATCTTCATCATCGGCGTCGTCGGGCTCTCCTTCCTGCTGCTCCTGGTCGCCTTCCACGCGCCGCTGGTCTCGCTGAAGGCGGCGATCATGAACCTGCTCTCGGTCAGCGCCGCCTACGGGGTGATGACCCTGGTCGCCCAGGGCGGCGCGGTCGGCAACCTGATCGGGATCGACCACGAAGTTCCGATCGCCCCGTTCATGCCGGTGATGATGTTCGCGATCCTGTTCGGGCTCTCGATGGACTACGAGGTCTTCCTCGTCTCGCGGATCCGCGAGGAGTACCTGGTGGACGGCGACACCCGGCGTGCGGTCGCCGACGGCCTCGCCAAGACCGCCCGCGTGATCACCGCCGCCGCGGCGATCATGGTCGTCGTCTTCCTCGCCTTCGTCGCCTCCCCGGAAGTGTTCCTGAAGCTGTTCGGGATCGGCCTCGCCGCCGCGATCTTCCTCGACGCGACCCTGGTGCGGATGGTCCTCGTGCCGGCGGTGATGCAGCTGCTCGGCCACCGCAACTGGTGGATCCCGAGCTGGCTCGAGCGGGCGCTGCCGCAGATCGACGTCGAGCCCGCGGCGCCGCAGCCGGCCGCCGAAGGATCCCGGTAGCCCCCTCGGCGAATAGCCGATAGCTGGCCGCGCGACGGCGCCTATGATCCGCCGATCTGGGGATTGGCGGCAAAGCCTCGGCTGCTCGAGCGCGAGGACGACGTGGCGGCGCTCGACGAGGCCCTGGCCCGGACCAGGGCCTCGTCGAGCGGCGGCTCGCTGCTGATCGAGGGCCCCGCCGGAGTCGGCAAGACGGCGCTGTTCGGCGAGCTCGAGCGGCGCGCCGCGGGCGGCGGCTACCTGGTCCTGCGGGCGCGCGGGTCCGAGCTCGAGCGTGAGTTCGGCTTCGGCATCGTGCGCCAGCTGCTGCAGCCGGTCCTGCGCCCGCTCGACGCCGAGCGGCGGCAGCGCCTGTTCTCCGGCCCGGCCGGGCCGGCGGCGGCGATCTTCGGCCTCGGCGGTGACGGGACGATCGAGGCCGCCGCCGCCGAGTCCTCGCTGTACGGGCTCTTCTGGCTGGTCGCGGGTCTGACCGAGCGCCAGCCGGCCCTGCTCGCGATCGACGACGCTCACTGGGGCGACGCCGCCTCGCTGCGGTTCGCCCACTACCTCGGCCGCCGCCTCGACGGCCTGCCGCTGCTGCTGGCGCTGGCCGCCAGGCCGCGCGAGCCCGGGGTCGAGGCGGAGATCCTGCGCGCCCTCGGCGCCGATCTCGAGCTGGCCGCGATCCGGCCCGCGCTGCTGAGCGAGGCCGGCACCGCGGCGATCGTCCGGGGGCGACTCGGCGACGACGCTCCGGCCGTGATCACCACCGCCTGCCACGAGGCGACCGGCGGCAACCCGCTCCTGATCCAGGAGCTGCTGGCGGAGCTCGACGCGGTCGCGGACGACGCCGCCCCCGCCTCGCCCGGCGAGATCGCGACGATGGGGCCGGAGCGGATCGCGACGGAGGTGATCGAGAGGGCGGCGCGGCTCGACCCGCAGGGGCCGGAGGTCCTGCGCGCGATCGCCGTGCTCGGCGACGGTACCGACCTGGGCGCGGCCGCCCCGCTGGCCGGGATCGAGGTCGAGCTGGCGACCGCGATCTGCGCCGGGCTGACCGCGGCCTCGATCCTCGTCCACGACTCCGGCTACGCCTTCGTCCACCCCCTCCTCCGCAGCGCCGTCTACGAGGACGTCCAGCCCGCCCGGCGCTCAGCCCTGCACGCCCGCGCCGCCGACCTGCTCGCGGGCCGGGGCGCCGCCGCCGAGGAGGTCGCCGCCCACCTCCTGCTCTGCGAGCCCGGCAGCACCGCGATCGACGCCCTCGGGCTGCTCGCCCGCGCCGCCGAGGAAGCCACCGCGAGGGGCGCCCCCGACAGCGTCGTCGCATACCTGCGGCGAGCGCTCCCGGAGGCCCCCGGCGGCCCCGCCCGCGCCGAGTTCCTGCACCGGCTCGGCGGCGCCGAGGTGGCGCTGCGCGACCCCGCCTCGATCGAGCACCTTCGGCAGGCGGCCGAGCTGACCGCCGACCCAGCTGTCGCGCTCGACATCTCGATGCAGCTGATCGACGTGCTCTCGATCGCCGGCCAGTGGGAGGCGGCCGGGCAGGTGATCGACGCGGCGCTGTCCCGCTTCGGCGAGTCGGGGCTGCCGGGCGTGCTCGACCTCGAGGCCTACCGCTGCGCCTACCGCGGCTACGACCCCGCTCGCGTCGCCGAGTACGAGCGCGACCTGCCCCGGCTGCTGGAGCTGGTCGCCGGCCGCGACGACGAGGACTCGGCCCTGCTGCGCTGGGTCCTGGCCGGCGTCAGCTCGACCCGGGACAGCCCGCGCGCCCAGGTCCTCGAGCTGGTGGCGCCGTCCCGCCAGCGCTGGACGGCCGTCCGCCGCGGCCGGGACAGCTCGCACATCGGCCAGGCCGTGCTGGCGCTGCTGCTGGTCGATGCCGTCGCCGAGGGCACCCGGATGGCGGCGGACCTGAGCCGGGACGGGCGCCGCCGCGGGTCGCTGATGGCGATCGTTATCGGCGTCGGGGTCACGGCGGCGCTGGCCGCGCGGCACGGCGAGCTGGCGGCCTCGGAGGAGGACCTGAACGTCCTGCTCGAGCTGACCAGGGAGAACGAGCTGAGCCTGATGGCGCTGACCAGTGCGGTCCACTTCTGCCTCGAGACCCTGGTCGAGCGCAGGGGCCTCGCCGCGGTCGGAGACGAGCTCGACCTCCTCGAGCTGCCGCCCCCGTTCGGCGAGACCCTGACCGGCGGCATGGTGGCGGAGGTGTTGACCGCGGTGCGGGCCGCCCGCGGCGATCGCGCCGGCGCGCTCGAAGCGGCGTTGACGACGGAGCGCATCATGCGGCCGCTGCGGGCGGGGCCGCGCTTCAGCCGCTGGCGCTCACGGCTGGCGCTGGCGCTGCCGGCGGCCGAGCGGGCGCGAGCGCTGGAGCTTGCCGGGGAAGAGCTCGAGCTCGCGCGCCTGGTCGAATCGGCGCGCGCGGAGGGCGCCGCGCTGCGGGCCCTCGGGGCTCTCCGGGGCGGCGAGCCCGGGGTCGAGACGCTGCGGGAGTCGGTGACGGTGCTGCGGGACGAGGGGGCGCCGCTCGAGCTGGCCCGCTCGCTGGCCGAGCTCGGAGCCGCCCTGCGCCGCGCCAACCAACGGGCCGAAGCCCGAGAGCGCCTGCGCGAGGCCGCCGACCTCGCCCAGCGCTGCGGCGCCGAACGGCTCGAGGAGCGGGTCCGCGAGGAGCTGCGGATCGCCGGCGCGCGTCCCCGCCGGCAGGCCCTCTCGGGGGCCGCCTCGCTCACCCCCGGCGAGCACCGGGTCGCGGTCGCGGCGGCCGCCGGCGCCAGCAACCGCGACATCGCCCAGGACCTCTTCGTCTCCCTGCGCACGGTCGAGATGCACCTCACCAACACCTACCGCAAGCTCGACATCTCCTCGCGCTCGGAGCTCGCCGGGGCGATCGACGTCGGCTGCGGCGACTCGGCGACGGTCTGACCGCAGCCGCGGCTCAGAGGCATGTCGGCGTCGCCGCCGCGGCGCCGGCCGGAGCCAGCGCCGCGAGCAGCAGAGATCCGATCGCCAGCAGGCGGAAGAGCTTCATCCGCCGGGACGCACCCGCTACGGGATCAGGAACGAGAACTGGGCGTCGAGGGGCGTCCCGTCGTTCCAGATCCGCACCTCGAGCTCACCGGCGTTGCAGTCGATGTTCGACGACCTGATCTGGGCGATCGTTTTGCTGGTACCGCTGTTGGCGAAGTCGGCGCTGACGAGAAGGCTCGCGGTCGTCGGGTTGATGCCGGCGGCAGGGGTGATGCAGTAGATGCCTGTCGCCGCGTGGCGGACGGTCGCGTTCTTGCTGCGAGCCGCGATCAGGGTGCCCGCTTCGTTGGCGGTCTCGCCGTACGCCCGGGCCGAGCCGGGGGCGCCCGGGGCGCCGGCGGGCCCCGCCGGACCGACCGGTCCGGTCAGCGTCGCTTTGGCCTTCTGACTCAGTTTGGCCGGGGTCACCGCTTCCTTCTTCAGCGCCCTGGTGCCGATCGATTCCTTCGCGAACTGGGAGGCGGCAAAGGCGCTGCCGCCACCGACGACAAGGACGAGAGCGAGGGTGGAGACGACGTTGGCGTAGGTGAGGCGAGGGCGGAACCGGGTCATGACGGCCTTTCGGATCGAGACGTACTAGTCCGGCCGCAGGCTCCCCGGCGACCGCCGCGCCCGCAACGTGGTCGGACCGAAGGATTAAGGCGCTCAGCGCCCCACCAGCGCCCGCAGATGGTCGCCGAAGCCGACCCCGAAGACGACCCGGCGGTTGCCGCTGACGCCGATCCAGGGCACCGCCGCGGCGTTCGCCGGCAGGACCAGCGCGACCAGGAACACGGCGGGGAACGCCAACCGCGGCAGCGGGGTTCGGCCCCGACCCAGGACCGACCTCAGCAGCAGGTGCAACCGATCACCCCGGCGCAGCAGATCGCCCCGCCTTCGACGTTGGCGCAGACGCAGCAGGCGTCGCCGCCGTAGCAGCAGAGCGTGTCCGTGCACTTGGTGGTCCCCGCGGCGCAGGCCGTTTCCCCGGCGCCGGGGATCGTCGGGCTCGGCTGCACTTCCGGCGGCGGGGCCGGATTGGAGCAGATCTTGGTCCGGCAGAGTTCGAGTTCGTAGATGAACTGCTGCCGGGCCTGGGCCTGGCAGGAGGTGTCCCTGGCGGCGGCCGCGGGCTTCATCGCTGGAGACTGCTTCGGCGGCTTTTTGCCCTTCTTGCCTTTCGGCGCCAGCAGCGAGCGCCCGCTCTGGTGTCCGAGGCAGTAGTTGAGGAAGGTGCCCCGCTGGTTGCTCTTCGTCGCCTCGGAGAAGCAGAGGAGGCAGGTGTCCGCCGCCAGTTTCTGCCGGACCCGGTTGGCCGCGTAGGTGGTCGCCCCGGGGGCGAAGGGCAGCACCGCGGTCGCCAGGGCGGCGCCCTTGACGACGGTGCGGCGGCTGCTGCGCGCGTCCGCAGCGGTGGCGACGTGCTTGGAGAAGCGGTCGAACCAGTGCATCAGCGGATCCTCTCGCCGGCGCGGGCGAGGTCGGCGCCGCCGCGGGCGATCCGCCGTTTGGCGTTGCGAAGTTCCTTTTCGGCGGTCTCGCCGTTGGTTTCGTGGAGCGCCTGGAGGAAGTTGCCGAGCCCGGCGTCGAGCCGGGTCAGGGCGGCCAGGGCTTCGTCCTGGGGCACGGTGGTCCTGGTCTCGATTTCCTCGATCTGCCGCGAGAGCCCGGAGTAGAAGTCGCGCATCCGTTCGAGCGCGGCGATCGTCGCCGGGCTCGCCGCTTCCTCGTCCGAGGTCGCCGCCCGCAGCCCCGCACCCAGCCTGTTCGCCGCCCTGCCGAGGGTCGTGCTCGGGGTCTCGATCAGAGCCTTGATCCGGGCCGCGCCCGCGTCCGCCATCAGCCACTCCCCCCCACCTGGACCAACCGCAGCGGCTCCGCCGAGGCGGCGAGCAGCGGCGCGACCGCGGTGCTGCCCACGGCCGGCTCGCCGGCGACCCGCCCTTCCCGGTCGAGCACCAGCGCGCCGGGGAAGCCGTTGATGCCGAGCGCCCGCGCCCGCTCGAAGTCGTCGAGCAGAAGCACCGGGCCGAGCTCGTGCTGCGCCGCCTTGGCGGCGACGGCGGCGGGCTCGCCGAGGCTGATCACGACCGGCCGCGGATCGGCCAGCGGGTCGCGCTGCAGCCGCGCGACCTCCGCCAGCAGCGGCTCGCAGGCGCCGCAGCCGGGGTCGCTGAAGAAGAGGATCAGGCCGCGGCCGTCGTCCAGCAGCTCGTCGAGCTCGACCACGTCGCCGTCGAGCGTCGGCAGCGCGAAGCCGGGCGTCAGCTCGCCGACCGGGAGGCCGCGCGGGGCGCCGCCGCCGCTGGCGCCGGGGCCATCCGCGGCAACCGCCGCCAGCTCGGCGACGAGCCGGCCGTTCTGCTTCATCAGCTGCCAGGAGAAGGCGAGGTTGACCGCCGCTGCCAGCAGCGCCAGGCCAGCCAGGATCCCGACCGCGGCGGTCGCGTCGAGGTCGCCGATCCAGGCCAGGGCGCCCGGGCCCGGCTCGCTCCAGCCGGCGACGGCGACGAACCCGGCGAGGGCCATGAGGGCGACATTGCGGGCGAGCGTCCAGCGGCTGACGTGGCTCGGGGCGAGCGCCCCGAAGCAGTTGCACTCGACCTCCTCGCCGCTGCGGAGGACGCGGGCGACGCCGACCGTGAAGGCGGCGAGCAGGAGGAAGGCGCCGAGGCCGGCCCAGGGCGCGGTCGCCGCCGGTAGCAGGCCGAGCGCGATCGCCAGCTCGGCCAGCGGCAGGGCGATCGCGAGCGGCCTCCGCAGCGCCGCGCCGACCCCGAACTTGGCGAGCGTCGCCTCGGTCCGATCGCGTCGCGCCAGCTTGCCGACGCCGGCGACCACGAAGATGGCGGCGAGCAGAAGCCGGGCGACGAGCACGATCGAGAACGGTCCCGCCCTCAGCCGGTCGGCGCAACGTGGTCGCACCGAAGGATTTGGACCCCCCAGCGCTCCGGACTATCCGAACAGATGCGGGCTCGCGCGGCGCTCAGGACAGGTCGAGCTCGCGGCGATAGGCCTCGAGCCGCTCGGCGAGCTGGCGCGGCTGGCTGAGGGCCGGGCAGTGGCCGCTGTCGATCTCGTCGGGCTCGATTCCCAGACGCGCTCGCACCACCCCGCGCAGCCAATCCGGCGGGAACATCCGGTCCCGCCCGCACAGCAGGTAACGGGTCGGCACCTCCGGCCAGGCCTCGAGCGGCCAGGGCTCCGCCCCGGGCGCGTCCGCCTGGTGGCGGCCCCGCTTCATCGCCTCGGCGGCGACCAGCTCAGGCACGTCCTCGTAGAAGATCTCGGTCTCTCCTTCTCCATCGGGGCCCGGATAGCCGGTGTTGGCCGGCCAGTCGTCCCCGCACTCTCCCGGCGCGGGGACCATCCCGGCGACCAACACCAGGAGCCCGACGGCAACCCGGGCGCAGACCAACGGCGCGGTGAAGCCGCCCAGCGACTGGGCGACGAGGATCAGGTCGGGGCCTTCGCGCCCGGCGACCGCCGCGACGACCGCGTCGGCGTAGTCGGGGAACCCCGCTCGATCGTCCTCGCACGGCAGGTCCATCGCGATCGCCTCCTGCCCGCGAGCGCGCAGCTCGGGCTCGAGCAGGTGCCAGTAGAAGGCGCTGTCGCCGGCACCGTGGATGAGCGCGTAGGTCGCCACCGAGATTCCCTACCCAGCTTGCCCAGAAGCTACCGGCAACCGGCCGGGGCCTAACCCTGCCCTGAAGCGGCCGCTTGCGCACTTCACACAACCGTTCTCGCCACTTACACCGACTACGGGGACTCACCGTCGAGCGGGATCGGCGAGGTATCGTCACGGACCGGACCCCAGCTGTGGATGGACCCTTTACTTCAGACAGGTAACGAACCGTTTGATCAACCTATTCTCTGACACTCAGACTCAACCCTCGGCGCCAATGCGCGAAGCGATCGCGACGGCCGAGGTCGGCGACGAGCAGCGCGGCCTCGACCCGACGGTCAACGCACTGCAGGAGAAGGTCGCCGAGTTACTCGGCCAGGAGGCGGCCCTGTTTCTGCCGTCGGGGACGATGTGCAACCAGATCGCTCTCCGTCTGCACACGCGGCCGATCGGCGACGAGATCTACCTGCACCGCAACTCACATCCCGTCGGCGCCGAGGCAGCCGGCGCCTCGGTCCTCGCCGGTGCCCAGATCCTCACGTTCGACGGCGATGCCGGCATGTTCACAGCGGCCGACCTGGAAGCGGTCCTGCGCGATCCGAGCGATCGCAACGAACCGCGCTCACGCCTCGTCTGCCTCGAGCAGACCACGGTGCTGGGCGGTGGACGCGTCTGGCCGCTGGCGGAGATCGAGGCGGTGCTGGACGTCGCCACCGCGAACGGTCTCCGCAGCCACCTCGACGGCGCCCGCCTGCTCAACGCCGTGGTCGCCTCCGGGGTCAGCGCGGCGGCCTACGCCGGCGGCTTCGACACCGCCTGGATCGATTTCTCGAAGGGGCTTGGCGCCCCGGTTGGCGCCTGCCTCGCCGGCTCGCGCGAGCTGATCGACGAAGCCTGGCGCTACAAGCAGATGTACGGCGGCGCGATGCGCCAAGCGGGGATCATCGCGGCCGCCGCTCTCTGGGCACTCGAACACAACGTCGAGCGTCTCGCCGAGGACCACGCCAACGCCCGCACCCTCGCCGAGGGACTGGCGGACATCCCCGGCGTCGTCATCGACCCGACCACGGTCGAAACAAACATCGTCATCTTCGAAGTTCCCGACGCGGCGGGCCTCACCGCCGGGCTTCTCGCGCGGGAGATCGAACTCAGTCGCTTCGGGAACCGCCTTCGTGCCGTCACCCACCTCGACGTCGACGCCGCCGCGATCGAGCAGACGCTGGCAGCCGTCCGCGAGTTGATCTGAACCTCGCCGATGGGCTCGATGCGGCAGTCAGACCGTCGACCGAAGTGATCGACGGCGCGGATCAAACAGGCACCCCACCTTGGAGCCTCACTCTGTCCGGGGCGTCCCGCGCGATCGCCGCCGGTCATCTCAGTTGCGCCGATCTCGCGCGGTCGGTCCTCACCCGGATCGAGACAACCGAGCCGGAGATCCATGCGTATGAGTACGTCTCCTCTGATTCGCTACTGGCGGAGGCCGAGCGCGCTGACGTCGAGTTGAACGAGTCGGGCCCGCGCGGACCCCTGCACGGCATACCGTTCGCGATCAAGGACATCGTCGATGTCGCCGGGTTGGCGACGACAGCCAGCTCGCCTTCTCGCCGTGGCCTGGTGCCGGCGGCGGATGCTGAGGTGGTGAGGCGACTCCGGGCGGCGGGCGCGCTGATCTGTGGAAAGACCGTCACCGATGAGTTCGGGCTGGGTGTCGAAAGCCCGCCCACCCGCTCGCCGTGGGATCGGGATCGCATACCGGGCGGGTCGAGCGGTGGATCGGGTGCCGCCGTCGCCGCGGACTCCTGCATCGCCGCGATCGGCGCCGACACCGCCAGCTCGATCCGGCTGCCCGCCGCGATCTGCGGGATCGTCGGGCTCAAGCCGACCTACGGTCGGGTCAGCAAGCGCGGGGCGATCCCGGTCGCATGGAGCTGCGATCACATCGGCCCGATGACAAAGACGGTCGCGGATTGCGCGCGCGTCCTCCAGGTCATCGCGGGCCCCGACCCGGCGGACCCGGCGTCGGCCTCGCGAGAGCCCCCGAACTGGCTCGCCTCGCTCGAGCGTGGCGTCTCCGGGCTCAGGATCGGGGTGCCGCGAACGGGCTTCTTCGAGCCCTGCGACGGCGAGGTGGAGAGCCTCGTCCGGGAGGCGATCGCCGCGCTCGTGGCGGAGGGAGCCGAAGCCGTCGACGTCGACATTCCCCACATCGATCTGGTGCTGCCGGTCGCCTTGGTCATCACCCTGGTCGAGAGCGCCGCGTACCATCGTCCTTGGCTCGAGCAGCGACGGGGAGAGTACGGCGAGCAGGTACGGACGCTGCTCGACGCGGGCGCGCTGGTGCCAGGCCCGAATTACATCGACGCGCAACGTGCCCGCAGGGTGATCGCCGCTTCGGTCCGCCGGACGTTCGACGACCATCGGCTCGACCTGCTGGCGACGCCGGCAGCCCCGGTGCTCGCCCCACGGGTCGGCGAAAAGACGGTCGCGATCGGCGCTGGCGAGCCACAGTCGGCGATGCTCGCCCTGGCGCGAAACCTCGCCCCCTTCAACCTCACCGGGCAGCCCGCGCTCAGCCTTCCCTGCGGCTTCAGCCGGGGCCAACCGGTCGGACTGCAACTGGTCGCGCGCCCGTTCGACGAGGCGACGATCTTTGGCGCCGGGAATGCCTACGAGTCGATCACCACCTGGCACCTCTCGAAGCCAGTGATCCCGTCGCCCCCCACCCGCGGCACGACTCCGCCTCGGTGAGCCCCTGGCGGCCGCCTACGGCACGCGGGAAGAATCGACGCAGATCAATCTCATCGGCTCGGTCTCGCTGCCGTTGCGCAGTAGGTGCGGCCTTTCGGCCGAGTAACAGGCAGCGTCACCAACGCGCAGCCAGCGCGGCTGCGAACCATCCAGTTCGAGCACGAGTTCCCCCTCGAGGACGAACAGAAACTCATGGCCGGCGTGTTGACCGTAGTCCCAGCGGCCGGCGCCGGGCTCGAACTCGACCAACATCGGCATCATCGCGCGGCTCGGATTCGAACTGAGAACGAAGATGTTGATGCCCTCGGACGGAGATTGCAGCATCTGCCTCTCGCCCACGGGAACGACCTCTGGATCGGCGCCGTGCAGGTCCGGCAGCAGATCCGCCAGCGACACACCGTAGAACTGCATCAGCCTGATCAGCCGCCCGATCGTGATGTCGGAACGTTCGTTCTCCACCAGGGAGAGAAACGACACCGAGATCTGGGTGGCCTCGGCAACCTCGGCAAGCGTCAAGCCGCGTTCGCGGCGCAGGGTCCGAAGACCGACGCCGATCGCCCCTTCGCTCTGCGCTGGGGAGCCTTCTACATCCTGCACCTGCCTACTGTCCTTGGTCGTAGCCGTCACCGCCCCGGATCTTACTCAAGCCCCTTTGCGCTCCACACACCCTGGATTTCAGGCATCGTGCCCACCGCTCTTCACCGCGCCGGATGCAATCGCGTCCAGCTCGACCTCGACCAGGCAGTCCTCGGGTATCAGCTCGGCCACTGAGAGGGTCGTGTTGGCGGGGTCGACACCGGCGAAGATCTCACCGTGCACCTTGATCGGACCGAGCCAGTCCGCCCCTGCCAACAGGTATATCCGCGTGCGCACGACATCCTCGCGACGCGCCCCGAGGGCCTCCGCCGCGTCAAGCGCGCGCTGAAACGCCTCGCGGGTCTGGTTTGCGGAATCGCCGGGGAAGAGGGCCTTCCCACTCTCATCGAGCGCTGCCGTGCCGCTCACCGCGACCACGTCCCCCAGCCGCGCAGCGCGCGAGTAGGACGCCATCTCCTCGAACCTACTTCCGCTCCTGACTCTGTCCATCCACCGCACCTCCGACTGTATTTGCGACCGTAAGTAAGAGTCTGCTTTCAGTGCTCGTCGGCCGCGGCGTCGACGTCCCTAGGCCGACCGCCGAGATAGAGCTCGGCGATGGCGGGGTCGGACAGCAGCTCCACGCCCGTGCCCTCGAAGCGAGCCTGCCCCAGGTCCAGGACGTAGCCGCGGTCCGCCATGCCCAGCGCCCGCCGTGCGTTCTGCTCGACCATCAACACCGTCGCCCCCGCCTCGCGAACCTCTTCGATCTTCTCCCAGACGATCTCCACGACACCCGGATCGACCCCAGCGGACGGCTCATCCAGCAACAGCAGGTGGGGCGCGGGGATCAGCGCCCGCGCCATCGCCAGCATCTGTCGCTCGCCGCCGGAGAGGATCTCGGCCGGCTGACGACGCCGCTCCGCCAACCTGGGGAAGAGGGCGAATATCCGCTCCTTGGCCGGTCCGATCTCGACCCCCGGAAACGGCATCGCGCCGACCTCTAGGTTCTCCTCGACGGTGAGGCGCGGGAAGATGTTCTCGCGCTGCGGCACGTAGCCGACGCCGCGGCGGGCGATCGCGTGGGGCTTGGAGCCGGTCACGTCTTCGCCGGCGATCGAGATCCGCCCCCGCCTGACCTCGACCAGCCCGCAGAGGCACTTGATCAAGGTCGACTTCCCGGCCCCGTTCGGCCCGATCACCACCACCATCTCGCCCTGCTCGATCCGCAGGTCCACCCCGCGGACGATGTCCACACCCGGCCGGTAGCCGGCGACGAGATCCTCCACGCTCAGGATCGGCCCGCTCACTCGTCGTCCCCTCCCAAAACTCCGTCGGCGACGGTGCCGTTGGGTTTGCCGAGACCGAGGTAGGCGTTGAGAACCCGCTCCTCGCCGCGGATCAGATCGGGTGTCCCGGCGGCGATCACGGTGCCGCCCGCCATCACCACCACCTGCTCGGCGTGTCGCATCACCGTCTCGAGGTCGTGCTCGACGAAGAGGATGGTCAGCCCGTGACGGTCGCGGGCCTCCTCGATGTGCTTCATCAGAGCCAGGCCCATCGTCGGGTTGACTCCGGCGAGCGGCTCGTCGAGCAGCAGCACGCGGGGCCTCATCATCAGGGCCCTGGCCATCTCCAGCAGCTTGCGCTGGCCGCCCGAGAGGGTGCCTGCTCGCTCGTCCGCCTTGCTGGCGAGGTCGAAGCCCGCCAGCAGCTCCAGCGCCTGCTCGCGAACCTCCCTCTCGCGCTTTCGCGCGCTCAGCGGGCGCAGCCACATCGACGTCAACCCCTCGCCGGGATGGTCCACCGCTCCCACCAGCATGTTGTCGAGGACCGAGAGCGCGGCGAAGATCCTGGTCATCTGAAAGGTGCGAACTACTCCCCAGCGCGCCACCTTCTCCGGTGGGTTGCCGGATATCTTCCGGCCCAGGTGGGTGACGCTGCCGCTGTCCGGCTTGAGGAAGCCGCTGATGAGATCGAACATCGTCGTCTTCCCGGCGCCGTTGGGGCCGATCAGGGCGGAAACCGAGCCCTCGGCGACGGAGAAGCTCGCATCACGCACGGCGGCCACGCCGCGAAACGCTTTCGATACCTGCTCGACCGAGATCGCGAGGCCCTCACGGCTCTGGTCGGCACCGGCCCCGCCGGCAACCCCCGAAGCGGAAGCGCTCACCTTCCCCCTGCCCCTTCGCTCCTGCGCCCGAATATCCCCTGCGGTCGCCAGACGGCGAAGGCGATCAGGATCGCCCCGATCAGGACGAACCGCAGCGCCGCGAATTTCGCTTCCGAGAGCGGCAGTTCCAGAGTGGTCGTCGCTTCCAGCACGAACTGCAGGCCGACCACCCCGACCAGCACGCCCCAGTAGCTCCCGAGCCCACCCACCAACAGCATCGCCAGGGCGATGAAGGTGACTTCGGGGAGGAAGGATTCCGTGCTCAGGGAGCTGAGATCGAGGACGAGGAGATAGCCGGCGATCGAAGCCAGGAACGCCGCGATCGCGAGCGACTGCAGCTTGCAGCGGAAGACCGGCTTGCCGAGCGCGCGAGCCGCGTTTTCATCCTCCCTGATCGCCTCCAGCACCCGGCCCCACGGCGTCCGTTGCAGCAACATCAGCAACCCGAGGGCGATCAGCAACAGCGCCGCGCCGACGAGCAAAAGTGGCACCAGGTAGTAGGCCGGCCCGAGGCCGAGGGCGCTGCTGATCGAGTTCGACAGCTTCTGCCATTCGGAATTGAATCCAATCAAGCCTTCGGTCCCGCCCGTGAGGCTGTGCAGGTTCTGGATCGTGTAGCGAACCACTTCCGCCGCGGCGATCGTCGCGATCGCGAAATAGTCACCGCGCAGCCTCAGCGTCGATATGCCCAGGACCAAGGCGAAGGCGATCGCGATCGCACTCGACACCGGCAGGGCGAGCCACAGCGACCAGTGGGCGCGGACGATGAGCACGCCCATCGCGTAGGCGCCCACCGCCATGAACCCGGCCTGGGCGAAGTTGTAGATGCCGGTGAAGCCGATGTTGAGCTGAAGGCCAGCGGTCAGCAGCCCGTAGATCGTGGCGAGGAGGCCGACCCCGATCCAGAACTGGACGTCGACCACATACGAGAGATCAGCCAGCAGGTTCGGCATCAGACTCGCCCAGCCGATCCGAACACTCCGTTGGGACGGAGGATCAAGGTCAGGATCAGGACGCCGAAGATCACCACCGGCTTCCATTCACCCCCGACGAACAACGTCGACCACTCCTGGGCCAGGCCGAGTATCACGCCGCCCACGATCGCGCCATAGGGGTTACCGACGCCGCCGAGGAGAACCGCCGCGAACAGCGGCAGCAGCAGGGCGAAGCCGAACTGGGGATTGAAGGCGCCCGTCGAGAGCGCGTACATCGCGCCCGCAAGGCCGGCCAGCCCCCCGCCGACGGCCCACACGATCACGATCAGGCGGCGGGTGTCGAACCCGGTCGTCTCGGCGAGGTCGAGGTTGTCGGCCAACGCCCGCAGCTGTTTGCCGAGGTTGGTGTACCGGAGCGCCAGCGCGGTCGCGATCAAGACGGCGTACGCGACGAGCGAGGTGATCAGGATGGTTCGGCCGATTCGCACCCCGCCACCAAGCGAGAGGCCGGTCGTGACGTTGGCCCGGAACGAGTGTATTTCGGGTCCAGCGACGAACTGGATTCCGTACCTGATCACGAACGCGAGCCCGATCGCGGCGAGGATCAGCTGCAGGCCGGTGGCGCCCCGGGTGCGCATCGGGCGCCACAGCGTCAGCTCGAGAGCGACCGAGAGGGCGGCGGTGGCAACGAACCCGAACAGCACCGACGGAATCAGCGGAAGCCCGAGCCCGACGTTAAGCAACAGCGCGCTGTAGGCGCCGAAGGTGAGGAAGTCCCCCTGCGCGAAGTTGATGAAGCGCAGGATCCCGTAGACGAAGCTGAGCCCGACCGCTCCGAGGGCGAGATATCCACCCGTCACCAGCCCATCAACGGTTGTCTGCAGAAGTGGTTGACGTCCCTCGATGATCCCGAAAACCACTCCGAGTAAGACGAACGCTCCTACCGCCAACGCCGCCTTGGCAAGCAGCGGCGTTCCCGCGGCGACGGGAGGAGCCGCGGCGGGAGCCCCCGCCGCGGCCACGGCTGCCCCTCCGCCGGCCTGGGCCGGACGGCCGCCGCTGAAAGCGCGACGGCCGCCGCCCCCCTCCTCGGTCACTTTTCGATCAACTTGCCACCGGCAGTGAGTTCCAACTGGCCAACCTGTACCAACTTGCCGTTTTTGTATTCGGTCACCGCGGCGATGGTGCTAGTCGGGTCGCCGTTTTCGTCGAAGGGCGTGCTGCCGCTGAGGGCGTTGTAGAAGATCGGCTTGCCCGCCTTGATCGCTTCGAACGCCTGACGGAGCTGCCCGTAGGTGAATTCGGGAGCACCCTTCTTCGTCACTTCGGGAATCTGCTTTGCGATCGCGCTTCCTTCGCTGGATTTGGCCGCGGCCGCCGCCAGCATGCAGATCACCGCACCGTCGTAGTTGTTCTGGCTGTAGGGCTGCATCTTCTTCGGTTCCAGCGAGGAGCTCGCGAAGGCCTTTTCGAAGCCTTCGAGAGCCTTGCCGCCGGGGGGCACGCCGGGGTTGACGAAGTGAGCTCCTTCGAGCGCCGCGGGCGGCGTTCCCGGGGGGATTTCCGAGGGGAAGCCCGAGGTCGAGTAGAGCTTGGAGGCGTCGAAGGATCCGGTCCGCAGCAGCGCGGCACCGACCTTGGCGTAGGTACCGGGTTCGTCGAAGATGACGAAGGCCGCCGGGTTGTTGGCAACGATCTTGGCCGCTTCCGCGTCATAGCTGGTGGCGTTCGGGTTGTACAGGACGGGGCCCTGCGTTTCACCACCCCGTTCCTGCCAGGCTTCGACGAATGCTTCCGCCGCCGGAGCGCCGTAGCTGTCGTCCCGCGCTGCCACCGAGATCAGCTTTCCCTTAGCCCCGCCGAGGACGTTGACCAGGTAGTCGGCGAGCATCTGGTCGCCGAAGGCATCGGAGGGAATCGTCCTGAAGGTGAATCCGCCCTTCGCGTGCAGTTCGCTGTACAGCGGGCTGGTGGTCGCGGGGGTGATCTGCGGGACTTCGCCGGGGATCGTCACGCCTTCGGCCATCGGAATCGAGAAGGCGAGCCCGCCGAGGACGCAGTTGGATCCTTCGGCGACCAGTTTCCTCGTCGCGGCCACCGCGGTCTGCGGCGAGGACCCTTCGTCGGCGGCGCTGATGTCGGCGTTGAAGCTGAGGCCGGCTTCCTTCGCAGCGGCGTTGCCTTCTTCGACCGCGATCTTCGCCGCCTTGTCCCACGAGGGCCCGAATTCGGCCGCCGGCCCCGTCAGCGCCACCACGTCGCCGATCTTCAGGCTGGTGCTGCCGCTGCCGCCCGAGCTGGAACCACCGCTTTCTTCCGACCCGCCGCCGCATGCGGCCAAGCCAAGCGCGAGCGCGATAAGGCCCACAGCCAGAGCGGAGATTTTTGAGGATAGTCGCATCCCTTGTGGCCTCCAATTCAGCATTTTGGTGACGTGAGGACTCCCTGTGAACCAGATTTGTGATCAGGACTCACAAAGATCTTGGTCCTGGTTCAGTATAATGAAGGCGAAGACCCACTGCAAGTGAAGTTAGTGGACAGCCACGAGCGTTTGCAGGACACGCGGGAACTGATCGGACGGCCGCGCGAAGCGATGCTCGCGCTCGACCAGAGAAGGAGCGGGCAAGAGAATGAGCGAAGGCAATCGAGCGTCACGCTCCTACGACGTCGCGGTCGTCGGCGCCGGGATCATCGGCCTCTCGGTGGCGCTCCACCTGCTCGAGGCCGGCGAGCAGTCGGTCTGCGTCGTCGAGCGGACCGGGGTCGCGGCCGGCGCCTCCGGCGTCCAGCCCGGCGGCGTGCGCCAGCAGTGGAGCTCACGAGTCAACTGCCTGCTGGCCCAGGAGTCGGTGCATTTCTATCTCGACATCGCCAACCGCCTCGACAACCGCGTCCAGCCGGTGCTGGAGCAGTGCGGATACATCTTCCTCGCCCACTCGGAGGATCGCCTCAGCCGCCTCGCCGCCGACGTCGCCCTCCAGAACGAGTTCGGAGTCCCGAGCGAGATCGTCGACCCTGACCAAGCGGCCGAACGCGTGCCCGACCTCCAGATCGAGACCGTCGTCGGCGCCGCCTGGTGCCAAGAAGACGGGTACTTCGACCGCCCCCAGGCGGTCGTCGCCGGCTTCGCCGAGGCGGCCGAGCGCCACGGGGCGGTGCTCCACCAGGCCGAGGTCGAGCGCGTCGAGCCGGACGGGCAGAGCTGGCAACTCTCGCTTGCCGGCGGCGACCGGCTCGGCGCCGGGCGGGTCGTACTGGCGACCGGCTACGACTCCCCCGCCCTGCTCGAGCCGCTCGGGATCGAGGTGCCGATCGGCAAGGAGCTCCGCTCGCTGTTCCTCAGCGAGCCGATCAGGGACCGCCTGCTCGACCCGATGGTCGCCTCGGGCGAGCGATCGTTTGCCGCCAAGCAGCTCGCCGACGGGCGCGTCCTCGCCAGCGACACCACGGTCGACGCGACCGAACAGCGCGACCACGACGCGCGCCGGCTGGCGGTCCGCACCAACATCGAGGAGCTGCTGCCGCGGCTGCAGTACGTCTCCTTCCCGATCGTCGCCGACGGCTTCTACGACGTCACCCCCGACCACCAGCCGATCATCACCGAGGTCCAACCGAGCCTCTGGGTCGCCGCCGGCTTCAGCGGCCACGGGTTCATGCTGGCGCCGGCGATCGGTCGCCGCGTCGCCGGCCTGCTCCAGGATCGCCCCGTGGACGACCTGCTCGACGCCTTCTCGCTGGAGCGCTTCTCGCGGCCGATCACGATCGACGAGACCGAGTGGGTGGTCTGATGCCCGCCACCGGCAACTTCGACGTCGCCGACGTCCGCCGTCGCTTCAGCTCGCTCGGCGACGGGTTCGCCTTCTTCGACAGCCCCGGCGGCACCCAGACCCCCGACCTGGTCGGGGAGGCGATGGCGGAGACGGCGCGCTGTTCCAGCGCCAACCTGGGCGCGCCGTATCCGACCAGCCGCCGGGTCGGCGAAATCCTCGACCGCGCCGAGGCCAGCACCGCGGCGCTGTTCGGCTGCGCGCCGCAGGAGATCACCTTTGGCACCAACATGACCTCGCTCAACTTCGCCCTCTCCCGCGCCGTCGCCCGCGATTGGCGTGAGGGAGATCGGGTCGTCGTCTCGGCTCTCGACCACGAGGCGAACGTCGCGCCCTGGCACGCGCTGGCGGAGGACCTGGGGCTCGACCTGCAGACGGTCGCGCTCAACCCCGACACCACCCTCAACCTCGACGATTTGAGGGAGAAGCTCGACGAGCGGACCAGGCTGGTGGCCTTCACCGCGGCCTCCAACGCCCTCGGCACGCTGACCCCGGTGTCAGAGATCAGCCGGCTCGCCCACGAGGTCGGCGCGCTCAGCTGGGTGGACGCGGTCCACTACGCCGCCCATTACCCGGTCTCGGTGGCGGACCTTGGGGCCGACGTCCTGATCTGCTCGGCCTACAAGTTCTGCGGCCCCCACCTCGGGATGGCCTACGTCCGCGAGGAGCTCGCCCGCGGCTGGCGGCCGTACCGGGTGCGGATCCCGGCGCCGACGACGGGGCGCGGGCTTGCCACCGGCACCTTTCCGTTCGAGCTCCTCGCCGGCCTGATCGCAACCGTCGACTATCTCGACGAAGTCGGCGGGATGGCCGCGATCGCCTCCTACGAGCTGGAGCTGATGGACCACCTGCTGGCAACGCTGCCGAGCAACGTGACCGTCTACGGGCTGGCCGGCAGCGAGGGACGCGCACCGACGATGCTGATCAACGTCGCCGGCGTTCCAGCCGCCGCGGCCGCCCAGCGGCTGGCTGAGCGCGGCATCGGTGTTTGGAGTAGCGACAACTGGTACTGCCTCGGCCTCTGGGACCAGCTCGACACCGGCGGCAGCTCGGTGCGCGTCGGGCTCGCCCACTACAACACCGTGGCCGAGGTCGATCGGCTCGTCGCCGAGCTCGGGCAGCTCTCCCCCAGCGCCTGACCCGCCGCCCGGCTAGTCCTCATCGGCGTCGAGCCCCAGCGTGGCGGAAACCGCTTCGAGGTGCGCGCGCATCGCCGCTTCGGCTGCCGGCGCGGCTTCGGCGCGGATCGCCCCGACCAGGGCCTCGAGGTCGACCAGCGCCCCGCTTCGCATCTGCGGCTCGGAGACCGTGCGGGTGCGCGAGTAGCGGAGGAGGTCGGAGAGGGCGTCGAGCATGATCCGCAGCGGGTCGTTGCGGGCGGCCGCGAGCACGGCGCCGTGCAGGCTCAGGTCGGCGCTGGCAAAGCGCTCGGGCTGCGACTCGGTCGCCCGCAGCTCGGCCAGCCGCCGCTCGAACAGGCGCAGGTCCTCGTCGTCGCGGCGAGCCGCGGCGAGGCCGGCCGCGTAGGGCTCGAGCCGGAGGCGGACCTCGAGCAGGTCGCCGAGGTCGACCGTGGTCAGGTAGTGGCCGGAGCCGCGGCGCGCTTCGAGCAGGCCGAGCGCGCCCAGCCGGCGCAGGCCCTCGCGCAGGCGAGCGCGCGAGATCCCGAGCTCGGCGGCGAGCGCGCGCTCGGCGGGAAGCCGGTCGCCGGGGCGGAGCCCCCGTTCGTCGAGCAGGGCCCGCAGCCGATCGCTGACCTCGTCGCCCTGGGCCACCGCGGCGAGTATATTGGCCTGACCAATGTGGTCTGACCAATTTCAAAGGCCCGGCAAGATCGTCGCGATCGGGCTCAACTTCATGGATCACATCCGCGAGGCGAAGATGGACGTGCCGGCGCAGCCGCTGGTCTTCACCAAGTTCGTCAGCAGCGTGATCGGCGACGGCGAGGAGATCGTGATCGACCGCGAGCTGACCCAGCGGGTCGACTGGGAGGTCGAGCTCGGGGTGGTCGTCGGCCGGCCGATGAGCCGGGTCGCGGTCGACGACGTCGCCGAGCACATCCGCGGCTACACGGTCGCCAACGACGTCTCCGCCCGCGACGTCCAGTTCGGCGACGGCCAGTGGGTGCGCGGCAAGAGCCTCGACACCTTCTGTCCCCTGGGGCCGCGCCTGGTCCCGGCCGCCGAGATCGCGGACCCGCAGGCGCTCGGCCTCCGCACCCGGGTCAACGACGAGACCGTCCAGGACTCGAGCACCGCGGAGATGATCTTCGGGGTCGCCGAGCTGCTCTCGTTCTGCTCGCACTCGTTCCGGCTCGAGCCCTGGGACGTCGTCCTCACCGGCACTCCCTGGGGCTGCGGCGAGTTCATGGACCCGGTCCGCTCGCTGCAGCACGGCGACGTCGTCGAAGTCGAGGTCGACGGGATCGGCACCCTGCGCAACCCGGTCCGCGAGCTCGGGCGCTGAGCACGGGGCGAAACTTCGCATTCCCACCCGGTGATGTCTCTGGACACCGCGCAGCGGCCAGCGTATGGTCCCCGTGTGGATCGGCTAGGCGACGCGGAACGCAACCTGAAAGAGAGCGAAGCGGAGTTCAGCGCGGCGGCTGAGGACTTCGTCGCGCGCCCCCAGTTCGTCAGCCTCCTCGCCTTCGCGGCCGGGAACCTGGCGGCGACGACGAGGATCGCGACCGACGTCTTCGACCTGGCGCTGCGGAACCTGCGCCTCGCCGGCCGGCAGGACGTCGTCTCGCTGGCCAAGCAGCTCGGCCGCACCGAGGACAAGCTGGAGCGGGTCCTGCAGGAGATCGAGGGACTGAGGGCGGAGGCCGGCCGAGCGGCGGCCGCGCGGGCGGAGAGCCCGACGGTCGAGCGGCTCGAGCCTCGGGCGAGGAAAAGCCGCCCGCAGCGCAGCCCGGATCCGGACCGGCAGGCCTCGACGGAATGAGCCGGCTGGCGCAGCTCGGACGAGCTCCCCGGGCCGCTCTGGAGTTCACCAACATCCTGCTCACGACATCCGACGCGGAGATCGGATGCACCCCGCGGGACCTGGTCTGGTCGCACCGCAAGACCTCGCTCTATCGCTACCGCTCGGCGAACCGCCGGCACCCGATCCCGATCCTGCTCGTCTTCGCCCTGATCAACCGGCCGGAGATCTTCGACCTGCGGCCCGGCCAGTCGCTGGTCGAGGACCTGCTCGCGGCGGGGTTCGACGTCTACCTCCTCGACTGGGGCGAACTGGACGAGGAGGACGGGGAGATGGGCCTCGCCGAGTTCGTCTGCGACGAGCTGCACTGGGCGGTGCGCGAGACCCTGTACAGCTCCGGGCAGGAGGAGCTGACGCTGGTCGGATGGTGCATCGGCGGAACCCTGGTGACGATGTACCTCGGGCTCGAAGACGAGGACGGCCATGTCTCGCCGGTGCGCAACGCGATGCTGCTGACGACGCCGATCGAAGCCGGTGGCACGCTCTACCTGAAGTGGGTCGGGGGCAAGGAGTTCGACGTCGACTTCATCGCCGACAACTTCACCGTCGTCCCCGGCGGCGGCATCGACCTCGCCAACAAGCTGATGAAGCCGGTGAAGAACCTCTCGACCACCTACCGCCAGCTTTGGGAAAAGGTCCTCGCTGGCGAAGCCGATCGGGTCGGCTACCAGTCGATGGCAAAGTGGGTCGCCGCCAATCCGCCATTCCCGTCGAAGGCCTTCCGCGAGTGGGTCACCTGGATCTACAAGGAGAACCGGCTGGCGCCAGGCAAGGTCGAACTGCGTGGCCGGCGGGTCGACCTCCGCCGGATCGATCAGAACCTCCTGGTCGTCACGGCCGGATCGGACCACATCACCCCCCGCGAGGGCACCGAACCCGTGCTCGACCTCGTCTCGAGCGAGGACGTCACCCACCTCGCGCGACCCGGCGGCCACATCGGCCTGGTGGCCGGATCGAAGGCGAAGCGAGAGCTCTGGCCGTCGCTGGTGAGCTGGCTCGAGGAGAGGTCCGCGGCCTGATGCCCCTGGGCCACCGCAATCCAAACAGAGATTGGAGAGCATCATGAACGGAATGACCGCTGCCGCTGAGAGCAGCTCGAAAGAACGGTCGTCGGGCCTCGAGGGCCGGGTCGCTTTCGTCACCGGCGGCACGCGCGGGATCGGCGCCGCGATCGGGATGAGGCTCGCCTCCGACGGAGCCTCGGTGGCTGCCGGATACAGCCGCGACCGGGAAACCGCCGAACGCTGGGCGGAGGAGACGGCCAAGTGCGACGTTCCGGTCAGCCTCCACCAGGGCAACGTCGGCTCGGCCGAAGACTGCCGCCGGACCGTCCAGGAGGTGCTCGACGAGCACGGCCGGCTCGACATCCTGATCAACAACGCCGGCATCACGATCGACCGGACGATGCTGAAGATGGACGACGAAGACTGGTACCGGGTGCTCGCGGTCAACCTCTCCGGGGCCTTCTTCCTCTCAAAGGCCGTGTTGCCCCATTACCTGGAGCGCGGCAGCGGCCGGATCATCAACATCTCCTCGATCGTCGGCGAGATGGGGAACATCGGCCAGGCCAACTACGCCGCATCGAAGTCGGGGCTCTTCGGCCTGACCAAGACGATCGCCCGCGAATCGGCCTCGCAGCTCGAGCGCTCCGGACGGCGCGACCCCGACGGCCCTGGGGTGACCGTCAACACCGTGACCCCCGGCTTCATCGCGACCGAAATGCTGGAAGGAATCCCGGACAAGGTCATGGACAGAATCACCAGCCAGATTCCGCTGGGACGGTTGGGCCGTCCGGAGGAGGTCGCCCGGGTCGTCCACTTCCTCGCCTCGGATGAGTCGAGCTACATCACGGGTCAGATCTGGGCGGTCAACGGCGGGATGGACATGTGAGCAGGGTCGCGGTTGTAACCGGGGCCGCGAGCGGGATCGGTGCGGCGATAGCGACTCACCTCGCCGCCGAGGGATGGGACGTCTTCGGGGTCGATCTCGAGCAATCGCGCCTCGAGGTCGAGGGCATCGGCGCCGACCTCACCGAGCGCGCCGGCAACCAGGCGGCGATCACGGCGGCGGTCGAGCGGTTCGGCCGGATCGACGCGGTGATCGCCAACGCCGGCTTCCAGCACGTCGCCCCGATCACCGAGATGCCGGAGGACAAATGGGACGCGATCATCGCCCTGCTCCTGACCAGTCCGTTCCTCCTCGCCAAGTACGCCTGGCCGCACCTGGTCGAATCGGGGCAGGGCCGGTTCGTCGTCATCGCCTCCGCCCACGCGCTGTCCGCCTCGCCGTTCAAGGCGCCCTACGTCTCCGCCAAGCACGGCGTCCTCGGCCTGGTCAAGACCCTGGCGATCGAGGGGGCGCCGGACGGGATCACCGCCAACGCGATCTGCCCCGCCTACGTGCGAACCCCCCTGGTCGAGGCGCAGATAGCCGACCAGGCTCGGGTGCACGGGATCCCCGAGGACAGGGTGCTGGAGGAGGTCATCCTCGCCCGCCAGCCGATCAAGCGACTGATCGAGCCCGCCGAGGTGGCGGCGACCGTCTCCTTCCTGCTGGGACCGAACGGAGCCTCCTTCAGCGGCGCGCCGGTGACCATGGACCAGGGCTGGACCGCGAGCTGAGATCGGGTCCGGGTAGGCTGGGCGCATGACCGATACCAGGGCTTCGGCACTCGGCGAGTGGATCCGCGCCCAGCGCGAGATGCAGGACCTCTCGATGCGTCAGATGGCGAATCTGGCGGGGATCTCGAACCCGTACCTCTCGCAGATCGAGCGTGGCCTGCGAGCTCCCTCGGAGCAGGTTCTGGAAGCGATCGCGAGCGCCCTGCGGACCTCCGCCGACTCGCTCCGCGAGGAAGCGGGCGTGGCGAAGGAGACGGACGACGGGCCGTCGGCGGTGGTCGACGCGATCAACTCGGACCCGAGGCTGAGCGCCGCCCAGCGCCGGGCGATGCTCGAGATCTACGACGCCTTCACGGCCTGATCGGCCTGGCTGCTGGCGAGCTCGCCCAGCATCGGCGCCCAGTGCTCGCTGAGGGCCTCCCTGCCCATGAAGAGCCCGAGGTGGCCGCCGGTGGTCAGCGTCTGCTTGACCTGATCAGCCGGCGTGCTGACCGCCTCGGCGAGGGCGAACACCTGCGCCGGGGGCGTGATGTGGTCCTTGGCGCCGGCGATCAGATTCACCGGGCACTCGATCCGGGCGAGGTCGACGGTCTCGCCGCCGATCGTCAGCTTGCCGGAGAGCAGCTCGTTGTTGGCGAAGAGGTGCTCGACGATCCAGAGGTAGAACTCTCCCGGGATGTCCTGGGTGTGCTTGAACCAGTCTTCGAAGTGACTGTAGTTGGCGACGTAGCTGGAGTCGCCGACGTTCAGCAGCAGCTCGCTCTGGCGTCCGATCTCGGAGTCCGGCTGCATCATGATGAAGCTGCCGAGCATGTACTCCCCCTTCAGCACGCCGCCGCCCGAGGCAACCAGCGAGCGGTAGAAGCCGAGGTCCCCACCGGGAGTCAGCGCCTGCAGCGCCGAGTGGATGATCGGCTCGCCGCCGTGGAAGTCGATCGGCGCGCCGGCGATCGTCAGGCTGCGGACGCGGGCCGGATTGAGGGCGGCGTAGATGGTCGCCAGCCAGCCGCCCTGGCAGTCGCCGATCAGGTTGACCGGCTCGCCGATGTGGTCGATCGCGCGGTCGATCGAGAGCAGGTAGTCGTCGATCGAGGCGTCCCTGTTCCCCGCGTCGGCGCCGATCCAATCGAGCGAGTAGGCGCGGTTCATGCCGGACTCGAGCACCGTCCTCATCTGGCTCTGGTTCGGGGAGTAATCGACGATGCAGGAGTCGTGCCCCGCCTGCGGGGGAAGCACGAGGCCGGGGGCGATGCCCCGATCCGGCCCCGCCACCGAGAAGTCGCGCAGCCTCGCGACCGAGTCCTCGAGGCAGATCGAGTGGGGCGTGTGCCACTCGGGGGGCTTGCGATCGGACATCGCGACCACCCACTTGGTCAGGTCGCTGGCCACCTCCCAGGGCAGGCGACGATCGCTCACCACTGCCGAGAAGTAGCCGAAGGTGCCGTCGATCGCTGCCTTCCAGCCGTCGAAGGCGAGGTCCATCGAAACCTCGTTGAAGCTTGGCGGGCAGGTCCTGCTCATGAAGCTCTCCTTGGCCGGAAGGCGGAGCGGACACCCTATCCGCTGGCGGCGGCGGACCGAGGGCAGCGTTACCGCACGCCTTCATCCGGGCCTTCGCCTCGGTGCTGGGCGCTCGGGGCGCCCAACCTCCGAGGAGGCCCGGATGAGGCGGTCAGCAATTACAGCTAGGCGAGGACCTTGCGGGTCGCGGCGGTGGTCGCCTTGGCGACGTCGACGGCGAGGTCGGCCTGGACGTTGACGAGGTCGCGGACGCCCTCGATCTTCGACTGCTCGGCGAGCTTGCGCTGGAAGTCGGCGACCTCGGTGACGGCGGTCTCGTAGCCGTCGAGGTAGAGCTTCCCGACCTTGCTGCCGATCTCGGCGAACTGGTCGTTGAGCTTGACGAACTGGTCGAACGGGGCGGTGGTGGCGGCGGTGGTTGCCATTCTTTTTCTCCTTGCGAACGAACGGGATCTGATCTGCAAGCAAGTTAGCAAGTATCTGGCTAATTTGCAAGCACTCTGGCGCGAGTCCCGGCGGAGGCCTCGTTGTCACAATTTCCGTCCTGGCGGGAGGAACGGGTGATGGATGCATTCGAGCGCCTCAGCGACGAGGAGCTGCTGGCCGCGACGCGGCGTCAGCCGGAGGCGTTCGCCGCCTTCTACCGGCGTCATGAGAAGGCGATGCTGGTCTTCTTCCTGCGCCGCTGCGCCGGTGCCGAGGTTGCCGCCGACCTGACCGCCGAGGTCTTCACCGCCGCCCTCGGATCCGCTCGCCGGTTTCGCCCCGGCGCGGCGCCGGCGGTCGCCTGGTTGTACGGGATCGCGAGGAACAAGCTCGCCTCCTCGCGCAGCCGGGGCCGGGTCGAGGAACGGGCACGGCGGCGCCTCGGGGCCGAACCGCTCGTCCTCACCGACGGCGCGATCGAACGCGTCGAGGCCCTGGCCGATGCCGAGCGCGCCGCCGAGGTCCTCGCCGAGCTTCTGCGGCAGCTGCCGCCCGAGCAGCGCCAGGCGCTCCGCTCCCACATCGTCGAGGAACGCGACTACGAGGAGGTCGCCGGTGACCTCGAGTGCTCGCAGGCGGTCGTCCGCCAGCGGGTCTCCCGCGGCCTTCGGACCCTGCGAGCGAGGTTTGAGGAGGGATCGGCATGAGAGATGCCAGCAACGACCACCCACAGCCGGCGGTGCTGCCGGAGCTGGAGCAGATCCTGGTGCGCGCCGCCCGGCGGCGGGCGGCGGGCCGTCGCCTGCCTCGGCGGCGCGGCGTCCTCGTCGCGCTTGCCGCGAGCCTGGTCCTCGCCGCCGGCGCGGCGGCGGCGGGCGGCGTCTTCACGGTCTCCTCCGGCCACACCGCCCACGGCACCTACGTGGTCGAGCGACGGCCGGTGCCGGCGCCGGCGGCTGGCGAACCCGCCGCGGGCACGGTCTGCCTGCAGCTCGTATATGACGACCGCGCGCCCTCCTACGGCTGCGGCAACGCACCCACCGCCGCGGCGCCGTTCGGGCTGCTGGTGGCCGATCCGCTCGAGGAAGGCTCGAGGGAACGGGTCGTCTACGGGCTGGTCGCCGGCGACATCGCGCGCGTCGCCGTGCTCGGCAAGGGTGGTCAGCGCACCGGGGCACGGACGGAGCGCAAGCAGGGGCTGCCGGGCCGCTTCTTCGCGGTCGCCGTCCCCCACCTCGGGCGGATCGAGGTGGTCGGGTACGACGGGAACGGCAGGCAGGTGGGGCGGATCGGCAGCCTCGCCCGGCCCGACCACCCGCCGCTCTCCAAGGCCGAAGCCGTCGATCAGGGCGACCCGGCCGGGTTCGCGCCGACCGCCTCGCCGCAGCGGCGCTCCTGATTGCGGCCGTCGCCTCCGCTCGGCGCGGCCGGCGACAATCGATACCGTCTGATCGACGGGACGTTTGCCAACCACTGAAGGCCGGACTCGGCCGATCGGACGGTGAGAGATGATCGAGCGAATCGACGGTGCCCCGGACGGCGTGACCGCCCTGCGGGCGGACGGCGAGGTATCTGCCGACGACTACAGGCAGGTCCTCGAGCCGGCGCTGAGGGAGGCGGCGGAGTCCGGGAGCATCCGCCTCCTCTACGTGCTGGGACCGGACTTCGCGATGCAGCCCGCGGCGATGGCCCAGGACGCCAAGGTCGGGCTCGAGTTTGGGATCGGCCACCACTCGGCCTGGGAGCGGACCGCGATCGTGACCGATTCCGAGTGGGTCGCGCGATCGATCGCCGCCTTCGCCTGGATGGTGCCCGGTGAGATCCATGTCTTCAAGCTCGGCGAAGAGGACGCCGCCAGGACCTGGGTCGCGGCCTGACCCGAAACCGGACCGATGCCGTTCACCCTCAGGAACCTGAAGGAGGACCTCGAGGACGTCGGGTCCAATTTCGATGGCTCGCCGGACCTCGAGTTCCGTCTGGCGACCGCGGCGCTCGGGCTCGAGCAATCCGGCCTGAGCTACCAGCGCATCCCACCGGGCTATCGCTTTCCGTACGGCCACACCCACAGGACGCAGGAGGAGGTGTACGTGGTCCTGGGCGGGAGCGGGCGGATGAAGCTCGACGGGGTGATCGTCGAGCTGAGGGAATGGGACGCGGTGCGGGTCCCGCCCGGGACCTGGCGCGGCTACGAGGCGGGGCCGGGGGGCCTCGAGATCCTCGTCATCGGCGCCCCCAGCCTCGGCGACGCTCCGCGCGAGGACGTCGAAGGCCAGCGCGACTGGTGGGCTGATTAGCGGCAGCCCGAGACGGCCTCGCGGCCGCTCGCGGTCCTCATCGCCCTCGGCGGCGGCGCCGCCAGCGGCCGCGCAGCCGCTCGAGGTCGTCCCCGGCCCCGAGTGCCCTCCAGGCGATCGCCGCGGCAATGAGGATGCCGATGATGCTGATCGTCCAGCTGGCTGTGGTCATCGCCGTCACCGCCTCGGCGGCGATCGGGGTTCGCGCGGTCATCGGGCTCCTCTCTGCGAGCGCTCCTCCCTCCGACCCCCGCCGCTACCCGTCCTGGCCGCGCTGAAGCGCGAGTGCCCCGCTCCTCTCCCATTCCTGGGACCAACCGAGCAGCGGCGAGAGCGCCGCTTCCAGTCGCTCGCCGAGGGGGGTGAGCCGGTAGACCCCGTCCTCGCCGGTCTCGACGATGCCCGCCTCGATCAGCTCCCCCAGCCGCCGGCTGAGCACGCTCGAGGACATGTCGTCGCAGCTCCGCTTCAGCTCCCGGAAGCGCCGCGGCTGCTGCTGGAGCTCCCAGATGACCCGCAGCGTCCAGCGGCGGCCGAGCAGGTCCATCGCGGCCATCATCGGCCGCCCCGTCCGCGACCCGCGAACGGGGCTTCCGGGGCTGGGCGTGCGGGCTCGGCTGGGCATGCCCGCTAATCTAGTGGTTCTAATTTAGAACCACTAGACCTGGAGGTGCCGGATGCTCGAGCTCACCCACGAGATGACCTTCCGGGAGCGGATCGAGGGCCCGCTCGGTCCGACCGAAAGCTCTCCGCCGCGCCTCTGCTGGCAGATCGCCGAGGCGACCCTCAGCGGGCCGAGGATCGCGGCGAAGCTGGCGATGCCGGGCCTCGACTGGATCCGCGTCGAGCCCGACGGCACCAGGCGGCAGGACCAGCGCGCCCAGTTCCTCACCGACGACGGCGTCGCGATCCTGATGCGCTACGACGCCGCGATCATCCGCGCCGACCCCGGCTTCGCCGCCGCGCTCGCGGCTGGCGAGGAGACCGCCTTCGGCGCCCAGTACATGTGCATGGCCCCGCTGTTCGACGTCGCCGATCCTGAGTACGGGTGGTTGACCCACAACCTCTTCGTCGCCCGCGGCCGACTCGCCGGTCCGAGGGAAATCGAGTACGAGATCCACCGGCTCGTTTAGCCGTGGGGGCGACCGACGCGACCTGGGGCCGGCGGCCCAGATGGGGCCTGTCACGTTTCCACGCCACCGGGCGTCAAGTGGGGCAATGGGAGGAGCACGAGACGATCAAGATCCGAGGCGGCCGAGGCCCGTGGCTGGGTCGCGGGATGAACGCCGGGTGACGGCGTGATGCGCGCGGTCGTTTTCGACGCTCCCGCGCCCGACGCCAGCACGACCAGGGTGGCCGAGGTCACCGTGCCGGAGCCCGGTCCGGGCGAGGTGGAGATCGACGTCGTCGCCGCTGGGATCAACTTCATCGACGTCATGGCCAGGCGAGGCGACCCCGGATACGCCGGCGCGTGGCCCTTCGTCCCCGGACTCGAGGCGGCCGGCACCGTGCTGGCACTCGGACCCGGCGTCGAGGGGCTCACGCCCGGCGACCGGGTGGCCGCCTTCGTCGGCTCCGGGGGGCTGGCCGAGGTGGCCGTCGCCTCGGCGCGGCTGATGGCTCCCATTCCCGACGGGATCTCGTGGGCGGCGGCCGCCGCCGCGGGTGGGGCACTGACGACCGCGATCCTGCTGGTCCAGGACGTCGCGCGGCTCCGTTCGGGCGAGACACTCGTCGTCCAC
Source organism: Actinomycetota bacterium (assembly GCA_018268655.1). Taxonomy (GTDB): domain Bacteria; phylum Actinomycetota; class Thermoleophilia; order Solirubrobacterales; family 70-9; genus VAYN01. Next base: position 31,582 of record JAFDWC010000001.1, read on the forward strand.
TCGGCCGGTGGCGGCGTCGGCCAGGCGCTCGCGCAGGCTGCCCGGGCGGCCGGCGCCGCCACCGTGGTCGGGACCGTCGGGCGCCCTGAGCGCGTGGAGGCGGCACGCGCCGCCGGTTACGACGCGGTTCTGGTCCGCGACGATCGGCTTGTCGATGCCGTGCGCGACCGCACCGGCGGCCGCGGCGCCGACGTCATCCTCGACCCCCAGGGGACCGCCCTGCTGGACGCCGACCTCGCCGTCGCCGCGCCGGGAGCGCGGATCGTGCTCTTCGGCAACGCCGCGGGCCGCGCCCTCGACCCCCTCCCCGCCGGGCAGCTCTTCGCGCTCAACGCCTCGATCGCCGCCTTCAGCCTCTCGCGAATGGCCCGACAGCTCCCGGACCGCGTCGGGGCCGCGCTGTCCCGGGCGCTCGCCGCGCTCGCCGACGGGACCCTCTCTGTGAAGCCGATCGAGATCGCCGGCCTCGGCGGCGTCGCAGGAGTGCACGACGAGCTCGCCGCCGGGCGCGGAGCGGGCAAGCGGGTCGCCGTGCTCCGCAACGCCGGCTGACTCACCGCTCCGCGACGCGGACGATGCTCAGTTACCGGACCGCAACCGCGGGATCGCCCAACCGAGCAGGGCGCCGAGCAGGGCCGCGATCGCCAGGGCGACGATCAGCGGCATGTTCACGGTGGCGATGATCAGGTGGACGCGGACCGATTGGAGATTGAGCAGGAAGAAGAGGGCGAGAAGGATCGCGACGAGGATCAGCAGGACCTGCTTGAAGCCGCTCCGCCCCCCGCTTTTCCGCTCCGCGGCCACCGGCGCAGGATAGACAGCCGACGATCACCGGATCGTCAAGCGCCATCGGGGCGAAGCCGGGGCGGAGATCAGGGCCCCCTTCCTCCCGGCCGCGCAGACGTCGCACCAGATCACGAAGGCGTAGGCGCCCGGGCGCAGCTCGGGGACCTCGAAGTGCAGGAGATAGCGGGGCGGCTTCCCGGATTCGGGATCGTTGCCCCCGGGCGGCGGCACCGCGCGGCCGAGGAAGGCGTAGGGCGCCCGGTGGGGCGGCGCGAACGTCGTGCGTGGCGGGCAGACGGTGCGCCCGGGGCAATCGCCGAGCTCGAGGGCGCGGGCGCGGGGCAGGATCGAGATGCCGAACCAGGAGGGTGGGTCCTCCCTCGTCCCCAGCATGCACGGCCCGTGCTCGAACCCCTTCGGATGGCGTTCGCCCCTGGGCCCCTCACAGGGCGGGAAGCAGAAGCCGCAGGCCAGGGTGAGGCTCACCGGCGTGCCCGGCGCGCCGCCGTGGCGGCTGACAGATTCGACCCCCACGGCGGCGTGGGCACCGGCCGCGAGGGCAGCTGACACGAGTAGGGCGGCCGCCGCTGCGACGAGGGCTGACGTTCGACTTCTCATCCTGGCTCCTTTCACCACCCAATCACGGTGGGTCTCTGACCGCCACTACAACCCTCGCTCGGGATCGGTTCCGTGATTTCAGGAACCGACCGGCGGCGGCGCCTGTAGAAGGGGGTGAGTGCGAGAGAGCGGGAGCGCCGAGGACGAGGATCTGATCACCCAGGTCAGGGAGGGTCACGTGCATGCCTACGAAGGGCTGGTCGAGCGGCACCAGACGATCGCCTTCCGGGTCGCCTGGCTGATCACCCGCTCGACGCCCGACGCCGAGGAGGCCGCCCAAGACGGCTTCGTCAAGGCGTACCGAAACCTCGACCGCTTCCAGTCGGGGAAGCCGTTCCGGCCCTGGCTGCTGCAGATCGTCGCCAACGAGGCCCGCAACCGCAGGGCCTCCGAGCAGCGGCGCGAGCGGCTTGCGCTGCGGGCGGGGCGGGAGCCGGCGCTGAGGTCGGGGCCGGGCGCGGATGTCGCCGCCGTTGCGAGCGAGGAGCGCCGCGCCCTGCTCGCCGCGATCGGCCGCCTCGACGAGCGCGACCAGTCGATCATCGCTGCGCGCTTCTTCCTCGAGCTCAGCGAGGCCGAGGCGGCGATGGCGCTCGGCATCCGGCGGGGCACCGTCAAGTCGCGCCTGAACCGCGCCCTCGGCCGCCTGCGAAAGGAGCTGGAGAGAGATGCCTGACCTGGAGCAGCAGCTGCGCCGGCTGGGCGAGAGCGTCGATTACCCGTCGACCCCGGCGCTCGCGCCCCGGGTCGGCGCCGAGCTGCGGGCCGCCGCCACCCGTCCAGCTGACCGGCGCCGTCCCACCCGCCTGCGCCTGGCGCTGCTCATCGCCGCGGCCGTCCTCCTGCTCGCCGCCGCCGCGGCCGCGGCGGTCCCGGCGACGCGCCACGCCCTGCTCGAACTCCTCAGCCTGCGCGGGGAGTCGGTGGAACGAGTGCCGGCGCTGCCTGCGAACGCGAGGGCTCGGCCGGGCTGGCGCCTCGGGCACCCCACCACCCTGGCCGCGGCCAGCCGCAGGCTCTCCTTCACGCCGCTGATGCCACGGTCTGTCGGGGACCCGAATGGCGTCTTCCTCGACTCGCAGGTCCCGGGCCACAGCCTGAACCTCACCTACCCTCCGCAGGCGGGGCTACCGCGCTCGCGGCTGACCGGCGTCGGCCTCCTCGTCGCCGAGCTCAACGGCGACCTCGCGCCCACCTCCTTCGGCAAGCTCGTGCCGCGCGGGGCCCGGGTCGAGCGGTTCACGATCGACGGACACCTCGCGCTCTGGGTCGACGGCCTCCACGTCTTCTTCTTCAAGGCCGCCGACCACGTCTTCCACGTCGACCGCTCACGCCTCGCCGCCAACGCGCTCCTCATCCAGCGGGGGAACGTGCTGGTGCGACTGGAGGGCGGGTTCGACAAGGCGACCGCGGTGGCAATCGCTCGGACCCTTGCCCCCTGAGATGGTCCCCGCAGACCCCGTCGGCGCCTACTGTCGGGTGTCGACGAGGTCCGCTTCGAGCTGGGCGACCGCATCTCGGATCGACCGCGCCGGGGGCATCGCCGGCGCCTGAACTTCGACCCGATCCCCGGTCGCGAGGCGCCCCGATCGTGAGATCGTCGCGTAGGCACCGGCACACCCCTGGTTCCCGAAGGCGCCAAGGTCGATCCGGTGCTCGGCGACGATCGTCCGCAGGATCGCCGGGTCGGCGGGAAGGCCGTCGTGCGCCCTGGTCGGAACCACACAGCGCGGCGTCGGAATCTCGACCTTGATTTCGAGGCCGGACGGCGCCCGCAGCGTTCCCCCGACGAGGGCGTCCTCGGCGAAACCGTCCCGCTCCTCGCCGTCGTCGAGGAGGAGATTGGCGCGGAAGCGATGCACCCCCCACTCCGATGACGGCGCCGCCCGGCGCAGGCGCCCCAGGGTGCTGGTGGTGATCAGGTGCAGCGGCGCCAGGTCGTGGTGGGCACCTGTCGCTCCCAGCCGCCCCTCCCCCCGATCACGGTGGGGCTCGAGCGCGACCGGCCGTTCGAGCAGGTCCGAGAGCGCCGGCTCAATCTCGTCCCCGACCACCGCGCGGCCGTCCGGCAGGGTGACCCGCAGCGGCAGGCGCTCGTCGCTCACCTCCAGAAACTCGGCGCGACAGGCGCGCAGGCGCGGGTCGGTGGGACCGCGCTTGTTGGCGATCCGCTGACCGGTACCGGTGTCGACGACCACCCAGCCTCGGTCACCTCTGAGCCCGGAGGGGCCGACCTCCACCGCGTCCAGCGACTCGCCGAGCATGGCCTTGACCGGGTAGCGCAGCAGCGCCAGCACACCCATCGGGCCCGGATTCTGGCGCACCGCTTCGTCGGCCCGCAATGGAACGATCTTCGAGGGGGGCCTGAGGCCCCTCGAGAGGGGGCTTGAGCCCCCTTCAAATCGTCCGGATCGTCTGGAAGCGTGCCCCGTACATGAACCGTGCGCGCAAGCTCCTCGCTCCGTCCATCCTCAGCTGCGCCCTGCTGGCGGCGCTCGTTCTCGCCGGGACCGCGTCGGCCGAGATCCGGGTCGGCGAAGCGACCGCGCCGGTGAACCCGGCGATCGACCCGTCCGCCAGCATCACCGCGGCGAAAGCGGAATACAACTCGGACACCGGAACCGTGGCCTTCGCCGTGACCACGGCGGCGGCGCCGTCGCCGGAAACCAAAGGGAAACCGTCCCCACTGGAAATGGGGGCCGCGCTGGCCAATCCGAGCTCCTGCAACAACGCCGCGGTCGGCAGCACCACCTCCTTCCCCACCTTCGCCTTCCAGTACAGCTACGTGCAGCCGCTGTTGGTGATCTGGAGGCTGCAGGAATCGGCCAGCGTGGAACCCACGTTCCCCGAAACCGTCGGCCAGGCGACGCGATCGGTCAGCGGGACGACGACGACCTTCACCGCCACGGTGCCCAGAGCCGCCAACCTTCCCTTCAGCTGCGCGGTCGCCCTCGTCCACGAAGGCGTGGCCGGCGTCGAAGGCAGGCCGATCGAACCGCTGGTCTTCCCGCTCGCCGTCGCGAAGCCGCCGGCCCCGCCGGCCCCCGCGCCCCAGCCATCCGCCGTCCTCTCGATCGCGAAGTCGAAACCGCTGAAGCTGACGGCCGGCAAGTGGACGAAGGTCCGGATCAAGGTGGCCAACACCGGCAGCGCAACGGCGGCGACGGGCTCGCTGCGGCTGAAGGCGCCGAAAGGCGTCCTCGTCAAGCCGGCAAAGCAGAGGCTGCCGACGCTGGCGCCGGGCGGGACCTGGACGGTCTCGGCCAAGGTTCAGCTGACCGCGAAGGCCAAGAAGAGGTCGACGGTCTCGCTGACCGCGGTCGCCGGGACCGCCACCGCCAAGGGCTCGCTCGTCCTCAAGCGCCAGGGCTGAGCGCTTCCCCGTCCCCAAAGTCGAGGCGATCGGCCAGCCCGGCGGCCGAGAACGCGGCGGCGAGAGCCTCTCTTCCCTCGCTGTAGTGCGACCAACCCTCGCAGTGGGCGGGGACGACCCGACTCGCGCCGAGGATGCGCGCGGCCTCCGCCGCCCCCTCGCTGTCGAAGACGATCAGCCCTCCGTCGAAGAGGGCGGGAAAGCTCACCGCGCCCGCAAACAGGACCGCGGTGCCCACCGGGCCGCACCGCTCGGCGATCTCCCGCACCGCGTCGAGCGAGGCGTTGTCCCCGCTCACGTACATGGTCGGCAGGCCGTCGGCGCTGAGGACGAAGCCGATCACGTGGCCGGTGACCGGCTCGACCTGGTCGGGCCTGCCGGGGCCGTGGATCGCGGGGACCCCGGTGACGGTGACGGAGCCGCCGCCGGGCCGATCGAGCGCGACCGGCTGCCACTCGGCGAGCCCCTTCGCGGAGCCGCCCAGGCGCCCGGCGGCACCGGTGGTGGTGAGCGTGAGCGGGCTCCGGCCGAGCAGCTCGCGGCCCGATTCGTCGAGGTTGTCCGGGTGCTGATCGTGGGAGAGGAGGACGACGTCGATGCGGCCGATTTCCGCAGGACCGGCCGGCGGAGGCGCGGTCTTGGTCAGCAGTGGGCCCCCCGGGCGCTGATGGTCACCCGGCTGGTCGAAGGTCGGGTCGGTGAGGAATCGCAGACCGCCGTACTCGAAGAGGACGGTCGGCCCGCCGAGGACGCGGATCGGAATCTCCTGGTCAGGGACCTGCGACGAAGTCATGGCATGCCGCGGCGACCTCAGGTCGACCGGTCGATCCCGGTGACCTCGCGACGGAACGGCACGGTGTCGCCTCGGTCGCTCGGCTCGTCGAGCTCCTCGGCGTAGCGGCGGCCTTCCCAGACGGCGGCGGCGATCGTCCCCGGGCACCAGCAGTCGCCGACCGCCCGCACCGACCGCAGGCCCGCGTCGCCCCATTCGGCGCGGCGCTCCAGCAGCTCGTTGTGGAGGGCGTCCTCGGGGAGTCGCGCGGTGACGAGGACGGCGGCGTCCGCCGGCAGCTGCCGCTCGCGATCGGTGAAGACGCAGCTGGTGAGGACGCCGTCAGCGGTGGTCGCGGTGACGGCTCGGGAGGCGATGATCTCGACCTCGAGCTCGAGCAGGCGCCGCTGGATCCGGTGCTGCTCCATCGTCGCCATCGTCCAGTTGGAGACGGCGTGGGCGGGCGTCACGATCGCGACCCGGCGGCCGTCGCCGGCGAGCAGCTCGGCGAGCACCCCGCCCATGTAGTAGTGGTCGTCGTCGAAGATCACCACGCGCTCGCCCTCCGGCAGCCGGCCGGCCATCAGGTCGTCGGGGGTGAATACCGGCAGCGCCGGGTCGAGCGGGATCGGACGGGTGTGGTGGCGACCGACGCCGTCCCCGCGCCAGCGGGCGCCGGTGGCGATCGCGACGTGGTCGAAGTCGTAGCCGAGGATCTCCTCCGCGCTGACCAGGCTCTGGGCCCGCTCCACGTTCGGCAGCCGGGCGATCTGCTCCTGGCGGTAGTCGGCGACGCGGACGTAGCTCGCCATGCCGGGCAGCCGGGCCTCGGACGCGGCGCGACCGCCGAGGCCGTCGGAAGCCTCGGCGAGGATCACCTCATAGCCGCGGTGACCCAGCGCCTGCGCCGCCTCGAGGCCGGCGGGGCCGCCGCCGACCACCAGCACCTTCGATTCGGTCGCGCGCGGGCGGATCCGCTCGGGGTGCCAGCCGCGGCGCCACTCCTCCCCCATCGTCGGGTTCTGGGTGCAGCGGATCGGCGACATCGTGAAGTCCCCGGCGACGCAGATGTTGCAGCCGATGCACTCGCGGATGTCCTCGAAGCGCCCCTCTTCGATCTTGCGGGGCAGGAACGGGTCGGCGATCGAGGGGCGGGCGGCGCCGATCAGGTCGAGCACGCCGCTGTTGACCATCCGCACCATCGTGTCCGCCGAGGTGAAGCGGCCGACGCCGACGACCGGCTTGGAGGTGAGCGCCTTCAGGCCCCGGACGTACCCCTCCTGTTCGGCCTCCTCGCCGAAGCGGGCGGTGACCGAGTCGTCCTCCCAGGCCCCGAGGACGAAGTCCCAGAGGTCGGGCAGCGCACCGAGCTCCCCGATCACCTCTTCGATGTCCCCGCGCGTGATCCCCTCGTCGCCGAGCAGCTCGTCGACCGTGATGCGGCAGGCCACGGCAACACGGCCGGCCGCCTCCTCGAGCGTGTCCTCGAGGATCTCGCGCAGCAGCCGCATCCGGTTCTCGCCGGAACCGCCGTAGGCGTCGGTGCGGTCGTTGTAGCGGCGCGAGAGGAAGTGGTGGATCCCGCCCAGCGCGTGGCCGGCGTAGACGTAGACGAGGTCGTAGCCGGCCGCGATCGAGCGGCGGACCGCGGCCCGGTGCCAACGGCGCAGGTCGGCGATGTCGTCGAGGTCCATCCGCCGGGCCTGGACCGGATCGGTGGTGAAGGTGGCGACCGGCAGGTGCGCCGGGCCCATCGGGGCCGTCCGGCTGTAGAAGTTCGGCCCGTTCATCCCGTTGTAGGCCAGCTCGATCCCGGCCAGCGAGCCGTGCTCGTGGATCCGGTCGGCGACCAGGGCCAGCGCCGGGATGTCCTTGTCGTCCCAGATCCGCGCCTCGATGAACGGCGTGATGTCCGAGGAGTAGTGGATCTCCGCCTGCTCGGTGCAGATCACGGCCCAGCCGCCTTCGGCCTTGACCGCGCGCATCTCCGCGTGCGCGCTGACGTCCCGGTACCCCATGCCGTTGCAATGCGGGACCTGGAAGAAGCGGTTGCGGGCGCGGACGGGGCCGATCTGCACCGGCTCGAACAGCACGTCGTACCGCGGCGGCCGCCGGGTCGTCGGCTCGCTGACCGTCTGCCCACTCATCTCCCGGACGATATTTTCCCCCGCCGGGGTCCGGCCAACGCCCATTGACGAACCATTGGATCGACCACGTCGATCTTGCGCCGCCCGGCGCGCCGCATCTAGGCGTCCCACAGAACCGGCAGTCGCTTGGCGCCGCGAACCGCCCAGCCGTGGACGACCGGCTCGCGGTCGGGATCCAGGCGCAGGTTCGGCAGCCGGGAGAAGATCTCCTCGATGCAGACCCTGCCCAGCTGGCGGGCGACGTAGTGGCCGACGCAGAGGTGCTCGCCGTAGCCGAAGGAGACGTGGGCGCGGGTCCGCTCGCGGAAGAGGTCGTAGGTGTCGGGGTCCTCGAAGACCGTCTCGTCGCGGTTGGCCGAGCCGAGGCAGAGGGCGATCTCGGTCCCGGCCGGGACCAGCAGCCCGCCGAGCTCGACATCCTCGGTGGTCAGCTTCTCGGTCATGTTGAAGGGAGCGATCCAGCGCAGTCCCTCCTGCTCGGCCTGCATCGCCAGCTTCGCCGGCTCGGCGGCGACCGCGGCGGCCTGCTCGGGCCGGCCGAGGAGGCCGTAGAGCGCGTTGGCGGTGCCGTGGGCGGGCTCCTGGAAGCCGCCGACGATCATCAGCCCGACGTTGCCGATCACCTCCTCGATCGAGCGGACCTCTCCCGCGGGCATCCCGTGGGTGAAGATCATCGTCAGCGTCGTCTCGTCTTCGCGGCGGCGGATCTGCTCGAGGCGGCCGGCCATGTAATCGCGGATCTCGTCCTTGATCTCCTCGCCGCGGGCGGTGATCTCCTGATTCCCGCCGCGGTCGACGAGGTACTCCCCGAGCGCGTTGAACCAGCGCGAGAGCGTCTCGTTGTCGACGTCGCCGAAACCCATCACGTCGCCGATCGAGCGCAGCGCGATCGGCTCCAGCAGCTCGGTGTTGGCATCGGCGGCGCCGCGCTCGCGGATCGCCTCGAGGTGGCGGACCGTCGTCTCCCGGAGGATCGAGTCGACGTAGCCGGTCACCGCGCGGGGACGGAAGCGGACGTCGAGCGGCGCTCGCGACTCCCTGTGCTCGGCGCCCATCAGCGACATCACGTTGGGGTCGCCGTAGACGAGGTGGAAGACGTCCTGGGTCGGCCCGAAGGCCTGGTCGTTGTCGCCGGCCTCGCGGCAGAGCTCGTAGGGCGTGATCCAGAGCCGCTCGGTCTCCGGGACCCAGGCGATCGGCGTCTCGCGCCGCATCCGCCGGTAGAGCGGATACGGATCGGCTTCGATCTCCTCGAGCCGAGCCTCGACGACGACGTCGGTGGCGATCGCGGGGACCCTGGTGCCCATCCGGCTCTCCAGCCGCTGCTTCAGGCCCGTTTGCGGGGGAGGACCGCCTCGCCCCCGGCCACCGCGACCTCGGCGGCCAGCCGCGCTTCGCGGCGCCGTTCCATCTTCGCCCACCAGAGGCCGACCACGGTGAGGCCGACGATCACCGCGAGGGTGCCCAGCGTCAGCGCCTCGAACTTGCCCCTCGAGACGCCCCATTCTTCGGCGAAGTCGTATTCGAGGCCCAGCACCGACTCGAGCGTGCCCGGGAAGACCGCAACCCAGCTGCCGAGGACGACGAAGAAGGTCGCCGAGATGGTCCCGAGGCGCAGCCCCCACTCGCCGCCGGGCACGACGAACGGGCGCTCGACGTCGGGGTACTTGCGGCGGAGGACCCAGCAGGCCGGGTAGATGATGATGTAGGACATCAGCACGGTGGAGATCGCCACCGTGAGCACGATCGAGAAGGTGGTCGCGGCGCTGCCCGAGTTCAGTTGCTGGGCGACGATCACGAAGGCGGTCGCAACCGCCCCCGACATCAGGTTGACCCGCATCGGGGTGCCGAAGCGCTTGCTGAAGGTGCCGAACCAGCGCGGAAACGCCCCATCCATCGCCGCCGCCGCGAGCAGCCGGTCCGAGCCCATCATCCAGGCGGCGCCCTGGGTCAGCAGGGTGAAGACGAAGAGGACGGCGGCCACCTTGACGAGGACGCCCTGCAGCGACCCGTAGACGCTGAAGGTGTCGTTGACGGCCGACATGAAGCCGCTGACGCCGGTGATCTGATCGACCGGGACGACGAGCAGGATCGAGAGGATCGGGATCAGGTAACAGAAGGCCGAGGCGAAGGCCGAGCGGGTGATGTAGCGGGGGATGTCGTGCTGGGCGTTCCTCATCTCCTCGCTCGCCGCGGTGCCGCACTCGAACCCGCTGATCGCGAAGACGAGGACCGGCACCGCCGCGATGAAGCCGGCGAGGGTCGGGCTGAAGCCGCTGATGCCGTAGCCGTGGACCCCGTGCTCGATCGCGTAGATGACCACGGTGACCGTGACGATGACGAGGACTCCGACCTTGACGAAGGCGCCGATCGAGGGGATCCACTTGCCGCGCTTCAGCGAGATCACCGCGACCAGGATCCCGGTCCAGACGAAGATCAGTTTGAACAGCCAGTCGCCGAGCGAGCCTTCCGGCATCGAGATCAGGTTTTCGTTGACGGCGGCGGCCGAGAGGAAGCAGAGCGATCCGCCCAGCCAGAGCGGGTTGGTGATCCAGTAGAGCATCGCCCCGAGCGCCGACCAGAAGCGCCCGAAGGCGAGCTTCATCCAGACGTAGGGTCCCCCCTCCTCGGCGAAGGCGCCTCCCATCTCCGACATAAGGAAGGCGTAGGGGATGACGAACAGCGGGACCAGGATCAGCATCCAGGTGAAGGTCTGGCCGCCGAAGCTCGAGATTTCGCCGAGGACGTCGAGCGAGACCACCGTCGCGATCCCGAAGAAGACGAGGTCGAAGAGATTCAGGCTCTTGACCAGGTTCTTCTTCTGTTCCTGCTCGAAACTGCTGTCCGGGTCGATCGCGCCGAGCCCGTCCGGTTCACTGCTCATCCGTCGCTCCTCTCGGTATTCCCCGGGCCCCGCACCTCGACGTCAGGGCGCGCGGCCTCGTTCCCACCACACACCCTCTCTGCTGGGGCGCCGTCGCGCGAGCGAAATCAGCGCTGAGTTGCGGCGGAAAAATCGATGCTCTGCGTCGCTCCGGCTGGCAGGCCCGGAAATTCCTCCGCGGCGATCAGGTCGCGGCAGTACTGGGCGAAGGCCTCGGTCAGCCGGGTCGAGGTCGCCGAGGCCAGCACCGCGAGGCCCAGCAGCATCGCCCGCGGCTCGCCGTCGATGCGGACGCTGCGCAGCGGGGTGCCGTCGAGGGCGACCTCGGTCACCGGGCGAGCGTTGACGATCGTGTAGCCGAAGCCGTTGGCGACGAGGGTGCGGATCACCTCGGGGTTGCGCGAGCGCTGGGCGACGGTCGGCCGCAGCCCGGCCACCTGGAAGAGCGCGTAGAAGTATTCGCGGCTGTGGGGCAGGTCGAGCAGGACCAGGGGCAGTTTCGCCAGCTCCCGCAGGCCGACCGAGTCGGCGCGGGCCAGCGGGTGGTCGGCGGGGAAGACCGCGTAGGGCGGCAGGGCGGCCAGGGGCTCGAAGGCGATGTCGCGCTCGAGGTCGAGGTCATAGGTCATCGCCAGGCTCAGGCCGCCTTCCCGCAGCCGGTCGAAGATCTCCTGCTGGCCCGAGGCGCTGAGGCGAACGTGGACGCCCGGGTTGCGCTCTTTGAAGTCGCGGGCGAGGCGGGGGGTGATCAGCGGCGCCAGGGTCACCAAACAGCCGAGATCGAGGACTCCGCTCAGCTCGTCGGTCAGCTCGGAGGCGAAGCGCTCGAGGTCCCCGGCTTCCTGGAGCAGGGCGCGGGCGCGCTCGGCGAAGCGCCGCCCCTCGGGGGTCGGCGAGACGCCCTGGGCGTGGTGGCGGATCAGCAGCTGCACACCCAGCGCCTTTTCGAGCTGGGCGATGGCGGCGGAGACCGACGACTGGGCGACCGGGATCGTCAGCGCCGCCTCGGTGATGCTGCCGGTCTCGCAGGTGGTGACGAAGTACTCGAGCTGGCGCATCGTGAATAGCACGCGCCAGTGATACCAGCGGCGCTGTATTCGCTCAAGCGAGCTTCTTCGCGCGCTTGGCGCGGAATTGGCGATGCGCGGTCAGGTTCAGATCCCGCGCTTCGCCCCCTCCTACTCGGCCGGGTCTCCCGGCACGCCGTAGGCCGGCGCTCCGGACGGGTCGAGCGCCCGGACCACGTAGTCGTCGCGCTGCGGCTCCCACACCGACCACAGCCGGCGCAGCTCCGCCACCGGCCCGCCGTCGGGGTCGAAGTCGACCCGCAGGTTGGTGATCGGCCACTCCGCCTCGCCGCTGCCCGACGCCAGCAGGCCGGCCGAGTGGACCGGCCCGGCCTCGCCGCCGAGCTCGATCCCCGCCTCCAACCCGAGCAGCAGGCGCTCCTCCAGCTCGGCCTCGGGGTCGCCTGCTTCGAAGGATGCGACCGCCGCCTCCAGCACCGCCAGGGAGGCGAGCAGGTTGCCGGCGGCGACGCAGCCCGCTCCCGGACGGTCGCCGTTGATGCCGAGCGACTCGGTGCCGCTGTGGGCGGCGGAGCGGCCCTCGCCGTCGACCACCGCGAGCTGGCGGTACTCGACGTTCGGCGCCGCGGCGACGACGGCCTCGACCGCGGCGGCGGCGTCCCTGCCCTCGCGCAGGGCGTCGAGGAGGGCGGGGCCGAGGCGCGGGTCGGTGACGTTCTGGGTGGTCGCGACGCCGACCCCGGTGGCTACGTAGGCGCAGCGCGAGGGCACCGCCGGGCTTGAGGAGGTGAGGGCGATCCCGAAGCGGCCGGTCCGCTGGCAGCGGCCGAGGAGCGAGAAGGTCATCCCTCGCCCTCCCCGCCCAGCACCGCGGTGGCGTCGATCTCGACCAGCCACTCCGGACGCGCCAGGGAGCTGACGACGATCCCGGTCGAGACCGGATGGACGCCCTTCAGCCAGCGCCCCATGACCCGGTAGACCGGCTCGCGGAAGCGTGGATCGGTCAGGTAGACGACCACCTTGACGATGTGCTCGAGGCCGCCGCCGGCCTCCTTCATCAGCATCTCGATGTTCGCCATCGCCTGCTCGGCCTGGGCCTCGACGTCGCCGATGCCGACGTTCTCGGAGGTCTCCAGGTCCTGGCCGATCTGGCCCCGCAGGTAGACCGTGTCGCCGGCGACGACGGCCTGGCAGAGGTCGTTGTCGAGGTTCTGCTCCGGATAGGTCTCGCGGGTGTTGAACTTGCGGATCCGGCGGTGGACGGTCATGCGACCGTCAGCTTCCCACGGTAGGCGCGATACGCGCGCTGGATCGTGATCTGGTCGGCGAGGAAGCGAGCGTCGTGCCAGACCCCCCAGATGAACGAGGACCCGCGGCGGGAGAGCCAGGGCAAGCCGAGGAAGTAGACGCCGGGCTCCGAGGAGACGCCCCGTCGGTGCCTCGGGTTTCCGTTGGCGTCGAAGGCGTCCACCCGGAGCCAGCCGTAGTCGGTGCTGAAGCCGGTCGCCCAGACGATCGAGCGGACGCCCGCCTCGGCGAGGTCGAGCTCGGCGAGCGGGTGGGTGACCGAGGAGGGCATCCCCCCCAGCCGCCTGGCGTCCGGCTCCTCCGGCAGGTCGAGACCGGTGCGGGCCAGGTAGGCGTCGGCTTCGTCCAGCAGGGACAGGTAGCTGGCATCGCCCTGGGCGATGCTCTCGCCGAGGTCGGGGGCGAAGCGGACCGTGCCGCCATCGAAGGCGGAGGTCAGGCCGACCAGCTTGATCCCGCGCTCGTCGAGCTCGCGGAAGTCGACCGTGCGGCCACCGTCGCGCCCGCTCACCGCGATCGTCACGTGCTCCTTGCCCTCCGGCGGCGCCTCGGCGTCCCACTGCCCGAGGACTCCCAGCCACCAGACGAAGTCACGACCGCGGTAGCTGCGCGGGGGACGATCGTGGGGGCCGACCGAGAGGTAGACGCCGCGGCCGGCTCCCAGCAGCTCCTCCGCGATCTGCACCCCGGAGGACCCGGCGCCGACCACCAGCACGGCGCCATCGGGCAGCTGCCCCGGGTTGCGGTAGCCGCTCGAGTGCAGCTGCGTCAGCCCGGGCTCGTCGGGAGCGATCGGCGGGATCTGCGGGACCTGGAAGGGCCCGGTGGCAGCAACCACGTAATCGGCATCGATCGTGCCGGCGGTCGTCTCGGCCCGGAAGCCGGGACCGCCCTCCTCCCTTCGCACCGAGGTCACCTCGACCCCGCACCGGATCGGTGCGGCGATCTTCTCCGCGTAGGCCTCGAGGTATTCGGCGACCTGATCCTTCGAGGCGAAGCCATCCGGATCGAGGCCGGCGAACTCCAGCGTCGGGAAGCGATCGTGCCAGGCGGGTCCGTTGGCGACCAGGGAATCCCACCGCTCCGAGCGCCAGCGCTCGGCGATCCGCTGCCGCTCGAGGATCAGGTGCGGCACCTCGGCGGCGCTCAGGTGCTCGCTCATCGCCAGGCCGGCCTGGCCGCCACCGACGATCAGCACCTCGACCTTCTCCCTCGGCATGTCCGCTCCGCTCGTATCCACGCGATGACGATTCGCTTGCTGTCTCGAACCCGTCCGCGCATCGTCGCGGCCCATCCGCCGGGCGCACAACTGACGTTTCCGTCGCCGTGGCCATATTTTTTCGATGCAGGGACCCGGGCCGCTCGGGGCCCGACGCTGAGGGTGTCGCTACCGGTACTCGACCTTGATCGAGCTGAAGCTGAGCGAGACGCTCTCGGCCACCGTGCCGGCGCCGGCCTTGCCCTGGCCCTTGTCGGTGCCGTAGGAGTCGACCCTCGCGCCGGTGAGGATGATGGTCTGCGGCCCGCCTTGCGCGGCCGCACGCACGGTCATCACCGCGGTCTTGATGTGCTGGCCGTTGACGCACAGCTTCATCAGGGTCGGCGAGGCTTTGTCGAGCGGCTTGACGATCTGGATGCCGCGCGCCGCGGCGTTGGGTCCGCCGACGAGCTGCCAGGCGAGGACGGGGAACGAGGTCCCACCACCGCTGCCGAGGGTCATCGTCGCGACCGGAGATCCGCCGGGCACGGCCTGCAGCGGCGGGATCGGCCTCGCCGGCGCGGTCAGCGTCTTGCCGTCGCCCAGCGTGAAGGTCCGGCCGTCGATCGAGACCGTCGTCCCGGCCGGTCCGCTCGCCCCCTGGGCCCCGGGGGATCCGGCGACGCCCTGGGGGCCGGCTGGACCGGTCACGTTCCAGCTCAGCGCGTGCTCGGCCTGCGCGGGGGCGCCGGCCGGGTTGCAGGTCTGACCGGCCGACGGATCGATGATCCGGACGTTCGGGCCGGCGGCGACGGGCGTCGTCCCGTCCTGCTGCACCTCATAGCAGGCGTGGATAACCCCGTCGTTTCCGGGCACGGCCGCGATCGCCGCCGCCGACGCGCCAGCCGCCGCCGCGACGACCAGCATCAGCACGGTCCTTCCGGTCCGACCGGTCAGCTCCCGGACCCTCATACGGCAGGCCAGCCTACCGAGTGACCACCGAGTGGCAGAGCGACGATCGACGGATGTCTGACGGCGCCCCGGGCCTGCCGCGGAGGCGATATACCCGGGTATACAGGCGGCCTGGCAAAGGTCATGGTCTCCCTTCCCGACGATCTCCTCGCCGAGGTCGATGCCGAGGCGCGGCGCGGCGGCACGACCGCAGCGCCGTCATGCGGGAGTTCGCCGACGCCGCGCTGCGCCGACGCCGCGAGGGCCGGGCAGCGGCCATTCGGTCGCTGCTCAGCGACGTCACGCCCCACGGCGGTCGGGCCGCGGAGCAGGTGAAGGCGACGCGGCCGGTCCGTGACGGCGCTGCTCCTCGACGCGAGCGTCCTGCTCGCGGCCTTCGATCCCGCCGACGATCACCATCAGCCGGCACGAGCGCTGCTGGAAGACGACGAGACCACGCTGGCCACCCTCGACCTCGCCCGCTATGAGGTCGTGAACGTCGCCGTTCGGGCGTGGCGAGCCCCCACTCCGCACCGTCGCTGCTCGCCGTGATCGAGAGGCTTGCCGACGACGGTGGGGTGCTCGCATCCACCCACACCCTCCTGACGAGGGCGGCCGACATCGCCGACCGGCACGCGATCTCCGTCCACGACGCCGCCTACGCAGCCGCCTCCGATCAAGGAGGCCATCGCCTGGTCAGCTGCGACGAGCGCGACCTGGTCTCGAAGGGCCTTGCGTCGCTTCCCGCCGACCTCCAGGCCTGACTCAGCGCGCCGCCGGGCTCGGGCCAGGCGCCGCCGATCGACCGACGGCAGCTCCGCTCACGGTTCGTGTTCGACGACGAATTCGAGGTGCTTGATCGCTTCTGGGAAGTCCTTCTGCTCAGCTTCCCGTTCATGCCGGTAGTCGGCGAGCTGCCCGGCAACCGAGCAATCGAGCCGGGCGAGGTGTTCGGCGGCGATCTTGAGGCCGCCCTCGACGCCCATCTTCCGCTCGAAGAAGTCGTGCGAGAGGAGGTCTGAGGTGCTGCCGACGATATAGACGAACTTCGGGTTCGAGTAAGAGTGCCGCCGCCCGTCGAGCGCCTGTGCGGCCGTGTCGAGGTCCGCCCACAGCGCTTCCAGCTTTTCGGCCACCGGGATGAACCCTCGCACCGCCTTCTTGAACGGCGGCCGCGCCTGCGCCGGGGCGCGCTTCACCGCGACGCAGCCCTTCGCGAAGCTTTCGACCCCCTGGCGATAGGTCTCGTCCGCCTTGTCGGCTTCCGCCTCCCAATGGGTGAAGAACTCGATGTCGCCTTTCTTGATCCGGCCTTTCCCTTCGTGGGCCGGCAGCGGGCCGGGCGCCGTCGGGATACCGGAGGCGGCCGCGGCGACGACGGAGAGGCAGAGGACCAGGACGGCTGCGAGAAGCACGGTCGCGGGCAAGCGGTTCAAGGCGATCCTTCCTGTCGAGGGCGCGCGGGGCGACTGGGTGACGGAATCTCTCACCGCGGTGTCGAGTTGGCAAGGAATGGGCTGAGGAAGCGCCGCGGCCGGCGCCTAGCCCGGCGGTTGAGCCGTGCGAGACGGCCGTACTCTCATCTGTACTCGAGGTGGTTGGCCGCCTCCTGTTCGGTGCTGCCGAGGCGTCGGAGGATCGCGAGCGCCTCGGAGAGCTTCGCCTCGGCCGAGGCCTCATCGCCACGCTCGCGGTCGAACAGGGCCGAGGCGCGCAGGATGTGCGCCTCGCCGTACGGGAACGGCATCGCTCGCGCCCGCTCGAGTCCCTCCCGATGGACGGCATCGGCGAGGTCCGGCGTACCCAGGGGCGCCGCGACCGACCCCATGACTTCGAGCGCCGGGATCCCGTGGAGCCAGCCTTCGCTTCGGCGCGCCGCCGCGACGGCACGCTCGGCGTAGGGGCGGGCGCTCGCCGGGTCGCCGAGCTCGAGGTGGGCGGCGCCGAGGGTCGTCAGCAGCGGGATCGAGTAGCTCCAGGGGAGGTCCTTGGCGTGAAGTGGCTGCAGCCTCGCGACGGCCGCCTCTGGGCGGCCTTCGAGCAGGTCGAGGTGGGCGAGGTGCACTGCCGCGGCGTGCTCCACGTAGGCGATGCGCATCGACCGCGCGGAGCGGACGGACGCCTGCAGACGGAGGTGCGCCTCATGCCAGCGGCCGTCCCAGATGAGCAGCTTTGCGATCACCGGCCCGACCCGAACCGAGGAGGTCGAGGGGGCATGGCCGTCCAGGCTGGCCTGGGCCCGAGCGAGGAGCCGGCGGCCCGACTCCCAGTCTCCTCGCACGTAATCGCCGACCGCGAGGAGCACGGTGTGAACGGCGGCGACGATCTGATCGCCGGCCGACTCGGCCACGCGCAGCATTCGTTCGCTGAGCGCGCGGCTCGGTTGCAGCGCGCCCATCGACACGTACACCGCGCTGAGCAGCGTCGCGATCTCGGCGGCCGCGTCGTCCCCCTCCGCGGACGGACCTGCCGGGATCGTCGTCTCGAGGAGAACGGCCGCCTCCCGAAGGCTGCCGGAGTGGATCAACGCGGCACCCTGGAGCCGCCTTCCGACCAGCCGCAGCCGCTTGTTGCCGGTTGCCCGGCCGACCCGATCTAGCGACCGACCGACGGTCGTCATCCGCTTGAAGGACCCCTGCGCGAACAGCAGCCGGCCCAGCCCCTCCCACCGAAGGATCGCGCCCTCGGAGGTCGTCCCGGTCGTCTTCAGCTCGCTGCCTTCGACGAGGCCTACCACCCTCTCGAGGGCGTCGTCGCCGATGCCGCGACGGAAGTGCGCCTCCGCCAGCCGGCCGGTCAGCCGGTGCACCGAGTCCACCTCGTCGGCGGCTCGATACCGCTCGAGTGCCGACTCGAGCGCGGAGATCGCCTCGTCGTATCGCCCCACCCGGTAGAGCGCGAGCCCGAGCTTCTCGCCGATCGCCGCGGTCTCCCTGGATCTGCCCAGCTCGCGCAGCCGATCGATCGCCTGCTGGAAGAACTCGGCGGCGGCGGCGTAGGCGACGCGCTGCTGTGCCTGATCGCCGGCCAGCTCGAAGTAGTCGATGGCCCTGTCGGGATCGTCGCTCGAGGCGAAGTGAAAGGCGAGCAACTCGGCCCGCGGCGGGCTTTCGCTCGCCAGCGTCTCGGCGACCCGGCGGTGCAGCAACCGGCGGCGACCAGCCGAGAGGCCCGCCTCGATCGTCTCCCGGATCAGATCATGTGTGAAGCGATACTCCCCCTCCGGATCCTCCGCGAGCAGACGAGCCGCCGTCGCCATCTCTAGCGCCTCGACGACTTCGTCGTCGGACCGGCTGCCCGCCCGCACCAGCAGTGCGTGCGAGACGTCGCCGCCGCCGATCGCCGCCACCGCAAGCAGCTCCTGCGCCGTCTCGGGTAGGGCGAGCAGCCGCTGGCCGATGACCTGCTTCACCGTCCATGGCAGCGTCAGTTCCTGCGCTCCCTGATCGGCGGACAGCTGGTCCTCGACGAAGCTGACCAGGAAGAACGGCACGCCGCCGGCCCGGCGCACGAGCGCCGGCATCAGCGCCTGCGCCTCATCCAGCTGAGTCGAGAGCTCGAGCACCAGTTGCCCGGCCTCCTGATCGGAGAGCGGCTCGAGGTCGAGGACACGGACCTGCGAGGCCCTGGCAAGGTCGGCGACCAGGTCGCCGAGTCGACTCCCCGCAACCGGTTCGGAATCGCGGTACGCGCCGAGCACGCGGATCGGCGGCGACCCGGCCTGCGCCTGCAGCGCGGCGATCAGGTCAAGTGCATCCGGCCCCGCCCACTGAAGGTCGTCGAGGACGAGCAGCAACCCGCCCTCGCCGGCGACGGCGCGCAGGAGACGGGCCACCTCGGCGAACAGCAGCAGTCGCCGTTGCTGTGGCTGGGCATCGAGAGCGAGACGCCGGTCCGACGCCGCGAGCTCCGGCAGCATCTGGCCGAGTGCGTCGGCCCGCTCGAGCGCCGCCGTGCGATCGTCAGCGGGCAGTTGCGCGAGCAGGTGGCTCAGCGCGCTCGTCAGCGGCGCGTAGGGATCCTGTGCGCGCCGCTGGCAGCCCCCCGTCGCCACCCGCCAGTCAATCTGCTCGGCCCGCGAGGCCGCGTACTCCAGCAGTCGTGACTTCCCGATCCCCGGCTCACCGGCAAGCAGCAGCACCGGCGGACCGGCCCCTGCGAGGTGTTGGCGGATCTCGGCCAGCTCGCGCTCACGCCCGACCAGCGGACGAACGGGTGGACCGGGCTCGCCGCGATGCTCCCCGGTCGTCTGCAGCCGTGCACGGTCCTCATCCCCCAGCTCGAGGACTGCCGCAAGACGATCGGCCGCGGCGGAGGAGATCGGCCGCTGGCCCCGCTCCAGCTTGCCGACGTAGTTGGCGGTATACCCGCAGCGATCGCCCAACTCCTCCTGCGTCAGCCCGGCCCGCTGGCGATATCGCCGAAGCAGCTCCCCCGACGACCGCGCCCCATCCCCCGCAAACGACCCTCTGGGCGCGCCGTCGTTCACCTGTACAGCCTAGATTGTCCACGTCGTTTGTCCACCACTGTCCCTGGACGGCGCGCGGGGCCGGGATCAGGCTGCCGAAGGTCCTCATGCCGCTCTTCGTCGCCCAACATCGGCACCCGCCTGAAAGCTGCTCTGCCTTCCTGTCCGAATCGGAGCTGCTCTCCCGTGTCTCCGCCACGGCGGCGGCCCGGCACGGGATCGGCATCGAGGCCGAGGCGTTGATCGAGGTCGAGCATCGACTGCTGCTCGTCGTCGAGGCGGCGGAGCAGGAGACGGTCGAGGGATTCCTCGGCTTCCTGCGCCAGTCGGGCGAGCTCGAGGTGCTGCCGGCATCGACGGTCGAGGAAGCGGTCGAACGCCTGCACGTATTGGACGAATCGAAGGAGAGAGGCGATGAGTAGAGCTGGGAAGCCGAGGTTTGGTCGGATCGTCGTGACAGGGCTCGCCGTGATCGCAACGACCGCCGGCCTCTGCGCGCAGGCGCAGACGGCCCCGGCGTCGGCGAGCGCGGCGCGGGTGCCGACCGACAACCCGCCGTGGTATCCGTCGCTGCAGGCGTTCGAGCACTACGACTCCGCGCGCTCGCACGTCTTCTCCGAGGCGACGTTCGACGGCTCGTTGACCGGCCCGAACCGCGTCGATCTCCAACGGTCCCGCCCAGGCGCGTACCCGTCCGGTTACAACACCGCGTACCTCGATTCCAAGGACATGTTCATCCAGGGCGGCAGCTACGGCAACATCAAGGGCTCGATCGGCCCCTACGTCGCGAAGGTGAACCCGCGGACGCTGCGGCCGATCTGGTACACGCAGCTGCGCAACACCCGCAGGACCAGGGAGTGGGACTACCCCGGCGGCATGGCGATCATGGACGACGGATTCATCTATGTGGTGTCCGGCTACCGGATCTACAAAGTGAGCCCGAAGCACGGGCGGGTGGTGAAAACGCTGAGGCTGCCGACCATGGTCCACATGCGGAACAACTACCCCGAAACACCGCCCACGTATGACGAAGAAACGTGGACTCAGGACGCGCGCAACACCTCGTACAACGGCATCAACGCGCTCCCCGACGGGACGATCATCCTGAAGTCGCTCTACCGCCAGGCGGGCTGCAAGCGCAACGGGCCCTCCGCGATCCTCAACTGCCCGAAGACCAGGGACGTTCCGGCGTCGATCCTGGTCTCGGTGGATCCGAAAACGATGCGGATCCGCGACAAAATCACGCTGCCCGCGTTCGCCGGCGCGAGGCCGACGATCACCCGGTACCACGGCGTCGACTACGTGTACCTGCTGGAGAACACCTCCAGCCCCGTGCGGTACTCGGTGAAGAACGGGCAGTTCACCCTGGACGAAAGCTGGACGCCGCCGGCGCTTCCGGCGAAATACGAAAATCAGACGACGGGCGGGTCGCTGATCATCATGAACAACTGGGTTCTGGGCGCGACGAACAGCGTCCCCGCCGGCGGCCACCTGACGATGTTTGCGATCAACCAGAACGATGCCTCCGATGTCCTCTACTCGCAGCCCTACGCAAACGACCCGGTCCCGCCGCTGCTCTCCCGCGCATTCGAAAAGGCGGCCGCCGGTGAAACCCAGGCGGTCAGCTGGGCGGGGATGTCGCTTGAGGCAGATCCGGCAAACGGCCTGTTCTACGGAGTGGAGACGCTCGCCCGCAAGGTCGCGGCGTTCAGGATCGGGCCCGAAGGCATCGAAACGGTCTGGGAAAAACCCCAGACCACGACCGAGTGGGCGACGCTGATCGGTCCGAAGGACCATCGCATCTGGGTCGGCACGAACATCCCCGGCGCCCAGATCCCGGGCCAGAACCACAACGACACCATCGTCTACCGCGACGCCGCCACCGGTCGCCTGCTCGCGGTCTCGGGACGGGTGCCCGCGATGACGCCGGGAAGCGCGATCCAGCCCGGCTACAACGGCAGCGTCTTCTTCCCCGGAGCCAAGGGCACCCTGGTCAAGGCGACCCCGCATCCGGCGGGCTGACGCGGCGTGAGCCCGTCACCGTCGTCCCACGCGTCAGCGAGATTCGCGAGGCGAGCGCTGTGCGCGGCGGCGGTGTGCGGGCTCCTCCTCGCCGCCTTCGTCGCCACGGCGTCCGCCAGGTCGGGCCAGGCCCGGATCGCGCCCGTGTTCCCAGGCTGCGCCTGGGCCCTGGAGTCGACGCCGTCGTTGGCGAACGTGGCCGGTCCCGACCCAAATGCGACGTACTGGACGACGCCGTTCAAGACCGACCGCCCCTTTCGCTCGTTGACGATCAGGGGCACCTATCCAGAGGCACGCAATATCTCCTTCGTCGTCTACAACAGCAGCGGCGGAGACTTCACCGAGAAGGTCCGGGGC
Source organism: Actinomycetota bacterium (assembly GCA_018268655.1). Lineage (GTDB taxonomy): Bacteria > Actinomycetota > Thermoleophilia > Solirubrobacterales > 70-9 > VAYN01. Next base: position 53,494 of record JAFDWC010000001.1, read on the forward strand.
AAGACGGTCGGCTCGGCGCTCACGGATTACGAAATCGCTCCGGACCGTGGATCGGTCAACCCATGGCAGGTCGACTCGGTCCCGCCCGGTCGCGGGATGAACTTCACGGTGCGGATACGACGGGGTGTGACCGCGGGCGAGCAGAAGCGACTCAACGCCATACCCATGGTCGACACCGAACCGGTGGAACAGAACCCGATAGCTCCCGAAGACGTCGGCTTCGTCACCTTCCGCACCTACGTTCCCTCCGGCGGCAACAAGACGGTCAAGCTCCCGACGGTGATCGTCAACAGGACGGTCGAGCGTCACGGTCGCCACTCCCGGCCCCGGGTCGCCCACATCCAGCTGCCGACCTGCAACTCGGCCCGCATCGCCCACGCGGCCAAGGTTTCAGGTGCGCTGAAGCAGATCGCCGCCAAGGTCAAAGGTGAAGCGGTGCCGACGACGCCCGTCACCCCGTGCACCGTCGACGGCCAGCCGCGCTACAGCAACGGCTGCGCCAAGCCGCTCGAATGGAGCCAGTCCTCCTCCGACCAGGTCGGTGCCCTCTTCCCGGACCCGAGCAACGCCTACATCTCGATGTATTTCTATCCGTCGCCGGGGACCGTGGTGGTGACCAGGGGCCTGATGCCGACGACCCCGCGAGCTGCGGGCAGCGGCGAGCTGGGCAACTCGATCGGCGCCACTCCGGTCGACTGGACCGCGGCGCCACTGCCCTACCAGCTCCGCTACTGGTCGGTGAACAACTATCTGCTGAAGGAGCCCTACCCGGTCGTCACCGAAGGTGTCGGGCCGAACCGCCGCTACGGTGGCACCGCGGACTACCAGACCGCGGTTGACGCCAACGGCTACTACACGGTCGTCTCCTCCCTGCCCGGCGACAAGCCGTCGAGCGCCTCCCTCGCCGCGAACTCCGCAACCTGGATTCCGATGCAGGGGGACCAGCCCTCGGTAGCGGAGTCGCAGTGGATGCGGAACATGATGGGCGAAAGCTTCCAGTACGCGATCCAGCAGATCCCCCACGCCGCCTCCCCGACCGAATACATCCCGAGCTCGGTCGTCGCCCAGGTGATGGGCCCCTACTACCCGACCTCCGCCCAGTGCCCGGTGTCCGTCTTCGAAGCCCAGGGAACAGGCGGCTGCCTCGCCGTCAGCTCCCCGGCAACGGGGCCCACCGGGGACTAGGTCCCCGGGGCGCGCTCGAAGTGCGTTGGGCGCCTTTCTTTCGCATACCGAAGGAAAGGCGCCCAAAAACGCTGCCGTGTGCGTCATCCAGGTGGACCTGGTCGTGGAATCAACCGTCAAGCGACCCCGGTCGCCGCCGCCAACCGAGGCTCACACCGCCTACCAGGGCAGGGGTCGTCCGTCGCGGAAGAAGCCGCCGGTGGGGCCGTCGTCGTCGAGCAAGCAGGCCCAGACCACGCTGCGGGCGCCCTCGGCGACGGGGCGGCCACCGCCGCCCATGTCGGTCGCGGTCCACCCCGGGCAGACGCTGTTGACCAGGACCCCGGCGCGGCGCAGCTCGGCGGCGAGCATCCGGGTCAGCCCGTTCAGCGCCAGCTTCGAGGTGTGGTAGGCGGGCAGGCCGCCGCCCATCTCGGTGATCGCGCCGCCCCCGCTGGAGACGTTGACCAGGCGGCCGTGCGGGCTTGCCCTCAACAGCGGCGCGAAGGCCTGAGCCATTCGCCAGGCACCGAAGAGGTTGGTCTCGAGCGCGCGGCGGACGCGATCGAGATCGGCGCCGAGCGCGGTGGTGTCGGTGTCATAGTCGATCGCGGCGTTGTTGACGAGCACGTCCAGGTGATCGAGCCGGGCGGCGAGCGCCGCGACGCTGGCCGGGTCAGCGACGTCGAGCGGGGCGGCGCGAACCTCGCCGTCGCCGGCCATCGCCGCGGCGACCGCCTCGGCGCGCGCCGGGTCCCGCGCGGTGAGCCAGACCGTCATCCCGGCCTGGGCGAGCTGCCGGCAGACCTCGACGCCCAGCCCCCGTGCGCCGCCGGTGACCAGCGCCGTGCCAGCAGTCGACGTCGACTTCATCGGAAGATCGGGCTCGAGAGGCCGAAGGCGTCGATCGAGGTGCCGGTCAGCGCCCCGCTGGCGTCGGAGGCGAGGAAGAGCGCCAGCTCCGCGATCACCCGCGCCGACATCGGGTCGAATTTGCCCGATCCCCTGGCCCCGAACAGTTCCCGGAACCCGTCGGTGTCGACGCCGCCCGGGCAGATGCAGGTGACGTCTATCCCGTGCTGCTTGACCTCGGCGGCGAGGCAGCCGGTGAAGTTGATGATCGCCGCCTTCGAGGCCTTGTAGGGCGTCTGACCGGCGTTCGGGTGCTTGCCGCCGATGCTCGAGAGGTTGATGATCTTGCCGGCGGACTGGGAGATCATCACCGGCAGCACCGCGTGGCAGAGGGCCACCACCGAGAGGAGGTTGACCTCCATCACCTCGCGCCAAACGCCGAAGTCGAAATCGACCAGGTTCGTTTTCGGGTAGATCATTCCCGCGTTGTTGACGAGCACGTCGACCCGGCCGAACTCGGCGACCGCCTGCGCGGCGATCCCGCGGACCTCCTCCTCGACCGTCATGTCGGCGGTGACGACGAGGCAGGAGCGGTCGAGTGCGGTGACCTCGCCCGCCAGCTCCTGCAGTCGCTCGGTCGAGCGGGCGGTTGCGACCAGGTCGGCCCCTTCCCGCGCCATCGCCATCGCGATCGCCCGGCCGATGCCGCGGCTCGCGCCGGTCACGACCGCGACCTTTCCAGCCAGTTCCCCTTTGCTCACGTCTGCTCCTTTCTGCCGAGGACGGAGGCAATAGCTTCCTCCAGGCCTTATGCCGGGGGCATGCGCCGCCCGTCGCGGCAGCCCCGCCGCGCGGGAGTGGCCCGAGCGCCCCGGCGCGCGGGGAGGCCGGCGAGCTCGCTGACTTCCGCCGAACAATTCCGCACCGTCCTACCGGCGCCAAATCCCAGCAGGACACCTCGGACCACTGGCGCCGCGCCGCACCATTGGCAAGACAAGCTGACACCGAGCGGATACATTTGTTGTCGACAGTCGGCAATCTTCAAGTGAGGAGAGGTTTCCATGCGTGAGCGCGAGGAGAGCGTCGGAGAGGCGACGGTCCGAATGCTGGCCGAAGCCGGGACCGAGGTTTCCTTCGGCATCCCCGGCATCCACACGCTCGAGCTCTTTCGCGGGCTCCACTCCGCCGGGGTCCGCCACGTCCTCAACCGCAGCGAGCAGGGCGCGGTCTTCGCCGCCGATGGATATGCGCGGGTGACCGGGAGACCTGGGGTCTCCCTCCTCATCTCGGGTCCCGGCGTCACCAATGCCGCGACGCCGATCGCCCAGGCCTACCACGACTCGGTCCCGCTTCTGATCGTGTCGACCGTGGTCCCCGAGTCGGAACGGTCGCGGCGCTGGGGCGCCCTGCACGAGCTCCCCGACCAGGGGGCGACGATGGCGAGCCTGACCGCCTTCAGCGAGCACATCGAGGATCCGGAGGCCCTGCCCGAGGCGTTCGCCCGGGCGTTCCGGCTGTTCGAGTTCGGCCGACCGCGCCCGGTGCACATCGAGATTCCGATCGACCTGCTCGGCCGCCCCGCCCCCTCCCTCTCCTACCGGCCACCGCGAGGGGAGCGGCCGGCGCCGGCCGCCGGCGACGCGAACGCGGCGGCGTCGAGGCTCGCGGCGGCCGCCAGACCGAAGATCCTGCTCGGAGGCGGGGCGCTCGACGCCGGGGCGGCGGCGCGGAGGGTGGCAGAGCGGATCGGGGCGCCGGTCGCGCTCACCCTGAACGCCAAGGGCGCGCTGCCCGACGAGCATCCGTTGAGCCTCGGGACCACCTTGCCGACGGAGGCCACGATCAGGGCGCTCGCCGACGCCGACGTCCTGCTGGCGGTGGGCACCGAGTTCTCGCCGATCGATTCCTACTACTCGCCCGCGGGGATCGAGCCGCGCGGCGAGTTGATCCGCGTCGACATCGACCCCGCCCAGATGGACGCCGCGTTCGCGCCGGCGATCCCGATCGTCGCCGACGCCGCGCTCGGCCTCGGTGCGATCGACGCGGCGCTCGCGGGGCTGACGGTTGGCCCCGATCACGACGGCGTCGAGGAGGCGGCCCGCATTCGAGGCGAAGTCACGTGGTGGCCGCGCGCCGAGCCGTTGCTCCCCCTGATCGAGGCGATCGGAACGGCTCTGCCGCCCGACCACGTCGTCGCCTGCGACTCGACCCAGCTCGCCTACATCGGCCAGAACCTCTGGCCCGGCGGGCGGCCTCGGTCGTGGCTGATCCCGGCCGGCCTCGGGACCCTCGGCCCGGCGCTGCCGATGGCGATCGGCGGCGCGGTGGGGCGTCCGCAGGCGACCGCGCTCTGCGTGATCGGCGACGGGGGGCTCCTGTTCACGATCGGTGAGATGGCGGCGGCGGCGTCACTCAGGCTCCCGCTGGTGATGCTCCTCTGGAACAACGACGGCTACGAAGAGATGCGCGACGAGATGGACGAGCTCGGCATCCCCCAGATCGGGACCGAGGCCAGCGCGGAGGACTACGGAACGATCGCCGCCGGCTTCGGCTGGGCGAGATTCCGGCCGGGGAGCGTCGAGGAGGTGGTCGCGACGCTGACCGATTGCCGCTCCCCCGCGCGGCCGACCGTGATCGAGCTCACCCCGGACCTGCTGGCGTGATGGACGCCGCCCGGCTCGCCGCGGGCCTCGGGGCGCTGGGGCTCGACGGCGCCGTCTCGACCGGTGACTCGGATCGCACGCTGCACTCCGAGGACCTGACCTTCCACCGACCGCACCGTCCCGACGTCGTCGTCTTCGCCCGCACCACCACCGACGTCAGCCAGGTGCTCCGATTCGCCGACGATCATCGCGTCCCGGTCGTCCCGTTCGGTGCCGGATCGAGTCTCGAGGGGCACGTGATCCCAATCGAGGGCGGGATCTCCATCGACCTGACCGGCCTCGACGAGATCGTCGCGATCAGGCCGAGCGAGCTGACCGTGACCGCGGGCGCCGGGGTCACCCGCCTGACCCTGGAGCGCCGCCTCGGCGAGCACGGCCTCTTCTTCCCCGTCGACCCCGGCGCCGACGCGTCGCTGGGCGGCATGGCGGCGACCGACGCGGCGGGGACGATGACGGTCCGCTACGGGAAGATGCGCCAACAGGTGCTGGGGCTGGAGGCGGTGCTCGCGGGGGGCAAGGTGATCCGGACCGGCAGCCGGGCGACGAAGACCTCGGCCGGTTACGACACCACCGGGCTCCTGGTCGGCTCGGAGGGGACCCTCGGGGTGATCACGGAGCTGACGCTGCGCGTGCGCGGGATCCCGGCGGCGCAGGCCGTTGTCCGCGCGACGATGCCCGATGTGTCGGCGGCCTGCGCGGCGGCCTGCTCGATCGTCGCTACCGGTATCGACGCCCTGCGGATCGAGCTGCTCGACGACTGGGAGGTCGAAGCCATGAATCTCTACGCCGACACCGGGTTCCCCGCGGGCGCCCTCCTCTTCGTCGAGGTCGCGGGCTCCGCGCCCCAGGTCGACTCCGAAGTCGAGGAGGCAAAGGAGATGCTGCGCGAAGCCGGGGCGACGAACCTCGAGGAGGAGCGCGACCCAACCCGGCGTGCCCGACTGTGGCGGGCCCGCCACGAGATCTTCTTCGCCGAGAAGGCGATGGCACCCGGGAAAGCATCGCTCTCGACCGACACCTGCGTGCCGCTGGGGGAGCTCGACGGCGCCCTCCGACGCGCACGCGAGGCGATCGACCGACTCGACCTCGTCGGCGGGATCTCCGCCCACGCCGGCGACGGCAACTTCCACGTCGCCCTCCTGGTCGACCCGGACGACGCCGAGGAGATGACGAGAGTCGACCGGCTGACCGCGGAGCTGGTCGACCACGCCCTCGCCCACGGCGGCACCTGCACCGGCGAGCACGGGATCGGCCTCGGCAAGATCGAGTTCCTCGAACGCGAGCACGGTGACCAGCTGGAGCTGATGCGGGCGATCAAGCGGGCCTTCGATCCCAACGGCGTGATGAACCCCGGCAAGGTCCTGGCCTAACCGCCGCCCGTTAGGGCGGGGCGGGCGCTGGAGCCGCGGGCATCGACGCGCCGATGCTGGCGACGATGACCAGGGCGATGCCGCCGAGAGCGAGGATCCCCGGCTTCTGGCCGAGGAGAAGGAGTCCGGCGAGCATCGCGACCGCGGGCTCGAAGCTCATCAGGATGCCGAAGATGCGTTGCGGCATCCGGCGGAGCGCCAGGTTCTCCATCGTGTAGGGGAGCCCGGTGGCGATGATCGCGGTGAGGATCGCCAGCAGGAGGATCGGCGCGGTGAGCGAGGCGTAGCCGCCCGAGGCGATGCCGGCCGGAAGCCAGAGAACCGCGGCGACCACGCACGCCAGGGCGAGGCCGTGCACCCCGTCGAACTGGCGGCCTGCCCGGGCGGCCAACACGATGTAGGTGCCCCAGGCGACGGCGTTCCCGGCCGCGCAGGCGAGGCCGATGGCATCGACGGAGGGGCCCTCACCGCCGCTGGCCTGGGCGAGCAGGATGACCCCGGCGAGGGCCAGCAGCGGCCAGGCGAGATCGCGGCGACGCCGTGAGGAGGCGGCGGCGACGGTCAGCGGGCCGAGGAGGGAGACGGTGACGGCGACGCTCAGCGGCAGGCGGTCGACCGCCTCGTAGATCAGCCCGCCCATCGCGGCGACGACGAGGCCGTACACCAGCACCAGGCGAATCTCCGCCGAGCCGAGATGACGGGGCGGTCGGAGGAAGACGACGAGGAAGATGCTCCCGAACAGCAGGCGGAGGGACGTCGAGGTCGGCACGCCGAGGTGGTGGATCAGAACGAGCCCGAGGGCGTTGCCCCCCTGCAGCATCACCATCGAGCCGAAGGCGAGCAGGTAGGCGCTCCCCAGCGCCTCCCGCGGCGCCGCGGCGGCGGTCGAGGCGCAGCCGCTCGATGCTTGCTCGGTGGCCGCCATCGGGCGAACCGTCCAGCTCAGCCGGCTACCCGATCACGCGCAGCCCGCGCGGGAACGGCGGCGAGAGGAGGTCGAACCCGCCGTCGCGGACGACCACCTCTTCCTCGCTGACGAACCAACCGACGCCGGGGATCTCGAGGTTCGGCTCCAGGCAGATGACCTCGCCCGAGCGGAGCGTCGTCTCGTCGTCGGGCGAGAGCGAGGGCGGCTCGGGCATCTCCAGCCCGAGCCCATGCCCCACCCGCGAGTAGATCGTCTCGCCGTCACCAAGGAGCGCCCTCGCGACCTCGCTGACCTTCGCCCCGGCGCGCACCGAGGCCCGCCCCCGGTCGAGCCCGTCGACGATCTCCTGGTAGGCCTCCGCCTCCGCCTCGGTCGGCTCGACGCTCGTGTACATGCGGTTGAAGTCGGCGAAATAGCCGCCGTTCAGCTGCAGGCAGATGTCGACGAAGAGCGACTGGCCGCGCTCCCAGGTGCGGTTGGTCGGGCCGCCCAGGGGCGCCCGGTCGATGCCGGCGATGATGCCCGAGTAGCCGATCTTCTCGGCGCCGGCCTCGTATGAGGCGAGGCGGATGAGGCGGTTGAGATCGCGCTCGCTCATGCCGATCTCCGCCGCCGCGGCGAACGCCCGGTGCGCCGCCTCGGCGACCTCGGCGGCCAGCGCCATCTGCCCGATCTCCCACTCCGACTTGACCCGCCGCAGCTCCCAGAGGATGCCCGACGCGTCGCGGACCTCGCCGAGCTCCTGGCCGAGCGCGTCGAACGCCAGCGGCGTGAAGCCGGGGATGAAGTGCCAGCTCAGCTCCATCCCGACCACGCGCGCGCCGACCCGGCGGAGGTGGGCCGCGACGGCCCGCGCGGCGGGCAGCTGGTATTCGATCTGCAGGTGGCCGTCCACGTCGAGGGCGTCCGGACCCGTATAGGGCTCGACGTCGACGTCGATCGCGTCGAGCCCGACGCTGGTCGCCTCGCCGACGTGACAGATCACCACCGGGCGCGCGGGCGGCGCGAAGACCACCGCCAGCGGCTTGGACAGGTTGCCGAAGAAGGTCGTCTCGTAACCGGTCAGGTAGAAGTCGTTGGCCTCGCTGGCGACGACGACCGCGTCGAGGCCCGCCGACTCCATGCGCTTCGCCAGCAGCTGCCGCCGGTTGACGATCTCGGCGGCGAGGGCCTCGCGGTCCACCCCGGTGCTCGGCTTCAGCGTCGCGCTCATGCGGCGCTCCCGTCTCCGCAGAGGTCCTCGATCAGCTTTGCGTAGATGCGGCTGGAGCGGACCAGCTCGTCGACCGGCACGTGCTCCTCCCGGGTGTGGGCGAAGTCCTCGTTGCCGGGGCCGATCCCGATCGTCGGGATGCCCGCGGCCGCCATGAAGGTCGCATTGACGCCGAAGCGCCAGGTGCCGAGCGGGGGCCTGGCCCCGGTCACGGCCTCGACCGCGGCGCTGCCCCGACGGACGAGCTCGTGGTCGGGCTCGATCGACATTAGCGGATAGATGTTCTCCAGCTCGACCGTCGCCTCGAAACCGGTGTCCGCGGCCACCCGCTCGACCACCTCGGCGATCTCGGCAAGGCAGCCCTCCGGCGTCTCGCCGGGGATATAGCGGCGGTCGAGTCGGATCGTGCAGCTGTTGGGCACGACCGCGACGGCGGAGGTCGGCTCGCTGGAGATCCCGGTGACCGTGATCGTCCCCCGGCCGAAGAGATCGTCGGCAGGGAGCCGGTCGGGCATCGCCTCGAAGGCCTGCAGGAAGGGAACGGCGCGGAACACCGCGTTGAGGCCGTCTTCCGGCGTCGAGGCATGGCTCGAGCGACCGGCGACCGTGACGTCGACCTGGATCTTCCCCCGGTGGCCGAGGTAGACGTCGAGGCCGGTCGACTCCGAGCTGAGCCCGAACTCGGCCCGGACCCCGCGCTCCAGCAGGGCCGGGACGCCCAACGGCGAGTCGGTCTCCTCCTGCACGTCGGCGGTGAACACGAACGTCCCCTCCGTCAGGCGGGCAGGGTCGAGAAACGCCGCGGCGAAGGCGCCGGCGGTGACGTTCGCCTTCATGTCGCAGCTGCCCCGGCCGCGGATCGCGAGCCGGGGGCCGTCCGGCCCGGCCACCTCGACCAGCCGCGGGTCGTAGGGGTCCTCCATCCCGGCCGGGGGCACGTGGTCGAGGTGTCCGTTGAACATCAGCCGGTCCGGGCCTCGGCCCAGCCGGGCCACGACGTTGCCCTGCTCGTCGACCTCGACGTCGCGATAGCCGAGCCGCTCGAGGCGGGCCGCCAGCTTCCGGGACACCTCGGCCTCCTCGCCGGTGAGGCTCGGCGTCGCCACCATCTCCTGGGCGAAGCGGACGAGCTCCGCCTCCTCGGGCCCGAGGACGCCGAGGGCGTCGGCGCCGACCTCGCGGAGCTCCGTCACGTACGGACCTTCCCGCCGAAGCCCCAATGCTTGGGCGAGACGCCGTCCAGGACGACCCAGGTCTCGTCGCGGACAGGCTCCCCGTAGACCTCGACCATTGCCTCGGTCAGACGCTCGATCAGGAGATTCGACTTCTCCTCGTCCGCGAAGCGGCCCTCAAATGCCTTGACCTCGATCAGCGGCATCCTCTGCTCCTTTCCGTCGCCATTATTGGCGTATCAGTATTGTCGACAGTAGACGAAAGTTCAACGAGGATCGTCGATGCTCCGGAAGCCGCTCAGAATCACTCTCACGCCTCACCGCGAACGTATATTGTCGACGGGCCATGGCAACTTCGGCGCGTAAGCCAATGCGACCCCTGAGCGCCGATTCCCTGGTCGGCCTCGCCTACGACTCGATCCGCCAGTCGATCCTCTCGGGCCAGTTCAAACCCGGGGAGCACCTGGTCGAGAGCCGCATCGCGGCCGAGCTCGGGATCAGTCGCGCGCCGGTCCGCGAGGCGATGCAGCGGCTCAGCCAGGAGGCCCTCACGGTGGAGAAACCGCGCCGTGGAAGCTTCGTGCGGGAAGTCGACGCGAAGGACTTCGTCGACATCTACAACTCGCGCATCGCGATCGAGAGCACCGCGATCAGGCTGGCCGTCCGCGACGGCGCCTCGCTGGCGCCGATCGAAAAGACGATCGACGCCCTCGCCAAGGCCGCCCAACGGGGCGACGTCGCCAAGACCGTGGACCTCGAGCTCAAGGTCCACGAGCAGATCTGCGAGGCGTCGGGCAACCAGTACATCGCCCTGATCTTCCGCTCGCTCGCCGGGCCGATCCGGGTGGCCCTGGGGATGGACGACGCGGCCTACGAAAACCTCGAGGACGTCGCGACCGAGCACCTGCCCCTGCTGGAGGCGATGCGCTCGGGGGACGCCACGCTGGCCGCGCGGACGATGGAAGCTCACATCGTCTCGACGGTCGGCCCCGTCCTCGAGCGTCTCGGCGGCGATCCCGATGACTTCCTGACCCAGACCGAGGAGATGTAGATGCCCGAATTCCAGCCGATCGACTCGTCCGTGATCCCGCGCGATGCGGACGTCGCGACCTTCATGCGCCTGCCGCGCGTGCACGATCTCGACGGAGTCGAGATCGGCATCTTCGGGGTCGGCCTCGACGCCGCCACCTACCGCGGCGGCACCCGCCAGGGCCCGGCCGCCGTGCGCGAGGCCTCGCGGGCGATCCGCCGGGTCAACCCGCGCACCGAGGTGAGCCCCTTCGACCTCGCCAACGTCGCCGACATCGGCGACGTGCCGGTCAACGTGCTCGATTACGCGGGCTCGCTGAAGCTGGTGGAGGAGCACGTCGCCGGGCTGAAGGGGCGCGGGATCTGGCCGATCGCCGTCGGCGGCGACCACTCGACCACCCTCCCGGTCCTCCGCGGCCTCGGCGGCGGCGAGCCGCTCGGCCTGATCCAGTTCGACTCGCACGCCGACGTCCAGGACGTCTTCTTCGGGACCAAGGACAACCACGCCAGCCTCGCCCGGCGAGCCACCGAGGAGGGTCTGGTCGACCCCGCTCGGGTCGTCCAGATCGGTCTCCGTGGGACCCGCTTCGGCGACGGCGACGTCCAGTGGGGCATCGACGCCGGCTTCACCGCGATCACCTACGACGACTACGAGGAGATGGGCCGGGCGAAGGCGATCGAGCGCATCCTCGAGAGCGTCGGCGATCAGCCGGTCTACGTCACCTACGACATCGACGGCCTCGATCCGACCGAGGCCCCGGGGACGCCGGCCCGCGAGCCGGGCGGCCTCTCGATGCGCGACTCGCAGGTCATCCTCCGCTCGCTGAACGGCATCAACGCGATCGGCGGCGACGTCTGCGAGGTCGCCCCCTCGCTGGACCCGAGCGGGCTCACCCAGCTGAACGCGGCCAACCTGCTGTTCGAGATCACCTGTCTCCTGGCCGCCAACCGCGCCAAGACCGCGTAGCTCGGGCTCAGCGCTCAGGAGCCCGACCGCACGTTGCGGTTGAAGATCAGCACCAGGAGCATGATCGCGGCGGTGCCCGCAAGGACCAGCGTCGACGCCGCGGCGATCGTCGGGTCGACGTTGTTGATCGTCTGGAACATCTGAACCGGCAGCGTTTTCATCGTCGGGGTCGAGAGGAAGAGCGCCGTCACGACCTCGTCGAAGGAGGTGATGAAGGCGAGCACGGCGCCGGCGAAGATGCCCGGGCCGATCGCCGGCAGCGTCACCCGCAGGAAGGTGGACCAGGGCGAGGCGCCGAGGCTGGCCGCCGCCTGCTCGAGGCGCCGATCGAATCCCGCCAGGCTGGTCGACACCGAGATCACGACGAAGGGGATCGCGAGCGCCGTGTGGGCGAGGACGAAGCCGAGCTCGTGGCCGGCCAGGCGCCAGGGCAGGAAGACCAGGTAGACGCCCACCGCGACGATCACGACCGGGACGATGATCGGCGAGAGCACCAGCCCGCGGACGACGGCCTTGCCGGGCAACACGCCACGATCCAGGCCGATCGCGCAGGCGGTGCCGAGCACGCCGGCGAGCACCACGACGAGCAGCGCGATCACGACCGAGTGGGTCAGTGCTTCGACCCATTCCGGGGCCGTGAACAGCTGGTGGTACCACTCCGTCGACCAGGTGGTCGGCGGGAATTCGAACGACTGCTTGCCGGTGAAGCTCAGGGGGATGACGACGAGGATCGGGGCAAGCAGCCAGATCACCATCACGCCGCCGAAGATCCGCAGGAGCACACCCGCGGCACCAGTGCGCGGCCGCCGCGCCTTCAGCCCGTTCACAGTCGCCCTCCCCCGGCCCCGACCCTCTCGAGTCGGCGGCGGGTCAAGGTCGCGACGACCGCGACCAGGACGAGCGTGCAGACGAGGAGGACGAGAGCCATCGCTCCGGCGTGACCCCAATCGAGCAGTTTCTGGGTCTGCGCGACGATCGCCTGCGAGATCAGGCTGTTGTCGGGAGAGCCGATGATCGCCGGGGTGATGTAGAAGCCGAGCGAGAGGATGAAGACGAGCAGGGCGCCCGACATGATGCCGGGCAGGGAGAGGGGCAGGTAGACCTTGAAGAAGGTGGTGCTCGAGCTCGCGCCGAGGCTGCTGGAGGCGGTCAGGAGCCGCCGGTCGATGTTGCGCAGATTTGCGTACAGGGGCAGGATCATGAACGGCGTCATGACGTGACACATGGCGATGATGACCCCGGGTGTGGTGCCGAGGAGGCTTGCCTTCGGAAACCCGAGAAAGGTGATGATGCTGTTGATCACGCCGTCGTCCCGGAGCAGGATCCGCCAGGCGTAGTTCCGCACCAGGATGCTCTGCCAGCAAGACATGACGACGATCCCGAGGAGCAGGACGAGCCATCGTCTGCTGACGATCGTCAGCAGGTAGGTGAACGGATAGGCGATCAGCAGGCAGATCACGGTGACGATCAGCGACGTCTCGAAGGTCCTGATCAGGATCGTGATCTGGGTCGGTTCGCTGAAGAACCAGTTGAGGTTGGCGAGCGCGTTCCCCTGCGTTCCCGTGTGGTTGGTGAAGGTCCTGCCGATGATCTTGCCCACCGGGTAGAAGAAGGTGACCGACAGCATCACCAGCGCCGGCAGAACCAGCAGGGCAGCCATGTTCACCCGCCCACTCGCGGCCCGGCTGATGCTGCCGAGCCCGGGGGTCGGGCGCGGGGCGGCCGGCAGCCGCCCCGCGCTTTCGTTCGATGCACTCACCGGAGAATCTCCTGGAGTTGCGGCCCGGCCTCAGCCGGTGATCGCGGACTCCCATTCTTCGCTGAACTTGGCGTCGTTTTCGCTCCACCACGTCCAGTCGACCAGCGAGCCGGCGCCGAGGATCTGTTTCGATCCGGAGACGAGCCAGGGGCTGAGCTTCTTTGCCTGCGGCGGGACGAAGCCCTCCGGCGACCCGTAGGCGGGCAGCTGTTCGAAGTACCGTTTGTTGTTGACGGGGTCGTAGATGTAGTTCAGGAGCTCTTCGGCCGCTGCCGCGTTGGGAGCGCCCTTCGGGATCCCGAAGGTCCCGGACGCGGTCGAGGACCAGCCGTGGGCGATGCCCCATTCGGCCCCGAGTTTCTGGCCTTCGATCAGCATCCGGGTGGTGTAGATGCCCATCGAGACGTCGTTGTTCTGCATCGCGTCGGCCGCCTGGCTCGCCGTTTCGTAGACCGACAGGTTGCCCTTCGCCCCTTCGACCTCTTTGATCACCTTTTCGGTGTCGAGCGGATAGGGGTTGTGGACGTTGGCGCCGGCGGCAACCGCGGCACACTCCGGCGGCCCACCGTAGTAGTAGCCCCAGATCTGCCGCTTGCCGGGGAACTTCTGCGTGTTGAAGAAGTCCTGGCACGTTTCCGGGCCGCCGTTCGGGAATTCCTTTTCCGAGTACCCGATCACGTATGAGTACACGTAGTCAGGGCCGGTGCATTTCGATTTCGGCTGGTAGATCTTGGCCACGTGCTTGAGGTTGGGAACGTTTTTGAATTCTTCCCATTCTTCGCCGCACTTGGGATCCATGACGAACGCGTCGCCGTCCACCAGGTCGTAGTTGACCGCGCCCGATTCGACCTGTGCCTGGATCTTCGCGTAGTTGGTCGGAGATTCCTCGACGATTTTCGCGCCGGTCTCTTCTTCGAACGGTTTGAACCAGGCCGAGGCCATCGCTTCGTCGGTGATCCCGCCGAAGCCGAGGTAGGTGATGGTCGTCCCCGCGAGACTGGGGTATTCGGAGCTTGATTTCGAACCGGCGTTCGCGGTTTCACCTTCGGTTTCTTCGCTCGTCGTCGCACCGCCCGAGGTGGTCGATGACGAACCGCCGCCGCACCCGGCGATGATCAGACAGAGGACCAACGCTGCCCCAAGCAGCAGAGCCAGATGGAATTTGGACCCACTGCCACGTCGATTGGTCGTTACAGACCGCATGTATCGTCTCTCCTTGATATGGCTGAACCCGACACGTCGGTTGCCCGACGGTTGCTTACTTCACTTCGTTTGCCAGCTGATCGAGGTCGGGACCCACGGATGCGCCACCCGTCAACAGGACGGAGTCATCCGGGGCCCAGAACACCTCCACTGGCTGGCCGGCCGCGGGGCCCGTCCCAACGCTGGCCGACTCACGTACGACTAGCTCTCTTCCGTCGGAGAGAACCACCTCGGTCTTGCGGGCCGACCCCAGGTAGATCACCTGTTTCACCGTGCCCTGCAAGATGTTCGCCCCGTTGCTGGGGCTGATCCCGTCGCGCCTGATGTTGACCCGCTCCGGGCGGACCACCAGGACCGCGTTGGGATCGTCGCCGCCGTGGGCCGCTGGCCCCCGCAGCTCGAACTGCTCCGACGCGATGATGCCGAGGTCGCCATCCCTGCGGTAGCGACCTTTGAAGCAGTTCGACTCGCCGACGAACTCGGCGACGAACAGGGTCTCCGGCCGCTCGTACAGCTCGGTGGCGGTGCCGACCTGCTCGATCTTGCCGTGGTTGAAGACCGCGATCCGATCGGAGAGGACCAGCGCCTCTTCCTGATCGTGGGTGACGTAGACGAAGGTGATCCCGAGCTCCTGATGGATGCGCTTGAACTCGAGCTGCAGCCACTCGCGGAGTTTCTTGTCGAGCGCGCCGAGCGGCTCGTCCATCAACAGCAGGCGGGGATTGAAGACCAGGGCCCGGGCAAGCGCGACCCGCTGCTGCTGCCCGCCCGAGAGCTGGCGCGGGTAGCGCTTGACGAAGTCCTTCATCCGCACCAGGTCGAGCACCTCATCGATCCGGGTCGCCCGCTCGGCCTTCGCCATCCGCCGCCGCTTCAGCGGGAAGGCGACGTTGTCCTCGACCGTCATGTGCGGGAACAGGGCGTAGTGCTGGAAGACGACGCCGATGTTCCGCTTGTGGGCCGGGACCCGGTCGATCGCCTTCCCGTCGAGCTGGATCTGGCCCTCGTCGGCCTGGGTGAACCCCGCGATCATGTTCAAGGTCGTGGTCTTCCCCGAGCCGCTCGGGCCGAGCAGGGTGACGAACTCGCCCGCCGGGATCTCGAGGGAGACGTCGTCCACGGCGACGCTGTCCTCGTAGCGCTTCACCAGACCGGTGAGACCCAGGGCGGCACCTCGAGTTGATCCGCTCATCTCATCCTTCTCCACATCGGTGTCGACCCGCGTGATCACGAGCTCTCCTCGACCACTCCCGACTGTATAGGAATCGTCGACAGTCGGCAATAATTCCTGGCTGCCCACCGGTCCTCCTGGCATCTCGCGCGGCGTTCAGCCACTGGTCACCTTGCTCTCCTCGAGCTCCTCGTCGGCAAGGGCCAGGCCCTGGTCGAGGGCGTCCAGCAGCTGCCGGACTTCCGGCTCCTCGACGATGAACGGAGGCGCCAGGAAGAGGGAGGTCTGCTCGCCGCTCGTCCCGATCAGAGCACCGGCATCGAGCGCCCGGTTGGCGACCCGGGAGGCGAGGGGCGCCTCGGCGACGTCGGCGCGCCAGCCACGCCAGTCGGGGCCCTCCAGCTCGACCGTCCAGTGCGCTCCCCGACCGTCCACGCGAGTGACGCTGGGGTGCCGCTCGGCGATCTCCGCGAGGCCCGCGGCGAAGACCGCGTCCAGCTCCCGGATGTGGCCGACGAGGTCATCGCGGGCGTGGACCTTCAGGTGCGCCCGCATCGCCGCGATCATCACCGGGTGCCCGCGGAAGGTGCTGAAGGTCTGCCAGCGCTCGTGGTCGAGCATCTCGGCGACCCGCTGCGAGAGGAGGACCGCCCCGGCCGGGGCCGCTCCACCCGCCAACGGCTTGCCCAGGGTGATGATGTCGGGGCGGCGCTCGCCGCCTTCGAAGCCGAACCAGGAGCCGGTGCGGCCGAAGCCGGTGACGACCTCGTCGGCAATCCACAGGGTCCCCGTCTCACGGGCGGCGTCGGCGACGGTGTCCTGGAACTCGGGTGAGTGGTAGATCCCGCCCTGCGTGTAGTCGACGATCACCGCCGCCGAGTCCTTCATCAGCTCGACCGCGGTGGCCCGGAGCTCGTGTGCCGGCAGATCCTCCTCGGCACCCTTGATCCGCGCGCCGCGCGGCATCGGCAGCTGGCGGACGTCCGCCAGTCGCGCCGCGGGCCGGACGCCGCCGTCGGTGCTCGAGAGCCCGCCGTGCCAGTGCGGCTGCACGGTCATTTCGCGCGCGAGGCCGTTGATCCCGTGGTAGGCCCGCTCGCGCGTCACCAGGGGAGCCCGGCCGGTGAGGGCCTGGGCCAGGGAGAGCGCCAGGTCGTTGGCTTCGCCGCCGCTGAGCGCAAACCGCACCGCGCCTACCAGCGTCGCGTCGCCGCCGAACGCCGTCTCGATCAGCTCGTCGATCGCAGCCTCGCGTCCGGGCCAGTACCAGCCGTCGTTGACGACCGGCTCCTCCGCCGCCGCCTTGACCGCGGCGACCATGTCGGGGTGCCGGTGGCCCAGCGAGGCGCCGGTGTTGCTGCCGTCGATGACTCGGCGCCCGTCCTTGAGGACGAAGAAGACCCCCTCACCGGTCCCGATCTGCACTTCGTTCGAGCGCCCGACGTTGAAATCACTGATCAGGAGTTTCGAATTGCCGCTCATCCACAAGTCCCTTCCCTCAACGCGTCTCGGCGTGCGCCTGCCACGCCTTTCCATTCCGATCGGGAGACTAGTCGACTGTCGACAATTTTCAAGTCGCCGCCTCTTTTGCCCGCGGGCTCGCATTAGTGGCCTGGATCTCCTCACAGCAGGACCTTGCCTAAACGATAACGCACCCGACGTAGAGGCGTCAATCCTTGGCGCATTCGGCTCTGGGGTTCTGCCGGGACGCTGCCGCCGTTCGGCCGGCCTTCGGGCACCAGCTCAACTGACACCTAACTCGGCTGATAATGCCAAAACGATTTGGTACAGTGGTGCGGGATGGAGACGCCGCGGCTTCCGAGAATCGGTGACTACCTGGACCACTTCGCGGAAGTCCAGTCGGACACCGTCCTGGTGAAACAAGGACCGACCGCGGTCACCTACCGCGAGGGTAGGGAGCGGGTGGACAGGCTGGCCGCCGCCCTGCTCGCCCACGGCCTGCGACACGGGGATCGCGTCGCGGTCTACGGCCATCCCGAC
The DNA here is from genome assembly GCA_018268655.1 of Actinomycetota bacterium. GTDB lineage: Bacteria > Actinomycetota > Thermoleophilia > Solirubrobacterales > 70-9 > VAYN01. Next base: position 70,986 of record JAFDWC010000001.1, read on the forward strand.
AGTGACGCCCTGCTGGTCTTCCTCGCCTGCGCGCGGGTCGGCGCGATCTTCACCGGGTTGGCCCCGAAACAGCAGGTCGACGAGCTCGCCTACATCTGCACCCAGGCCGAGCCCCGCTTCCTCTTCGTCGTCGGCGCGATCGTCGCCGAGCAGCTCGAGAAGATCGCCGCCCTCGGCTCCCGCCTCGATCGCGAGGGGAAGATCGGCACTGTGGAGACGATCCACTGCGGCGCCGACGCGCCGCCGGGCTGCCTGTCCCTGGAGCAGTTCGAAGCCGAGGCGACCGACCCTGAGCAGCTCGCGGCGGCGGCAGCGGCGGTCGAGGCCCTCGACCCCGCCGCCGTGGTCTTCACGTCGGGCTCCTCGGGAGCGCCGAAGGCGGCCCTGCTCGTGCACGGGCCGATGATGCGCTCCTACTCGGTCCAGGCCGAGCATTGGTACGGCCGGCGCCCGGTCGGCGTCGCCGACCTGCCGATCAACCATCTCGGTTTCGTCGCCGACAACTGCATGACGTTGATGGTCGCCGGCGGCACGATCAACGTCCTCGAACGGTGGACGCCCGAGGGCGTCCTCGAGCTGCTCGAAGCCGAGCGCTTCACCTTCTGGTGGACCCAGACGACGATGCTGCTGCTGGCCACGCGCAGCCCTCGCTGGGCGCGGACCGACTTCGGCAGCCTCGAACGGATCGCGTTCGGCGGGGCGCCGGTGAACCCTTCGATGCTCGAGGCGCTGGCGGCCACCGGCGCCTCGCTCAGCAGCGGCTACGGAATGACCGAGGTGCACGGCAACATCACCTACACCGACAACGACGCCCCGGCCGAGGCGCTCCTGCACACGGTCGGCAGACCGCACCACGAGTTCGAGGTGCGGATCGTCGACGAGGAGGGGGAGCCCTGCCCGGCCGGGACGGTGGGTGAGATCGTCGCCCGCACCGACACCCTGTTCGGCGGCTACCGGGACCGCGCCGGCGCCGTCGATCCGGGTCGCGACGAGGAGGGCTGGTACCACACCAAGGACACCGCCTTCGAACGTGAGGACGGCAATTTCGTGCTGGTCGGCCGCAAGGATCACATGTTCAAGTCGGGTGGGTTCAACGTCTACCCGCGGGAGGTCGAGCGGGTGCTCGAATCCCACCCCGACGTCTCGATCGCGGTCGTCGTCGACGTGCCCGACCCCACCTGGGCCCGGGTCGGCCACGCGTACGTCGTCCCCGAGCCCGACCGTGACCTCGCGGCCGAGGACCTCGACCAGTTCGCCCGCGAGCGCCTCGCCAACTACAAGGTGCCGAAGCGGCTCCACCTGCGCGAGGAGCTACCGATGCTGATCAGCGGCAAGGTCGACTCGCGCGCCCTGCAGCGTGAGAGCGAGGCGCTGGTCGAAGGCTGACGGCACGCTCGCTACCGGTTGGCGGCGAGCATGCTGACCAGGTGATAGGCGACGTTGGCCCCGGCCAGGGCGGTGATCCCGGTCGGGTCGTAGGGCGGCGAGACCTCGACCACGTCGGCGCCGACCAGGCGCGGGCCCAGCTCCTCGCCGATCCCGACCAGCAGCGCGACCAGCTCGCGGGTGGTCAACCCACCGACCTCGGGAGTCCCGGTGCCCGGCGCGAAGGCGGGGTCGAGGACGTCGATGTCCACGGTCAGGTAGATCGACCCGGTCGCCTGCCTGCGCACCATCTCGATCGCGGCGTCGTGATCGAATTCCCGCGCGGTCAGGGTGCGGAAGCCGAGTCGGTGGTTGGCGGCTTCGTCGTCACCGGAGTAGAGCGAGCCGCGCAGCCCGATCTGGACCGAACGGTCGGGGTCGATCACACCTGACTCGATCGCCCGCCGGAACATCGTCCCGTGGGTCAGCTTGGAGCCGAAGTAGGCATCCCAGGTGTCGGTGTGGGCGTCGAGCTGGACCAGGCCGAGCGGACCGTGGCGCTCGGCGGCGGCGCTGACCAGGGGCAGCGAGACCGAGTGGTCCCCACCGATCCCGATCACACCCGCACCGGTGGCGATCAGGCCGGCGGCCGAGCTCCGGATCGCCTCGTGGGCCGCGACGATGTCGACCGGGTTGCCGAACGCGTCGCCGGCGTCGGCGACCTGAGCCGCCTCGAACGGAGCGATCCCGATGTTCGGGTTGAAGGAGCGCAGGAGGACCGAGGACTCACGCACGGCGGCCGGGCCGAACCGGGCGCCGGCGCGGAAGGTGGTGCCGCCGTCGAAGGGCGCGCCGAGCACGGCGACGTCGACGCTCTCCACGTCGTCGACCAACGGGAGCCGGGCGAAGGTCCTGACCCCGGCGAAGCGCGGGACCACACTCGCGTCGAGCGGGCCTACCGGGGTGCTCATCGCGAGCCCCGATCGCTGCCCGCGGGCACATGACAGAACAGCCGTTGACCCTCGCGCGACTCGTCGAACCGCATCTCGACCTCCATCCCAGCTTCGATTTCATTCGGCTCACATCCCTCGAACGTCGTCACCATGCGGACGCCGTCCTCGAGGTCCACCAGCCCGACCGCGTAAGGCAGCTGATCGGCGAGCTCGGGAGTGAACGCAACAGCGACCACGACCCAGCTGTAGACCGTGCCCCTCCCCTGGCTCTCGACCCAGGTCAACCTGTCCCCGCCGCAGCTCGCGCAGACCGGCCCGGGCGGCCAACTCGCCTGCCCGCAGCCGTCGCAGCGTTGCAGCATCAGCTTGCCTTCCTCGCAGCCGTTCCAAAAGGGAGCGCTGTCCCCATCGGGCGCGGGCATCGCCAGGCCCTCCAACATCACCCGGCCCCCCTCAGGAGCACGGCCGAGGCGGTCCCGGCGCTGGCGGCGCAGGAAAGCGCGACGCGCGCGCCGTCGACCTGCAGGGCGGCTTCGCCGCGCAGCTGTCGCACCGCCTCGATCGGGTGCGAGAGGCCCTGCAGGTAGGCCTCGGAGAGGTTCCCGCCGTGGGTGTTGACCGGCAGCCGCCCGCCGTGTTCGATCCCGCCCTCGGCGGCGAAGGCCCCCGCTTCGCCGCGCTCGCAGAGGCCGAACGCTTCGAGCGCGAAGAGCACGAACGGGGTGAAGTGGTCGTAGACCATGACGACGTCGACGTCGGCCGGCCCCAGGCCCGCGCGCCGGTAGAGATCGGCGGCGCAGTGGGTCGCCTCGCTGACGTCGAGCTGGTCGCGGAAGACGACCGCGGCGCCGCCCGGGCCGGAGGCCTGGGCCCCGGCGAGGACCTCGATCGCGGGGTTCGGCCCGTGCGACGCGCGCTCGGCACTGGTCAGCACCAGCGCGCAGGCGCCGTCGGTCTCGAGACAACAGTCGAACAGGCGCAGCGGGTCGGCGATGAGCCGGGACGCCTGATGGTCGGCGAGGGACATCGGCCCGCGCATCACCGCGGCCGGGTTGTGGGAGGCGTGCCGGCGCGCCGCCACCGCGACCGCCCCGAACTGCTCGCTGGTGGTGCCGTAGGTGACCATGTGGCGACGCGCGAACTGGCCGAACTGGGTGACCGGGCTGACCATCCCCCACGGCATCTGGAAGGCCTCGGCGCCGCTCGCCTCGCCGGGACCGTGACCGATGCGGGGACCGGTACGGCCGTTGAGGGCGCGGTAACACACCACGGTCGTCGCGAGCCCGGCCTCGATCGCGGCGGCCGCGTGGTGGATGATCGCGTTCCCCGCGGGCCCGCCGTCCCCGGCCTGGCTCATCCAACCCAGGTTCTTCAGCCCGAGGTGGGTGGCGAGCGAGAGCTCGTCGATCCGATCCCAGTCGTAGCGGATGACCGCGTCGACCTCCGCGCGCGGGATCGCAGCGTCGGCCAGCGCCTTGTCGACCGCCTCGCAGGCCAGCGCCAGCTCCGTGCGCCCGGAGTCCTTCGAGTACTCGGTCTGGCCGACGCCCGCGATCGCCGCCTTCATCCGTCCGTGCCCCGCTCCACCAGGAAGGTCTCGGTGCCGGTCACCACCGCCACACCGTCCTGGTTGACGATCGTGCACGAGAGGGTGACGACGCCACGGTCGGGCTTCGAGCTGCTCGGACGGACCTCCTCGACCCGGTACTCGGCGTGGATCGTGTCCCCCGGGTAGACCGGCGCGACGAACCGGCGCCCGGTCGAGAGGAAGGCGAGGATCCGCCAATCGACGATCTCGCAGTGAAGGCCGCTCTGGATCGCCACGATCAACCACCCCTGTGCGATCCGGGTGCGGAAGTCGGTCTCCTCTTCGACGAAGACCTGGTCGGCGTGGAGCGGTGAGTAATCGCCGGTGATCGCCGAGAAATGGGTGATGTCCGCCTCGGTCACGGTACGCCGCGAGGTCTGGAACTCGTGCCCGACCGCGATCCGCTCGAACCCGACGCCGGCGCTGCTCATCCCTGCCTCCGGAGATCCACCAGCATCACGTCCTCACCGGTCATCGCCTCGTTGCCGGCCTGGTCGAGGACCTTCAGGTCGAGGGTCACGACCCCGCGCTCAGGGTCCGAAGAGGTGGGTCGCGACCCGCTGATCGTGTACACGGCGTGGATCGTGTCCCCCGCCCCGATCGGACCGCGGAAGTCGCGCGAGGCGCCGACGTAGGCGAGCACCGGCCAGCGGTCGAGCTCCGAGCGGAGGCCGGTGACGATCGCCGCGATCATCTGCCCGTGGGCGATCCGGCGGCCAAACGCCGTCGCCGCCGCGAAGGGCTCGTCGACGTGCAGCGGGTTGAAGTCGTTCGAGAGCCCGGCGAAGTTGACGATGTCCGCCTCGGTGATCGTCCGCCGCGCGGTCTCGAAGCTATGGCCGACGCTGAGGTCGACGGCCGACTCGGGAGCGGCCATCAGTAGCTTCTCGGCAGGCCGCAACGCTCGGCGATCAGGTTTCGCGCCATCTCGTTGGAGATCGGCCCGGAGACCATGTCGCGGGCGTCGCGATGGTGGCGCATCAGGTCGGACTCCTCGGTGAGGGCGAAGCCCGCCTCCACCCGCATTGCGCGGTCGGTCGCCCGCACCGCCGTCTCGCCGGCGGCGTGCTTGGCGACCGCGGCCTCGAGCGCCGACGACCTGCCCGCCGCCTCGACGTCCGCGGCCTTGGCGGCCAGCAGGCGCGCCCCCTCGAGGTCGACGAAGCTTTCCGCGAGCGGGTGCTGGACCGCCTGGAAGGCGCCGATCTGGCGCCCGAAGGCGTGGCGCTCGATCGCGTAGTCCCGGCCTTCCTCCCAGGCCGCTTCGGCGATCCCGAGCGCCATGAACGCCTGCAGGATGCGCTCGTGGTTGAGGGTGCCGACCAAGGCCCGAAAGCCCTGCCCGCGCTCGCCGACGATCGCGTCCTCCGGCGCCTCGGCCTCGTCGAGGAACACCTCTGTGGTCCCGGCGCCCCGCAGGCCGGCCATGCGCAGGCGCCGCACCTCCACCCCGCTCTGGTCGGTCGAGGTCATGATCAGGGAGAGCCCGTCGCTGGGGCGCGCGGGGTCCGCCGGCTCGTCGGTCCGGGCGAGGACGAGGATCGTCCTGGCGTCCGCCGCCAGGGTGATGTAGAGCTTCTGCCCGCTGATCCGCCAGCTCCCGTCGACCAGCTTCGCGCTCGTCCGCAGCCCATTCATGTCGGTTCCCGTCCCCGGCTCGGTGAGCCCGAATGAGACCAGGTCGCGGCCGGCGGCCAGCCCCGGGAGCAGCGCCTGGCGCTGAGCGTCGTTGCCGGTCTCGGTGATGCACTTGCCGGCCATCGAGACGACCATGTAGCCGGCGGCGATCGAGGCGTAGCGTCGGGCCAGCTCCTGGATCACCGCGTAGTCGAGGCGGATGTCGCCGTCGGCACCGCCGTACTCGGCCGGGATCAGCGTCCCGGTGACACCGAGCTCGCCGAGGCTCTCCCAGAGTTCGACCGGGACAGAGCGGGCCTCGTCGAGCTCCCGAACACGCTCGACCGGGAGGTGCTCGTCGAGCCAGGCGCGGACCGACTCCCGCAGCAGCCGCGTCTCCGCGGCGAGGTTCGAGCCATCGAGCTCGATCGAGTCTGCCACGTCCCTCTCCTCTCCCAGAACCAAGTGCGAAGTTGCAAAAACGATTTGGCGAAACGCGAAGGGAACATAGCACACGGGTGGGCGACCGGCCGCGGGCCGGTTCAGCGAGTGGTCGAGGCGCGGAGGTTCAGCTGGGTCGGCAGTTCGACCGATTCAACCGAGTGCGGCTTCTCCGACTCGATCTGCTCGACCAGCAGCGCAACCGCCCGCCGGCCGATGTCGGTCGGGAACAGGTCGAGGGCCGTCACCGGCACCGCCGCGGTCTTCAGCCGCTCCGAGTCGACGACGGCGACCAGCCCGATCTCCTCGGGCATGCCGCGATCGGTTTCCTGGACCGCCTGATAGGCGCCCATCGCAAGTGGCTCGGTGGTGGCGATCACGGCGTCCGGCGGGTGGCGCTGGGCCAGCAGGGCGAGCATCGCCGTGTGTCCGTTGCTGACCGACGGAGCTCCCGAGACGTACCGAATCTTCGGCTCGCGGCCCTTCTCGGCCATCCACTCCTTGAAGCTCTCTGCGCTGGTGACGGCAAAGTCGAAGCCGCGCCGCGTGCTCAGCAGGACCGGCCTGCGATAGTGCTGAGACTCGAGGTGATCGAGGATTTCCCGCATTCCGGCGCCATAATCGGAGATGATCGCGGGCACCTTGAGCCCCGCCTCGGCGGGGAGGCGGGACACGGTCACCAAGGGGAGCCCGAGCTTCGCGGCGGTCTCGATCAGCGGGTCGTCGGCGACCGGATCGACGATCAGGGCGCCGTCGAGCGGCGACAGGGGGTGGGTCCCCGCGTGGGAGCGGCCGGTGATCGCGAGCACGTAGCCCGACTCGACCGCGCTCTCCGCCGCACCGACCAGGACGTCGCGCAGGAAGGCGCTGTCGAGCCCGCTTTCCTCGGCGGTCTGCGGAAGCTCGGCCATCAGGGTCATCGCCCGCCCGGTCTTCAGCGCCCGCGCCACCGGGTTGGCGCGATACCCCATTTCCTCGGCGACCTTGATGATCCGCTCGCGAGTCTCGGCCCCCACCCGCCCGCGACCGTTCAGCGCGTGCGAAACCGTCGTGGCAGAAACGCGCGCCCGCTGCGACACATCCTGGATCGTCACTTTCCCGAACTTGCTCATTCGGCGTGCTAAGGTAGCATCCGGGCTGCCAAATCGTTAAATCACAGGGAGGACCGCGATAGTGCACGATCTTTTCGACCTGACCGAGGAGCAGCGATCGATCCGCGAGGTTGCCGACCGATTCTCGGCAAATGAGGTGCGCCCGCTCGCGTCGGTGGTGGACGAGGCCGACCATGAAATGCGCTGGGACCTCTGGGAGAAGGCGACCGAGATCGGGCTGACCACCTACATGCTGCCCAAGGAGTTCGACGGCGGCGGGATCGAAGACACCCTCACCTCCTGCCTCGTCTACGAGTCCCTCTGCCACGGTGACGTCGCCCTCGGGCAGTTGATCACCTCCAACGGCTTTCACTGCCTGCCGATCCTCACCCTCGGTGACGGGGAGCAGAAACGGCGTTGGATCCCGCGGACGACCGGTGCCGACGCGAAGCCGACGGCGATCGCGATCACCGAGCCGGGGTCAGGATCCGACTCGGCCGCGATGCGCAGCCGGGCCACCCCGGCCGACGGCGGCTACCGCCTGAGCGGCCAGAAGAGCTGGATCTCCAACGGCGAGGTCGCCGACTTCATCGTCGTCTTCGCGGTCGTCGATCCCGACGCGGGCGCGCGCGGCATCAGCGCCTTCGTGCTCGAACCCGACGACGAGGGCCTGACGATCGGCCCGGCGATGAAGAAGATGGGCCAGCGCGGGATGATCTGCAACGAGCTCTTCTTCGACGACGTCTTCCTGCCGGAGGACCGGCGCCTCGGCGGTCCCGACGGCGCCTTCGTCGGGTTGATGCACGCCTTCGAGCACTCCCGCACGATGCTCGCCGCCGGTTCCGTCGGCCTCGCCCGGGCGGCCTTCGAGTACACGGTCGAGTACGCGAACGAACGGCAGACCTTCGGCAAGCCGCTGGTCCGCCACCAGGCGATCGGGTTCCGCCTCGCCGACATGGCGATGCGCATCGACGCCGCGCGGTTGATGGTGTGGCGCGCCGCGCTCCGTCTCGACCGCGGCGAATCCGCCGCCAACGAGGCCGCGATGGCGAAGGTGACCGCGGCCGAGACGGCGATGTTCTGCACCTGGGGCGCGGTCCAGACCCTGGGCGGATGGGGGTACTCGCGCGAGTACCCGGTCGAGCGCTGGATGCGCGACGCCAAGCTCGACGAGATCGGCGAGGGCACGAGTGAGATCCTCCGGCTCGTGATCTCCCGCTCGCTCGACCACTCCCGAGGCAGGCGTTGATCGCCGTCCTCTGCTTCGACGTCGACGCCGAGGCGGCGGTCCTCGCCGCCGACGAGCGGCACGAGGCCAATGCGATGGCGATCAGCCATCAGCGCTTCGGGCCCGAAGTCGGGGTGCCGCGAATCCTCGCGCTGCTCGCCGAGTACGACCTGCCGGCGACCTTCTTCGTGCCCGGCGAGACCGCGCTGCGTCACCCTGGCGCGGTCGAGCGGATCCTCGCCGACGGCCACGAGATCGGCCATCACACCCACCGCCACCGCAGTGCCCTCGGCCACGGGCCGAATGAGGAGCGCCGCGACTTCGAGCTTGCGCTCGAGGCCCTCCAGCGCTACGGCGTCTCGCCCAAGGGGCACCGTGCGGCGATGTGGGAAGCGTCGTGGCTGACGCCGTCCCTGATCGCCGAGCACGGCCTGACCTACGACTCGAGCCTGATGGACCGCGACTCCCCCTACATCCTCGAGCTCGGCGACGGCGCCGAGATCGCCGAGGTGCCTCCGCACTGGAGCCTCGACGACTGGGAGCAGTACGCCTTCCTCCCCGACCCCCCGATCGGCTCGATCATCAACTCACCGCCCCAGGTCGCCGCGATGTGGAAGCACGAGCTCGACTCAATGCGGCGCCACGGCGCCACCTTCGTCCTTACCTGCCACCCGTTCCTGTCAGGTCGCGCCGGCCGGATCGAGGCCCTCCGGGAGGTAATCGAGCACGCCTTGGACTCGGGGGACGTGGAGTTCAAGAGCGCCGCCACCGTCGCCGAGGCGACCCTCGCCGACCCGACCTCGGAGCGACTGAAGCTCCGCCCGAGCGTCGATCCGAGCTGACCGGGTCACCCGACCCGGGCCTCATGTATCGCCGGACGTTGCCCACAGCCACATTCGGGTGTTCCGTCAGGCTACGCCTGGAACCGCCTCATCTTGCGGGCGCACGCGAGCTCATCGGTGGTGCCCGGCGGTGAACTTGACCGTCTCGACCGCCGATTCGAGCCCGCTCGCAGCCACCGATTTGACCCGGAAGACGTGCTGGCCGGGCTTCAGCCTGCGGTAGACGGTGGGCGAGGAGCACATCCTCCACCGCTTCCCATCGAGGCGGCAGTAGAAGGTTGCGCTCGGCGCCTGGTCGCTGAAGACGAAGGTGTAGCGCGGCCCGCCCGCCCGGTTCGGCGTGTGCGGGTGATCGGGGCTGTAGGAGATGACGACGCGGGGCGAGGGCGGAGCCGGCGGATTGACCGGGGGCGCGGCGACGGTGACCGCGGCGGCGGGATCGGCGCAGGCGCTCGCGGCGCCGAGGTTGGCGCCGTCGCCGCCGTAGGTCACCACCCAGCGGTAGGTACCGGGGGCGGTCGGGGTAAAGGACGGCGAGATGTATTTGCCGTTGCCGGCAACCGGCGCAGAGGCGGTGAAGACCGGGGCGCCGCTGCAGGCTGAATCGGCCGGCCCGTAGAGGGAGAACTCGAGCTGGCCGGAGGGGGCGAGGCCGTTGAGCTCGCCGGCCGCGTTGACGGCGCCGCCGAGGGTGACGCCGCTCGAGGCGACCAGCGAGAGGGTCGGCGTCACCTTGCCGACGCCGATCGTTGCACTGGTCCCGGTGACCGAGGACGCGAAGGTGTCGGTGGCGGAGATCGTCTGATCACCACCGTTCTCGAGGGTCGCTTTGAAGCTTCCCTTGCCGCCGGTCAGCATGGCGTCGGCCGGCAGGGTGGCGCTCGGGTCGGTGCTGGTGAAGTGGACCGGCCCGGCGTAGGTCGGCGTCGGGTTGCCGAACGCGTCGAGAGATTCCACTTCGAAGTCGAACGGCGTCCCGGCTTTGGCGGTGGCGGGTGCCGTGATCGCGAGTTTGGCGGTCGCGCCGGGCGCGACCGCGTCCGCGTTGCTGGTCCCGGAGATGGTGCCGTCGCCGGCGGTAATCGTCTGGTACCCGGCGGTGCGCAGGGTCGCGATCGGTATCGCCTGGCCTTCGTGCAGACCCATGTCCGCCGGCAGCGATGCGGCACCGTCGCTACTGCTGAAGTGGACGGTGCCGGAGTAGCCCGTGGCGACGTTGCCGAATTCGTCGAACGCCTTGACGACGAAGTTGAACGGTACGCCCGCGGTCACCGAGCTCGGCACGATCAGCTTCAGTTCGTGGGCGGCGCCCGGGGAGACCGAGATGTATCCGCTGCCGGCGACCAGCGTGCCGTCGCCGGCGTAGATCGTCGAATTGCCGGCCGTCTTCAGGGTGGCCGCGAATTCCCCCGTGCCCTGGGTCAGGGTCGAGTCGGCGGGCAGCACCGCGTTTGGATCAAGGCTGCTGAAGTGGACTGACCCCGCGTAACCCGTGGCGAGGTGGCCGATCGAGTCGCGAGCGGTGACATTGAAGTTGATCGGCGTACCCGCGGTCGCGCTCCCCGGTGCACTCACTTCGAGGCTGGTCGCCGGGCCCGGTTCGAAGTAGCCGAGGATCAGGCTCCCTTGTCCCACCGCGCCGGCATGGGTGGAGTCGGCGGCCGAGACGCCGTTCAGCGCTTCAGTGGTGCCGGAGGTTTCCGCGGTCCAGTGTTCGCCGCCATCGTGGGTCGCCAGCAGGGTGCCGCCGGCGCCGACGGCCCAGCCGTGCAGGTCGTCGGCGAAGTAAGCGCTTTTGAGTTCGGAGGAGACGCCGGAAGTCTGTTCGGACCAGGTGGTGCCCCCGTTCGTGGTCGCCTGGATCTTGCCGTTGACGCCGACGACCCAGGCGTGCTGCGAATCGACCGCGAAGACCGAGTTGGCTCCGCCGAACAACACGGCCTGTTCCGACCAGGTGGCGCCGCCATTGGTGGTAACCAGGACTTTCGCGGGGCTGATGCCAACCGCCCAGCCATGTTCGGCGTCGGCGAAGGAGACGCTGGTGAGCGCGCTGGTCACCCCCGATGTCTGCGGGGTCCAGGTGGTGCCGCCGTCGCTGGTGGTGAGAATCGTCCCGCCCGCTCCGACCACCCAGCCGTGCTGGGCGTTCACGAAGGAGACCGAGCTCAGCAATTCGGTGGTCCCCGAGGTCTGTTTGGTCCAGGTGGCGCCACCGTTGGTGGTGACGACGATCGTCCCGTTCTGGCCAACCGCCCAACCGTGCTGTTCGTCGACGAAGTGGACCGCGTAGAGCTGGCCGCCGGTGACCGCGGAGTTCGCCTGCTGCACCCAGGTCTCGCCACCGTTGCTGGTCGCCAGGATCCGGCCGCCCGAGCCGACCGCCCAGCCGTGGCTTGCGTTGAGGAAGGAGATGCCGTTGAGGAAGCCCGAGGGTTCGGCCGACCTCTGCAGATGCCAGGTCGGCGCCGCCAGGGCGGGCGCCGCCGCAACTAACACGAGGAAGGTGCTGAGGACCCCTATTACCGTCGCCCACCGTCCGAACCTCACCGTCACCCCTCGATCCTTCATCCCACGCTCCTACCTGATTTTGTGTACTCAAAGCCTTTTGAAAGCGGCTCACAGTAACCGGGCCCGCGGCGGGCTCCGGTGTTCAGCAGGCGGACGTCCCTCAGTGCAGCTGGCCGACCTCGAGTGCGGTCAGCTTGTCGAAGCCGGTGACGATTTCGCTGCCAGGGCCGAAGGCCTCGCAGATCACCGAAATCGTCGCCGGCGAGGTGAAGGTTTCGGCGAGCTGGAGGGTGATCTCACCGGGACCGGAGCCGAAGCCGCCGGATGCCGCCACGACGGCGTCGTTCTCGTCCTTCTCCCCTGGGAACTCGCAGCCGACCTCCCCGGGACTGGCGCCACCGTTCAACAGCTCGAGCTTGGCGAGCACGAGGAACGAGCCCGCCGGGACCGCCACGCTAAGCACTTTCACCCACCCCCCTCCCGGAGACAGCGGGATCGGGGAGCCGCCTCCGAGCTCGGCGTCATAGGCGTCGCTTGGGCCGCGAGGCCCGGCTTCGCCGGCTTCACCCGTGGCGCCGGCTTTTCCGGCCGCGCCGGCCAGACCGGTTTCCCCGGCGGCGCCGCGCGGCCCCGGTTCACCCTTGGGACCCCGCGGCCCGGCCGGAAGCTGGCCGGGCTTGAAGTCCCTGCCGAGCAGCGAACCGACCTTGACCTTGCCGGCGGTGACGGAGCCCGCCTGCAGCTGGGCGGTGCCGACGCTGTTCCTGGGCAGGCTGAACGCGGCGTAGGCGCCACCGCCCAACGAGACGAAGAGCGCCAGCGTCGCCACCACCAGCGCCGCCGACGGCCTGCGAACGAAGCGACGGAAGACGCCGATCCTGCCCATCACGGGGCGAGATTGTAAGACGGCCCCTAGCTCAAATCGGCGATTGTCGTACCGCTGCGACCTGCCCCGGTGGTGCCATAGCCGGCGGCTGCCGCGGCGCTCAGTGCTCCTGATTGCCGGCCGACGAAGACCGCAACCGTCCGCGATTCCTTGAAGGGCGGCTCACCGGCGAGCATCGCCGGCGGCCGCGTCGGCTAGCTACCGACGAGCTTGAGGACGAGCGAGCCTCTGGCGCTGACGCCGGACGCGAGCCCGCTCAGGGTCAGGGTCGGGATCTTCTTCGCCTTATCCGTCAGCTGGACCCGGATCGAGACCGTCCGGGACGCTCCGGGGTTCAGTGTCGGCAGTTTCTGCGACGCGAGTTTGACCAGGACGCCTTTGGTCGCCTTCACCCGCAGGGTGCCTGGCGCCGTCTCCGCGCCGCCGGTGTTCGTCACCTTCACCTGGACCGTCTTCCATTTGCCGGCCTTCAGCATCAGCGGCTTCAACTTGGCGATCGAGAGCGCAGCGAGCGCCGGGGCGGGTGCCGGAGGCGGCAGGCCCGCGATCGGGAAGGACATGAAGTCGCCGACCTCGATGACTGAGCCGGCTTCGGATTTTTCGGCCACCTGGGTCAGGATGAACGCTCAGTTGAAGCCCTTGCCCGCGAGGATGCTCGAGGAGGCCGAGAAAGTCGTCGTCGTCCCTGCCACAGTCTTGGTCGCCACCACCAAAGGCACACCTTCAATTCCGGGTTGCTCTCAAGGGTTTGGAGGCTGCCCAGAATGCCGATCGCGATGAGTTTGCCATAGGTGCTGGAGACGATGAAGGCTTCGGGCGCGACCGCGAGGGCTGCCACACCGGTGATGTTTGAGCTGCCGAGAGCGGCACGATGCCCTCGCCCCGGCCCGATCCTCGGCCCGTGAGCGGCGCCCGCCAGGGGTGACGATAGCCAGTGGCTAATCGAGCAGGCGCCGCAGCTCGTCGGCGCTGAGGTCGGCATCGCGCAGGATGCCGGCAAGGGTGCCGCGGCGGATCTCCCGGTGGAGCGGGACGACGAGAGCGTGCCGGCGGCCGGGCTTCTTCAGGCGGACGTGGCTGCCGCGCTGGCGGACGACCTCCCAGCCCTCCTTGCGGAGCGCCTTGATCAGGCGCTCGCCGGACACGACCGGCTGGCGGGGGCTCACGCCGGCAGCGGGATCCTGCGGCGGATCACGCCGCTGTCGAGCGGCTCGCCGTCTTCACGCAGCCCCTCGACATAGAGGGCGACCGCCTCGCCGGCGTTCGCCAACGCGTCGTCGAGATCGTCGCCCTGAGTGTGGAGGCCAGGAAGGTCGGGAGCATAGACGTGGTAGCCGCCCTCGTCCTGGGGCTCGAAGACCAGCTCGATTTCCTGGGTGCCGTCTGTCATGGCCGCTCCAAGTCTACGCGCCGGGGGCATGAACGCCTTGACGGGATGTCCTTCCGAAAACAATGACACCTGGCCCTGACCAATGATTCAGCAGTGCCGAGCCCGATCCGGCACGACAACGTCTACAAGCGCCACTTCAAGCCCGCCGTCAAGCGCCGCTACTACACCGAGTGCGACACGGATGCGAAGGCGACACGGAAGACTGCCCGAATGCGGTCGGCCGACCTCGTCTACGTCCTGCCGCCCGCGAAACATGGGCTGCGCTTCTACGGCCTGCGGCACAACTGCACGGCGATGCTCATCACGCAAGGTGCCCACACGAAGGCGATCCAAGACCACCTCGGCCACATACGTCCACGACGCGCTGGGTGCTTCGCTTGATGCCGCCTACGAGGGCAGTTCTGATTCCGACACCGACGAGGACGTGCCCCGCATCGGCCAGGGCCGGCGCGCGCTGGACACCCGGGCGGGCCGCGCAGACGGCCGAGCCTGCCTTCATCATCGGCGGGTATGGACGAGGGCCATCCCCTATTCGACTCGAATCTGAAAATTCGCCGTGCCCGGAAGTTGTCCGAGGAGCTGCTTGCGTCAAAGGAGGCGCCGCCCGACGGCAAACCCTTCCAGCAGAAATATCGTCCCGATCCGGTCACCGGGGTCGAGACGATCCGGCTGGACACGTTCCCGAAATGGCCGCCAGAGCTAGGCGTCACTGCCGGAGAGATCGCCTTCCATCTCCGTAGCGCGCTGGACTACGTCGTCTATCAACTCTGCTTGAAGGGCGGGGGCGATCCAGAGAAGAAGCAGACGGCGTTTCCGCTCTCCGAGAGCCCGAAGGAGTACGTGCGCAAGCGCGGGAAGAAGCCGAGCTATCGGGATGTCTCACTCGCGAACGTGCCGGAGGAGTGGAAAGCGGTGATAGACGGGCTACAGCCGTTCAAAGGAATCCCCAACGACGACGCCTACCACCTCTCGATCTTGAATTCGCTGACGAAGCGGGACAAACATCAGGTGCGCCTCCGTTGCTACACGTAGTTCAACACCCCGATGTGCCGGGTCGCCTTCAAACGTCCGGAGGTTCTGGAAGTCAGCAAAGAGCCGGGGAATCCGATCCGGGGATTGCGGACTCCTGATCATCCCGGCGAGCACCCCAAAAAGCTGGGTATCTCGGTATTTGACCCTGACCCGAATGTCGCCACCCGGGGAACCGCCGTCTGCTTCGGACCCAAGTTCGTCTCCATCGAACACCTTTCCTGGTGCGTCGACTCCGTCGAGAGAGTCATCGCGAAGTTCGAGCCTGCATTCGAACAGGAGGCTGGCACGGGCGCGCTTGACAGGCGGCGCGCCAACATACGCGTCGATGACCGACAGCCCGAAGCCGGACATACAGGCCGACCTCGACACCCTTGAAGATTTCGCCGACTCGTATCGCTCCTATTACGAGGAGACGGATCAGACAGGCGATTAGTCTGCCCTGCTGCAGTCGATCATGCGGAAGGTTGGTCCGGTGGCGGCGTTCATGAACGAGTTGGGCACCAACAGGTTCGGTCTCCAGTCTCCGACGGCGGGCTGGGATCCGGTGATGGGTATCTCGGGCCTGGTCCGGTGGCGCGAGCACTAACGTCGATTCGACCTACCCGCCGCCTCATCCTGGGCCGGTTCCTCCCTCCGGTTCCGCTCTGCCGCGATGGTCGAGCGGCTTGTCCTGTTCCTCGCCGTCGTTGCCGCCATCGTCGGCGTGCTGGGAGCCGCGTTCGGATGGTGGAGCGGCTAACGGCGGGTGCCCGATCAGGGCAGTAACGGAGACACTTGAAGCGGCCACACCTGCCACGCGTACGCCAGCCGTTTCGTGCTGGCCCAGGGGTGGCCCACCTAGAGGAATCGGGCCTTAATGGCCGCTACGGCCGACACGCCCGGCCGGCCAAAGGTGTCCCTGCCGGCCCTTGCTGCCTTTCCTACCAAGGGCCGGGGCCTCGGAGCGGCGGGATGCGAGCAAAAAAAGGCCCCGTTACCAGGGCCTTTCTCAATAGCGGGGGCAGGATTCGAACCTGCGACCTTCGGGTTATGAGATCGATGGCGCTGGTTGACTGGGCCAGTTTTTGGCTTGTTCAAGCGGTCTGAGTTGGTCCGAGTTGGACCGACCTTTGCTCAACTTAGTACCCGCCTAGTACCCGCGCTGCGCCCACTTCAGCTGACGCTGGATCGCCCTACTCGGAGCCGGGGTTGCCCGAGGTCAGCCAAGTTCGTGGAATGAGCGCCTCTCCCCCGCGCCAGCGCTGCACAACCGATTCGGCGAACCACTCATCCTCAAAGTCCGCGTGATCGAGAGCGATTACCTGCAACCGACCGCCTAGTTGCTGAACGATCTGGAACGTCAGCTCATAGAGCCGACGCGTGTTCTCGCGGTCGGTATCGGTCAATTCATCGAGGTCCCCGCCAGTCTCACGGTCGCGGGGAAAGAATGCCTGGCTTGGCTGGTCCAACACGAGAAAGGAGGGCACGGGCCGTTGCTGCTCGATGAAGAAGCGCTGAAGCGCCAGGTACGACGTGAGGTGGTAGCCGACCCAGTTCATCCCGCTGCCGATCTCGCCGCGATCCATGTACGCCGGGGCGCCAGGAGTGTCCGCAACAATCGTCAGCCGGTCTAAGTCGATCTGGACGCCGTCCTCCGCATGCTCGAGGCCGAGCTGCACCGCCCAAGTCGTCATCTGGCGGCTGATATTTCGCAGCAACGACGTCGTACGGGAACGAACGGCGTCGACGTCGAGTGACTCGGCTAGTTCATCGACCGTCTTCGTCTTGGCTGCCACGTCCTTCCGTAGCTCGTCGAGCTCCCGATCCCCGACCTCCGCTGAGGTCTCGAGGTATTGGGCGATACGACCACGAACGTAGCTCTGGAGATTGATCTCTTCCTCCCTGCTGCGAACGAGTTCGTCCTGGTCCGCAAGCGCATTGAGAGCCTGATCAGCGTCGCGGATTTCGTCTCGAGCTCGCCGTTGGCGGTCGAATAGCTCAGCTCTGGCTTTCTCGATCCTTGGGGTGTCTTGACGGGCAAGATCGAGTCGACGCTCTGATCGCCCTACGGCGCGCTCCAGCGCGGCGCGCGCTGAAGAACCAAGCTCGCCCAACGGCTGTTCGCAAAGGGCACAATGCGCCGCGTCCACCTCCTCGGGAATTAGTCCGATCGAAGCGAGGCGCGCGTGCTGCTCCGAGAGCTCGCCGGCATGGCTGTTGTCGGCATCCGCGAACTGCTCCAGCGCGCGTATCTGCTCCCCAATGTCTCGGACCTCCGCTGCAAGCTCAGCGCGACGACTTCGCAACCGGTCGAACTCGCCGCCGTTCTCGACGGGTCGGATTACCGCTGCCCGCTGACTGAGAACGTCTGCCAAGGCTCCGCGGGCCTCGGCGAGGTCGGAAAGCGCCAGCGGCTCGGGCAGCAATCCGACGTCAACGGACTCAGCGATGAGTGCGCCTGCACGATCCAGCCCGGCGGATCTTTCGCTCTCGGCGGCCCTGAGTCGCTGGTTGAGCCGGCGCAGCTCTCGGCGCCGCTCTGCAAGCTCCTCGCGTCGTCGCAGATCCTCCGCTCCCTGAGCTCCGAGAAAATACGGAAGGGTGTCCCGAATCGTTTGCCGCATCCACTCCCGGTTCTGGCGATGAAAGAGGATGTCAGGGTTGGCAATCTCGCCTTGCCCCTGAAAGCAATAGATCAGGGAATGAACAAACGATGCGCTTAATGCATGCCTGGTCTGACCGAGGTTCGGAACGTTTCGGTTGTCCTCGATTCCCAGTAGGCCGCCTAGATAATCACGAAGTGCTTGACGAGAGGTATTTGCTTTCAACTCCTCCAGCGGCGGAGCCGTAACATCGCCGATGATCAGCATTGCCTCGCTCGTGCTGTCGTCGCCTGATGGTGCCTCGCGGGCAATGAAGAATCTGGTCTGTCCTACATGCGCCCGTAGCGCATACCACAACACCGAGTCGCGTATCGGACCGCGGGGCGTGTGTGGCCTCTTTGCGCCGAGCAAGAACCGAACGATGTTGATGAGGCTTGACTTGCCAGTCCGATTGTCGCCGGTGATGACGTTGAGCTTGCCCGCGCGCAGCTCGATCGGTCTGGTGTCGCCTTCACGGTTGTAAAAGATGAGTTCGTCGATCTGCATCATGGTCGGAGACCCCACCAAGCCATCGCGGTTATCGGGTCAGGCTGCTCGGCGAACCAGCGGCCGAGTAATCTGGACTTCGCAAGACACGCGTCGACATCTTCGCTGCGAGCCATACCTCGAGGACGGCGTCCGAGAGGAGCCGCCTCCAGGGTCCCGCCGCTCGACCGGAGGACACCGTGCACGAGCCCCAAACGGATCCCGCCTGAAACAAGCGGTCGCAGAGCTCGGGCGCGGTCGCTGAGTCCTATCAACGCTTCGGGATGGCCACGGGTCCACTCTCCCATCTGCGACGTCGCATTGCCGGGCAGGGCTCGTCGAGTCGGGCCGTGGAGTGCCAAAGGTGAAATCAGATAGGCGAGCACCGTTGGTAGGCCTCGACCATCTGAGCGCTTCATGTGATCGGCAACTGCGTCTCGGACGATCAGGGCCAGGAACGCCGGATTGAAGAGAGCTTCTTCTTCAAAGGGACGAGTATCAACCGCGGCGGCACTCATGCGGCCTCCTCGGCAGCGGTGTCGTCGCGCACCTCTGCCAGTCGATGACGAAGGTGCTCCAGCCACTCGGGGTGCCAACCGATCTCGAGGCGATCGGAAATTACGTGAAGTGACCCGCGGGCCACCCAGCCCGGGCGAACGTCGCGACGGATCGGCGGAAGATCGCTGCGATCCAGTTCGACGAATCGCTCACGCGCCTGTCGCATCACCTCGTCTTCCTCAAGCGGAGGCTCATCGTCGCCAGCGGGGAGAAAGAACCGCTCCCAAGCCTCCTTGAGCTCACGGTCGTAACGCCCGAGCTCGCCAACCTCAAGCAAGCGATCACGCTGCCAGAGCGATCGCTGAGCAAAGGCGCGATTGTGGTCATAAATGCACTTCCTCAGTCGCTCGCTGCCCATTGCCACTATCCGCAACTGGGCTACGAATATGCGATCACTCTCCGAGACCTCTTCATCGGTCGGTTCTGGCATCTCAAGGACATCGATAGGGAGGTTCTCGTCGCGAAGCGAGTCCGCTATCTCCAGAAGCTGATCTTCGAGTTCGTCTGCGGTAATCCGATCTTGTCGTTTGTGTGCAATTGCATCGAGGTGGTCCACGACTCGTCTGTGCCACCACCCCCGAAGCCGATCAACCAGAGCCGGGCGTCTTTGCTGCTTGACGCTCTTGCGTACCGCGCGTTCGAAAGCTGGCTGTAGGTCGACCGCGCTCGCCGTACCATCGACAACATCGACTCGCTCTAGGAACGCCCTTCGCGCGGTTGGATCGAGATCAAGAAACGCACGGTAGTACGCGGCATTGCCTGTGCTGGTTGACTCCCGAGCGGTTCGCTCCAGATCTCGGAGCGCAGCGGCCACATCACGCCCCTCTCGCACACGCAACCTTGCCGTCGCGGTGCCGGCATTGGCAACGGCCAACAATACGAGCCGGACGTTGCTACCGCTCGGCTCGACGAGCCAGTTGTGAAGCGTCTTCCAAAGGTCGGGACTGGCGTCAGTCAAGGTCCGACTGGAGTCAATCGAATGCTTGCTTTGCAGCTTCTCCGTCGGATCATCCGTCTCGACGTCGTGAAAGACAATGTCGTCGAGCGTCTCCAGGCTCAGTGCGAAATCGTCTTCTGAGTCCATCCGCTCCAACGCCGCCAGAAGCGCATAGTCGACTTGAGCGAGGTAGCCAAGGGCGGGACCAGCGGCGCTGAACCTGGAGGTTGGGTCGGTCACAGCGCGGAATCTATCCCGTGCGAAGAAAGCACGAGTAATCGACCGTCCCTAATCGCTACTTAGGCGCTACCGAAGTAGTCTTGCCAGGTCCTCCCGGCTGAGATCGGCATCGCGCAGGATGCCAGCGAGGGTGCCGCGGCGGATTTCCCGGTGCAGCGGAACAACGAGTGCGTGCCGGCGCCCTGCCTTCTTCAGGCGGACGTGACTGCCGCGTTGACGGACGACTTCCCAGCCGTCCTTGTGGAGCGCCTTGATCAGGCGCTCGCCGGAGACGACCGGCTGTCGAGGGCTCACGCCGGCAGCGGGATCTTGCGGCGGATCACGCCGCTGTCGAGCGGCTCGCCGTCTTCGCGCAATCCCTCGACGTAGAGGGCGACTGCCTCACTGGCGTTCGCCATCGCGTCGTCGAGGTCGGCCCCCTGGGTGTGGAGACCCGGGAGGTCGGGCGCGTAGACGTGGTAGCCGCCCTCGTCCTGGGGCTCGAAGACCAGCTCGATTTCCTGGGTGCTGTCTGCCATAACCGCTCCTCTCTAGCTTACGCCAGCGCTCGGCCCTGCTGGGCTAGCTGGACTCGCTCTCATCCTCCGTTGCGTCAGCGTCCTCCTCATCGTCTTCCTCGGAGAAAGCCGTCTCGGCCCACCGGGCATCCTTGGCGGGATCGGGCGCGTAGTCGGCGTAGATTTCGGTCGTCTTGTAATCGCGGTGCCCCATCCACTCCTGGATGTTTCGCAGGGGCGCTCCAGCGGCGGCCATCCTCGTGCCGAAGGTGTGACGGAGATCGTGGAAGCGGATCGAGCGGGCGCCGGCGGCCTCGATCGCAGCGTCAAAGCGCTTCCTCATCTTCGAGGCGTCATAGGGGTTGCCCGTCTCGGGATGGCAGAAGACGAGATTGTCGGCGCCGGTGTAGTTGGAGCGCTCGAAATGCTGCTTGAGCTCGGCGGCGACGCGCTCGGGCATCTGGACCGCCCGGCTCGAGCGCTTCGACTTCGGGGTGCCGAAGCGGCCGCGCGTGTAGTTGCGCCGCACGCGGATCAGACCGGCCTTCCAATCCACGTCTTTCCAGCGCAGGGCGATCAACTCGCCCTGGCGCAGGCCGGTCATGGCGGCGGTCAGATAGAGCGGCCGATCGACGTGGCCGAGAACGTCACCGGGTACCTGCTGAAGCAGCGCCTCGAGTTCCTCCAGGTCGATGTAGTGGATGTCGGGATCGGTGCCGGCGGGTCGAGGCCGTTCGGCTTCGGCGACCACATTGCTCTGTGCCCAACCGCGCTTGACCGCGAAAGCGAATAGGCCGTGGAGGAAGATCAGGTGGTTGCTGATCGTCTTCGGCGAGCGACCAGCCGCCCTCATCGTCGAGACGTAGCCCTCGATGTCGGCGGCCTTGTAGCGGTCGGCCGTCTTCTTCGGCAGCCCCTGCTCGGCCTTGTTCAGGATGCCCTCGTAGTCCTGCACGGTCGACGGCTTGCGTTCGAGGAAATCGCGGACGTGGGCGATGTAGGCGTCGCCGGCCTCGCGCAGCGTCAGGCGTTCCTGCGAGTTTGGCTTCAGCTCGCGCATCAGCCGCCGCATCTCCTTCTCGGCCTGCGCCTTGGTCATGCCGTCTCGGCTGCCCCGTTTGCGCTGAGCGCCGATCTTGCGCTTGATCTGGCGGCTGCCCACGTACCACTTCGCGTACCAGGAACCGCGATGCGGATAGAGCGAGCCGGAGCCGTACGCTCGTCGCTTTCCTCTCGTACTCATCGAGCTCGCCCTCTAGGGCCGCCCGCCGGGCGACTCGATCTGGTCCAGCCAGGCGAGGATCGACTCGCGGCGGTAGCGGCGGGTGCGGCCGAGCGAGACGGTCGGAATCCGCCCTTCACGCGAGAGCTGCCAGACGTACTCGTGGGACACGCCGAGCAGCTCCGCGACCTCCTCCGCGGTCCACAGCGGCGTCCCAGATCCGTCTGAGTCCACCCCCGCCACGCGCAGGTGATCAGTGCTCGCCATCTCGGCCTCTCGTAGCCGGCGCCGGTTTGCATGCGCGAGCCAGGGGGGCCGCCGTGGCGCTCTCCGCGGTGGGATCGCATCGGCTTCCAAGTCGCCGGGGCGCCAGATTCGCCCCCCGGTCGGCGGCGCGCACAATTCGCGCAGGCAGACCGGCGCCGGCGCGATAGGGGTTTTGGAATCCGGGCCGCGCCATCACAGCCCGGGTGCGTGACGGAGGAGAAAGCCGCCGAGGTATTCAGCCGAGAAGATCCGTTCCGGGATGAAGCCCGGGCCGTGGCCGGCAAACCACTGGCCTGACGTGCCCCAGTAGCGCTTGCTCGCCGAGGTCACGCCCGGCATGAACTCGATGAACGTGTGGGCGTCACCGCCGTATGGCTTGTCGTAGATCGAGACCCAGCGACCCGGTCCTGGTTCGCCCCAACCGGCCAGCCCGATCGTGTCCATGGTTGGGTTGCCGAAGCCACCCACCTGGAGGAGATGCGATACGGCCGAGCTGCAGTCGAACGGGCCGTTTGGCGGAGTCGGCGTAGAGCTGTGCGAGCCGCCGTAGATGTATTCGGTGTGCGGTCGGAGAAGGCTGAGGCGTTCCGCCTCGGCGACCATCCGTGCGACCGCTTCGTTCGGAGCGGTCGACGCGCCGCAACCAGAGACCGAAACGGCGACCGCTTCGCCCGCGCCAGCGGAGAAGCGCTTGGCGTAGCTCAGAACCTTTTCGACATACCAGTCGGCGTGGTTGTA
>JAFDWC010000200.1 GCA_018268655.1 Actinomycetota bacterium
GCTTCGAGCAGGTCGACAGACGCTTCGAGCAGGTCGACAGACGCTTCGAGCAGGTCGACAGACGCTTCGAGCAGGTCGACAAGCGCTTCGAGCAAATGGACGAATCCTTGGCGCGGGTGGAGAAGAAGGTCGACTTCCAGTTCGGCCGGATCGACGAGCGGTTCGATCGTCTCTCCGGGAGGATCGACGCGATCGTCTACGGGATGATCACGCTCTCAGCGGTGATGGTCGCCGGGTTCGTGGCGATCATGACCAAGCTCTGAGCGCTGCCAGAGCTCGAGGATCGCCAGGGTGAGGGCGATCGGGACCGTGGCCGGAAGCTCGTCGACGGCGAAGAAGAGGAAGTCGAAGGCGCACCCGACCAGGGCGGCGATGGCGGCGCCGCGGAGTTGCCAGCGGCGGTCGCGGGCCAGCATCGCGCCGAGGGTGGCGGCGACGAAGACGTCGCCGAAGCCCATCACCGCCGAGCCGAAGTGGACCAGCTGCAGGCGCGGCAGGTGGGCCGCCGGGGCGACGGCGTTGAGGACGCCGTTCGGCTGCTGGAGGAGGTCGGTGCCGACCAGGTAGGTGTCGATCGCCGCCATCGCGAAGATGCCGAGCTTGAGCCAGAGGTCGGGGACGACGCAGGCCAGGAGCCAGCCGAGGGTGGTGCAGGCGAGCGCGGTCAGAGCCAGCGCCGCGGCGTTGCCGCCGAAGCTTCCCTCGGCCGCCCAGGCGAGCGCGAAGAGCGGGACCGCGAGCAGCGCGTAGGCGGGCCGGGCACCGCGGTTGACGAAGCCGAGCGCGACCGCGGCCAGCGGCGGGACCGCGATCAGCGCCAGCCAGGTGAGAAAGTCGGCAGAGGCGCTGTCAAGCGCTATCGCCCCGATCACGACAGCGATCGGCAGCGGCAGCCAGAGCGCCCACCAGCCGCTCCGCAGCCGCGTCAGGGCTGGCAGGTAGGCACGGCGGGGGAGAGCTACCAGGAGCGCCTGGACGAGGCTGAGAGCGCCGATCGAGAGCCAGAACGGGAGCACGCCGTCTACACGGCGCCGGCAGGCTCCGCCTCGGTCCCCTCGTGCTTGTCGGGTGCCGCCTCGACCACTTCGCCCCGCGGCTCGAGCCGGCCGGCGGCGGCGACGGTCCAGAGCATCGCCAGCCAGTTGGCGGTGGCGATCGCGATGTGGATCCAGACGATCTCGGTCGGCAGTTCGAGATACCACTGGGCGCCGCCGACGACCCCCTGCAGGGCGAGTAGGGCGAGGACGACGGTGAGTGGCTTCACCGCCCGCCGGTCGCCTCCCGGGCGTCGCAGGATGAACCAGACGGCGATCGCCGCGAAGCCGTAGATCGTCGCGACCAGGGCGTGGCGCTGGACGACCCATTCGAGCGTCCCGGTGCCCTCGAAGGTGAAGCGGTGGACGAGCTGGCCGGCGTGGGAGCCGGCGTGGGGGCCGGAGGCGGTCGCGATCGTCCCCAGCAGGATCGTCAGCTGGCCGAACGGGATCAGCGCCCGCACGCACCAGACGCCGAACCAGTCGCGCGAGCGGCGCCGCTCCCAGGGCTCGTAGCGTGAGCACCAGAACAGGGCGAAGGCCGCGTCGAGCAGCATCATCGAGAGGATGAAGTGCGACATCACCAGCCCCGGAGCCAGGTGGTACTTGACGACGAGGCCGCCGAGGATCGCCTGGCCGATCACCCCGAGCGGCAGCAGGGCGCCGAACACGGCCAGGTGCCAGCGGTAGGGGCGGCGGAAGAAGGCGAGGACGGAGGCGGCGATCACCGCGATGCCGACGAACGCGGTGAACAGCCGGTTGCCGAACTCGATCACCGCGTGGGTTTCCAGCGGCGGCGTCGTGCCGCCGTAGCAGCGGGGCCAGTCAGGGCAGCCGAGGCCGGAATCGGTGAGACGGACGGCGGCGCCGGTGAGGACAATCGCCGCCAGCGCCGCCAGGGCGACCGCGGTTACCTGGGCGTAGCGCTGGGGGGAGATCTGAAAGCGCTCTCGCATCCCAGCAATCATCGCAGCGGCGGTTGGCCGCCCGCCCTCAGCCCTTTTCTTTACCGGCGACTTCCTGCAGGTACGCGATCAACTCTTCGAGTTCGTTCGCAGGAATCGTTTCGCCGAAGTTCTGGGGCATCACGTTAGCCGGGTAGCCCTTGGCGATTTCTTTGTTCGGTTCGACGATGTCTTCTTCGATCTTTTCCGCGCTTTTGCCCGGTAGGACTTCGTCGAGGTCGGGGCCGGTGGTGCCGGTCGCGCCGGCGGCGGCGAGCGTGTGGCAGGTCGCGCAGCCGTTGTTGGCGAAGACCTGGGCACCTGGGCCGCCGGCCACTTCCGGCGGCTTGGCGCCGGGAACGCCAGCCCATTCGCCGACGTAGGCGGCGACGTCGTTGAGGTCCTGACCGCTGACGATGTCGGGTGGCATCGAGTTGATCGAGTGGCCGGTGTTCGGGCGGGGGAACTCGACCTGGGCCCGGACGACGCCTTCGATCGTGTTGGCGTCCTCGCCGACTTCGCGCGCCGCGGCAAAGGCGTCGTCGAGGTCGGGGCCGACTTCGGCGGTGGTGCCGGCCTGGGCGAGGGCGTGGCAGACGCCGCACTTCTGTTTGAAGAGTTCGCGACCGCGCGCCGTGTCGGCGGTCGTCGTCCCGCAGCCGGAGATGACCACGAGAAGGCCACCGAGGAGGGCCAAGACGAGCAGCGGACGGATGAGTTTCGAAGCGCTTCGCATAGGGCAGCGGGCGGGCCGGAGTCTATATGTCAGGCGGCCCTCGGCGCTTCCCGTCACAGGCGTCGATTCGACAACTCTTGAGACTATTGATACAAGATGTGCGACGGCGAGCGAACGGAGGCTGGAGATGCTGGTTAGCGAGGGAATGTCGGAGATCTCGGTCACCGTGGGGCCGAACCACACCCTGCGCGAGGCGGCGAGAAGGATGGTCGAACGGGGCACGGGGGCAGCCGTGGTCGAGGACGCGGCGGCGCCGACGCCGGGGATCGTGACCGAGCGGGACCTGCTGCGGTCGGTGGGGGCGGGAGAGGACCCAGACGTCGAGCGCGTCGCCGATCACATGACCGAGAGCGTGATCGCGGCGTCGCCGGACTGGAGCTTGGAGCGGGCCGCGGCGGAGATGTCGCGGCGGGGGGTGCGGCACCTGGTGGTGTTCGAGGGCGCCGAGGTGATCGGGATCCTGTCGATGCGGGACATCGTCAGGTGCTGGACGATGGCGGGGGCAACCTCCGGGATGACTCCGGACTGAGGCCGGCGATTCGGGAGGCGGCGGGGGGAGGGTCGGCGAGCCCCTCTTGAAAACGCTCCGCCTTCGGCTCCGCTTGAGTGTTTTCAAGAGGGGCACCCCACCCCTCCCAGAGATCGCACGGCCGCGACGCCACCCTCACCGGCGATCGACGGATCGCCCCAACCATCTTGGGAAAGCTTCTTAGGGACGGACCGTCCCTTGGAAAAGCTCACCAACCTGGGGGTGCTGACTTTCTTGGGCCTCGGCGACCGCCGAAGCCTGTGGCGGCGTGCGCGCGAGCACCCCTTACCGCGGCCCTCTCCGTCGACGGCCGTCCTCCCAGCAACACCCCACGAGACGCCGTCTCTGCCCGTCTGAGCGCCTCTGCGGCGCCTGCACGGTCAGTCGTCCAGATGGATCTGTTCGATCGGCAGCGCCGCGCTCTGCACCCGCTGGCGCCGCTGCAGGCCGAAGTAGCCGCGGATGCCGCCGCGGACGAGGGCGCGGAAGGCGAAGAGGATGATGATCGCGCCGGCGATCGAGTAGATGTAGGGCGAGAAGATGAAGCCGGCGGCGTAGATGCCGGCGACGAGGCCGGTCCCGCCGAGCGCGAAGAAGGCCGGGGCCCAGGACGGCTTCGGGGTGTAGATCAGCTCACCGGGCTCGGAGACGTGACGGCGCTCGGAGCTCATTGGGTGGCCATGTAGAGGGCGGCGACGATGAAGCAGAGCGCGAAGACGGCGGCCGCGATCGCTCCGGTGAGGAGGCCGGCCAGCATGTTTCCGCGTGCGGTATCGCGATCCACGACCGGATTTCTATCAATTCGACCGGAGCCGGGGCGGCGGCTCGGGAGCTCAGACGTTGGCGGCGATCGCGATCGCGAGGAACAGCAGCGCCAGGTAGGCGAGCGAGAAGAGGTAGGTGCGCAGCGCCCAGCGGCGGTCGGCCGCCCGCAGCAGCCGCACCGAGAAGTAGACGAAGACGCCGCCGAGCAGCATCGAGGGGACGAGGTAGGCGATGCCGAGGCCGCCGGCGCAGAAGGGCAGCTGGGTCACCGCGTAGAGCAGGACCGTGTAGAGGACGATCTGGCGCCGGGTCTCGTCCTCGCCGCGGACCACCGGCAGCATCGGGATCCCCGCCTTCGCATAGTCGTCCTTCATCAGCAGCGAGAGCGCCCAGAAGTGGGGCGGGGTCCAGAAGAAGACGATCGCGAACAGATAGAAGGCCATGCCGCTGAGGCCGCCCGTGGTCGCCGCCCAGGCGACCAGCGGCGGCACCGCCCCGGC
>JAFDWC010000201.1 GCA_018268655.1 Actinomycetota bacterium
GCTTCGGCACGAAGCGGATCTACCTCTGGTCGCTGGCCCTGTTCATGCTCGGCTCGATCCTCTCCGGGCTCGCCTGGAGCGCCGGCTCGCTGATCGCCTTCCGCGTCCTGCAGGGGGTCGGCGGCGGCATGATCATGCCCTCGGTGATGACGATCATGACCAAGAAAGCCGGCCCGGAGCGGATGGGCCGGGTGATGGGCGTACTCGGGGTGCCGATGCTGATCGCGCCGATCCTCGGCCCGATCCTCGGCGGCTGGCTGGTCGACGACGTCTCCTGGCGTTGGATCTTCTTCATCAACATCCCGATCGGGATCGTCGCGATCGCCCTCGGCTACATGGTCCTCGAGCGTGACCAGCCGCAGCCGGGGCACAGGCTCGACTGGGTAGGGATGGCGCTGCTCTCGCCGGGCCTGACGGCGCTGATCTTCGGCCTCGCCGAGTCCTCGAGCGAAGGCTTCGGGGCGATCAAGTCGTGGCTGCCGATCGTTGTCGGCGCGGCCGGGATCGCCGCCTTCTTCTGGCACAGCTGGCGCACCGAGGAGCCGCTGATCGACATCCGCACCTTCACCCACACCCGCGCCGGCGCCGCCGCGATCACCTTCCTCCTGTTCGCGATCGCCTTCTTCGGTGCGATGCTGCTGATGCCGCTCTACTTCCAGACCGTGCGCGGCGCCTCCGCCCTGGAAGCGGGGCTGCTGCTGGTGCCGCAGGGCCTGGGGGCGATGATCACGATGCCGCTGGCCGGAAAACTGACCGACCGCTACGGACCGAGCAACTGGCCGGTGGTTGGGATCCCGCTGCTGGTGATCGGGATCCTGCCGTTCGCCTTCGTCACCGCCCACACCTCCTACGCCCTGCTGCTCTCCTTCTCCTTCGTGCTCGGGCTCGGGATGGGCTTCTCGATGATGCCGGTGATGACCGCGGCGATGCAGGCGGTGCCGATGGCGGCGATCGCCCGCACCTCGACCGCGATGAACATCATCCGCCAGGCCGGCGCCTCGATCGGGACCGCGATCCTCTCGGTCCTGCTCTCGACCGCGATCACCGCCAACCTCGGCGGCCTCGCCCCGACCGACGGCGAAAGCGGCTTCAGCGCCCTCCACAGCCTCACCCCGGCCCAGCAGGCGAAGGTCGCCGAACCGATCGCCGAAGCCTTCGCGGAAACCTTCGTCTGGGCCGCGGCCCTGCTGGCCCTCGCCTTCATCCCGGCCCTGATGATGGCGCTCAGCGCCCGCCGCGAGAAGCCGGCGACGAGCTCCGGCCGCCCCGCGGCGGCGCTCGAGTAGCGCCCCCGCATCCGCTGCAAGCATTCGGGTCGCCATAGCGTCCCAAATCGCTGCAGCGCGCGGCCTGAAATGATCCCGCCGATGGACCGCCACTCCACCGCCGACGAGCAGCTCCTGGCGCTGATCGAGATCCCGAAAGGGAGCCGCAACAAGTACGAGTGGGACCCGGCGTCCGGGCACGTCGTGCTCGACCGCTTCCTCTCCTCCTCGACCGTCTACCCGGTCGACTACGGCTTCCTGATCGGCCACCTCGGCGAGGACGGCGACCCGCTCGACTGCCTCGTCTGCGTCTCCGAGCCGACCTTCCCCGGCTGCGTGATCCCGGTCAAGCCGGTCGGGTTGCTGAAGATGAGGGACGAGGCCGGGCCCGACGACAAGGTCGTCTGCGTGCCGCTGCGCGACCCGGGGTGGTCCGGGGTCGAGGACCTCGGCGACCTGCCGGAGGCTCTGCTGCACGAAGTCGAGCACTTCTTCAACGTCTACAAGGACCTCGAACATAAGCCGGTCGAGACCGACGGCTGGCGGCCCCGGGCCGACGCCCAGGAGACGATCGACGCCGCGAAACGGCGCGAACAGGACCACGGTCCCGGCTCCGTCGACTGAGATGGGGCGGATCGCCTTCGAGACCACCCTGGAGCCCCGCGGACCGGCCGCCGCGGTCGTCCTCGACGAGGAACAGGTGGCCGCGGTGGGGGAGGGGGCGAAGAGCTTCCCGGTCAGGGCGACGGTCAACGGCCACAGCTGGGGCGGCCGGGTCTCGCGGATGCGCGGCGAGTTTCTGCTCGGCCTCAACAGGGAGGTTCGCACCGCGGCCGGGGTCGAGGCCGGCGAGAAGGTGGCGGTCGAGCTCGAGCTCGAGACCGCGGAGCGCACGGTCGAGGTGCCGGCGGCGTTGGCCGCCGCGCTCGAAGCCGACCCCGCCGCCAAGGCCGGCTTCGATGGCCTCGCCCATAGCCACCGCAAGGAGTACGCGCGCTGGATCGCCGAGGCGAAGAAGGAGGAGACGCGCGAGCGCCGCGTCGCCAAGGCGCTGGCGCTGCTCCGCGACGGGAAGCCGCCGCGTTGAGCGCCGAGAGCGTCGACCTCAAGCTCCTGCGGGCGATGCGGACCCGCGGCCACTCGCCGCGCCTGGAGGCGGCGGCGCAGGCGCTCGGCAAGGCCGGCAACAACGCCCTGATCTGGGTGCTGCTGAACCTGGTGCTGGCCGCGATCGACTGGTCGCGGCACGAACAGTGGCTGATCTGCGCGGCGTTGGGGCCGGTCTGCATCGGCTTCAACTACCTGATCAAGCTGGCGGTGCGGCGGCCGCGCCCGGTGCTGGAGGGGCTGCCGCCGCTGGGCGGCGCCCCGAGCTCGCTCAGCTTCCCCTCCGCCCACGCCTTCTCCTCGTTCGCGGTGGCGACGGCGATGTTCCGGGTCGACCACGCCACCGCCGGCGCCCTGGTGGTGGCGGCGTTGATCTCGCTCGGCCGCCCCTACCTCGGCATGCACTACCCGTCCGACGTCCTCGCCGGCGCCCTGCTCGGCGTCCTCGCGGGGCTGATCGTTCCGCTCTCGCTGTGAGACGCCCCGTGCCAACCTCCCACCGCATCCAACCCTGGAGCAACCCGGCGCTGCAGCTTTTTGGTCCCCATGGGACGGCACGACCTCTGGCTGCAGGTAGCTATTCCGCGATGGGTGATGGATTGAAGTGGCTATAGCGACGTCAATCCATCAATCATGCGGTGACCCCTCATGGCGGCGGTCGGCTCCATGCGTTCGCCCGGGGTGCTGGACGGCCTCGCTGCGCTCGGCCGGCACATTCAGATCAGAGGAAAAACACGGGGAGGTTCTCCAATGAGCGCCGGAGGCGGCGTCTGATGAAGGTCGGGATCGTCGGGCTGCCGAACGCCGGCAAGTCGACCCTCTTCAACGCGTTGACCAGCGGTGGCGCCCAGACCGGCGATTACCCGTTCACGACGATCGAGCCGAACGTCGCCGTGGCGCGGGTCCCGGACGAGCGGCTGGAGGCGGTGGCGGAGACCGTCCGCAGCTCCGAGCTGGTGCCGGCGACGATCGACTTCCACGACATCGCCGGCCTCGTCAAGGGCGCCTCGGAAGGGGAGGGGCTGGGCAACCAGTTCCTCGCCTCGATCCGCGAGACCGACGCGATCTGCCACGTCGTCCGCTGCCACAGCCTGGACTCCGGCGTGCCCCACCCGGACGGGCGCGTCGACCCGCTCGCCGACATCGAGACGATCGAGACCGAGCTCGTCCTCGCCGACTTCGAGCAGGTCGAACGGCGGCTGAACCGGGTCGGCAAGGGGGCGAAGTCGGGCGACCCCGAGGCGATCGCCGAGCACGCCTGGCTGCAGGCGGTGCGCGAGGCGCTCGCCGCCGGCCGCCCGGCCCGCTCGGTCCCGCTCCCCGCCGCCGCGCCGGACGCCGCCCGCAACCTGCAGGCGCTGACCTCGAAGCCGATCCTCTACGTCGCCAACGTCGACGAGGGCGACTCCGAGCCGCCGGAGGCGGTCAGCTCCCACGCCGCCGCGGTCGGCGCCGGGGTGGTCGCGGTCAGCGCCCGGATCGAGGGCGAGCTGGCCGAGCTCGACCCGGCCGAAGCGGAGGAGATGCGCGAGTCCTACGGAGTCGAGGGCTCGGGCCTGGCCCGGCTCGTCCGCGCCGCCTACGACCTGCTCGA
Source organism: Actinomycetota bacterium (assembly GCA_018268655.1). Lineage (GTDB taxonomy): Bacteria > Actinomycetota > Thermoleophilia > Solirubrobacterales > 70-9 > VAYN01. Next base: position 3,967 of record JAFDWC010000201.1, read on the forward strand.
GCTGATCACCTTCTTCACCGCCGGCGAGGACAAGGAAGCGGTGGCGCGGCCGCTGCACCGCGGCGCCACCGCACTCGAGGCGGCGGGGACGATCCACACCGAGATCATGGAAGCGTTCGTCAAAGCCGAGGTGATCGGCTGGCAGCAGCTGGTCGAGACCGGCGGCTACGTGGCGGCGAGGGACAGGGGGCTGCTGCGGATCGAGGGCCGCGACTACCCGGTGGCCGACGGCGACGTGATCACGATCAAGGTCTAGGTAGGGACGCTCTGCGGGGGAGGGGGGTCGGGGGACCCTCCTCTCTCGGCCTGTCGGCTGGGGAGTATTCGGGCTGACGCCCCGGTCGAGCTCCCGGCCTCAGCCGCAAAACGTTCGGAGGGTCCCCGACCCCTCCCGAGGAGAGTCTGTCTAGGGCCTCAGCCCCGAAGCACGAAGCTCAGGCGAAGAGGACGCCCCCCGGCTTCTCTCGTGAGCTGCGGGACGTTGCGGGGGTGCGGGATGGATTCGTTGGGAGCGGTGGGGTGCCCCTC
>JAFDWC010000202.1 GCA_018268655.1 Actinomycetota bacterium
GGCTGCTGATCGGCTGCTCGCTGTTCGCGATGTTCTTCTTCATCTCGCTCTACATGCAGCAGGTGCTCGGCTACAGCCCGATCAAGGCCGGCCTCTCCTACCTGCCGCTGGCGATCACGATCATCATCTCGGCGGGCGTCGCCTCGGCCCTGGTGACCAAGGTCGGCTTCAAGCCGATCCTCGCGCTCGGCATGGCGCTGATCGCGATCGGCCTCGTCTGGTTCGGCCAGGTCTCCGCCCACGGCGACTTCGTCAGCGACATCCTCGGCCCCTCGCTGTTCGCCGCTGTCGGCCTCGGCTTCGCCTTCGTCCCGGTCACGATCGCCGCCGTCTCCGGGATCGAAGACCACGAGCAGGGCCTCGCCAGCGGCCTCATCAACACCTCCCAGCAGGTCGGCGGCGCCCTCGGCCTCGCCGTCCTCGCGGCGATCGCCAACGGCATCATCAACGGCGCCCACGATCCGGCGACGCTGACCGAAGGCTTCCAGGCCGCCTTCCTGGTCGGCGCCGTCTTCGCCGTCCTCGGCCTCCTCGCGACCCTGCTGCTGATCCGCAGCAGCGACAGCCGCGCCCACGTCGAACTCAGCGGCGAGGCGGCGGAAGCGAGCCAGTAGCCGTCGTAGGGTTCCCCAGCACCCGCGACCAGCCTGGGATCCTGTGCCCGGTCTGATCGATCGCCGATGAAGGAGAGCCGCGAATGTCACCGACGCTGAAGCGCGACGAGGTCGAGCTGTACTGGAGTGCCGAGGGGGACGGCGATCCGGTGATCGCGATCCCGGGCCTCAGCTACACCATCGCTACCTGGGACGCGCTGGTCGAGGCCCTGGTCGGGGCCGGCCACCGGGTCTACCGCTTTGACCTGCGCGGGCACGGCCGATCGTCGGTCCCGGCCCAGCCCTACTCGTTCAGCGACGTCCTCGCGGACCTCGAGGCCCTGGTCGGCGAGTGGAAGCTCGAGCGGCCGGTGCTCTGCGGCCTCTCCGTCGGCAGCTTCCTCTCGCTCGCCTACGCGATCGAACACCCCGGCGACGTTCGTGCCCTGGTTCTCGCCAGCGGCTCCCCGGCAGCCCGCCCCGAGGACGCGACCCTCGCCGCCCAGCTTCTCGCGGGCGCCGAGGAGAGCGGCGCGATCGAGGGCTGGTGGGAGGCTCTCACCCCGGTTCTCTACAGCGAGGCCCACCGCAGCCGGGGAGGCGAGCCGCTGGCGCGGGCGCGGCGTGAGTTCGTCGCCCAGTCTCCGCTCGGCATCGCGCAGATGCTGGAGGCGGTGGCGAACCGCGAGGACCTCAGCGGGCGGCTCGCCGAGGTCGCGGCTCCGACCCTGGTGCTGGGGGCCGAAGAGGACGCGCTCTTCCCGCCGCCGATCCAGCGACAGCTGGCCGATGGCATCCCGGAGGCGACGCTGACGCTGCTCGAGTGCGGTCACGTCAGCAACGAGGAGCTGCCGGACGAGTTCAACGCCGCGGTGCTCGGGTTCCTCGCCTCGCTGCCGCCGGCGGGATGAGCGGCGAGTCTCCTCAGCCGCCCCCGTCCGCTTCCTCCGCCGCGATCTTCCCCTCCAGTTCCGCCATCACCGCCGGGTCTTTGAGCGTCGTCACGTCTCCCAGCGCCCGCCCCTCGGCGATGTCGCGCAGGAGCCGCCGCATGATCTTCCCCGAGCGGGTCTTCGGCAGGTCATCGGCCCAGACGATCCGTTTCGGGCGGGCGAATTTGCCGATCCGCTCGGCAACCTCGGCGCGGATCTCCTCCTGCAGCGCCTCGGAGGGCTCGGTGGAGCCGGCGAGGGTGACGAAGGCGCAGATCGCCTGCCCGGTCTGCTCGTCGGACTGGCCGATCACCGCCGCCTCGGCGACGTTCTCGTGGGCGACGATCGCCGACTCGACCTCGGCGGTCGAGAGCCGGTGGCCGGAGACGTTGACGACGTCGTCGATCCGCCCGATCACCCAGAAGTAGCCGTCCGAATCGCGGCGGGCGGCGTCGCCGGCGAGGTAGCGACCGTCGCCGAACTTCTGGAAGTAGGTCTCGATGAAGCGATCGTCCTCCTTGTAAAGGGTGCGCAGCATCGAGGGCCAGGGGCGCTCGAGGACCAGCAGGCCCTGGCCTTCTGAGACCGGCTCGCCCTCGCGCTCGGAGACCACCTCGCCGCTGATCCCGGGGAAGGGCCGGGTCGCCGAGCCGGGCTTGGTCTCGGTGATCCCCGGCAGCGGGGTGATCATGATCGCCCCGGTCTCGGTCTGCCACCAGGTGTCGACGACCGGGCAGCGCTCGCCGCCGATCACCTTGTGGTACCAGAGCCAGGCCTTGGGGTTGATCGGCTCGCCGACCGAGCCGAGCAGCCGCAGCGAGGAGAGGTCGTACTTGGCGGGGATCTGCTCGCCCCACTTGATGAAGGTGCGGATCGCGGTCGGGGCGGCGTAGAGGATCGTCGCCCGGTAGTCCTCGATCAGCTCCCACCAGATCCCCTGGTGCGGGTAGTCCGGCGCCCCCTCCCACATCACCGAGGTGGCGCCGTTGGCGAGCGGGCCGTAGACGATGTAGCTGTGGCCGGTGACCCAGCCGACGTCGGCGGCGCACCAGTAGACGTCCTGCTCGGGCTTTAAGTCGAAGACGTAGCGGTGGGTGGTGGTGGCGCCGGTCAGGTAGCCGCCGGTGGTGTGGAGGATGCCCTTCGGCTTCGCCGTCGAGCCCGAGGTGTAGAGGATGAAGAGCGGGTGCTCGGCCTCCATCGGCTCGGCCGGGCAGGTGGGGTCGGCGGCGGCGCAGGCCTCGTCGAAGAAGACGTCGCGGCCGTCCTGCATCGGGCACTCGATCCCGGTCGCGCGAACGACGACGATCGTCGCCAGCGAGTCGAGGTCGCCGAGGTGCTCGTCGACCGTCTCCTTGATCGGCGCCGTCTTGCCCTTGCGGCGGGCGCCGTCGACGGTGACCAGCGCCTTCGCCTCGGAGAACTCCATCCGCTCCCGCACCGACTCGGCGCTGAAGCCGCCGAAGACGACGTTGTGGACGGCGCCGATCCGGGCGCAGGCGAGCATCGCGACCGCGACCTCGGGGATCATCGGCAGGTAGATCCCGACCACGTCGCCCTTCTCCACGCCGAGGCCCTTGAGCGCGTTGGCGAAGCGCTGGGTCTGGTCGAGCAGCTCGGCGTAGGTGATGTCGCGGCGCTCGCCCTCCTCACCGCGCCAGTGGTAGGCGATGCGGTCTCCCCTGCCGGCCTCGACGTGGCGGTCGAGGCAGTTGTAGCTGGCGTTGAGGCGGCCGTCCTCGAACCACTTGTAGAAGGGGGGATTGGAGTCGTTCAGGGACTGAGCCGGCTCGGTCTCCCAGTCGAGAAGCTCCTTGGCCCGGGCAAGCCACCAGCCCTCGGGGTCCGAGCCGGCCTCCTCGTAGATCGCCGGATCGCTCCACAGCGCCTCGGCCCGGAAGCCCGCCGGCGGCTCGAACTTCTCGATCTCCAGCATCCGCTCGAGCTCGCGCTCGAGCCCCGAAGGTGCCTGCTCAGTTGCCATCTGCCTCGCTCCTCTCCTCGTTGCCCGGTGTCCCCCCTTCGCCAGTGATGCACTCTATGCCCGCTGCTATTTCAGCGACTTCACCGGCAACACGGTTCGCCCAAAGGTCGAGTTGGTGACCGCGGCGAACGAGGCGTACCAGGCCGCGACCGCGGTTGCCAGGCCGAACCAGCCGCCGACTTCGACCATCCCCGTGGATCCGTTCGCTTCGCCGATCCCGAGCAGGAAGAACGTCGCCGCCAACAGCAGGAAGACGAGCGCGACCGCCACGGTGGTCCGCAGTGAGGCAACCAGCATGTAGGTGGTGAAGATCCCCCACGAGATCAGGTAGAGCCCGACTCCGGCCCCGACCTCGCCGGCCGGAATGTCTTTGACGAAGAACGTCACCAGCGCCCAGAACGAGATCCAGAAGGCGCCGAACGAGGTGAACGCGACCGCGCCGAAGGTGTTGCCGGTGCGGAACTCCCACATCCCGGCGAGCAGCTGGGCGATGCCGCCGTAGGCGAGGGCGACGCCGAGCACGACCGGCTCGGCCGTTTTGCTGACCAGGCCGGCGTTGAACATGCTGAGCACGAACGTGGTCAGCGCAAAGCCGGCAAGGCCGAGTGGTCCAGGATCCGCCGGGGCCCACCCCGACGCTGGTTCCACCATCCGCTCCCGGGTCGGAACCTCCGGGGGACGGGGAACGGTTGCAGATGCCATCGAGGGCCTCCTTTCCCTTGTTACAACAGCAACTTGATACCCGCCTTTGGGGGTTTGAATCAAGCGTGGCGGTTCGGGTGGGTGGTCGGGGCGGGGCGGTGTGAGGGACGCTGGCTGCGCGGGACGCCCGTCTCTCGGAACGCCCGCTGCGAGGGACGCCCAGGGACCAGGGTTTGCCGGGGCGGGGCCCTCGGCACTCCTCCCCGTGAATTCAGTCGCGCGCCCTTCGGGCGACGCTCCGGATGATGCTGATCCCCTATGGGGATCAGGAATCGG
>JAFDWC010000203.1 GCA_018268655.1 Actinomycetota bacterium
GGACACTCAGGAAACCAGCCGAAGGCTGTCGTTTCCGTCCGGGGAGGGACCCCCGAGCGCCGCCCTCGAATCCGCATCGAAGGCGGTTCGTCCCCCGCTAAGGCCTCACACTGCCACGCGTAATCCCGACAAACGCCCGCCAAGCTGGCTTCGGCTTGAACTTTTCCCCAGCCCTGAACAGTCCGACCGAGTCGCAGAAATTGCACGATCCGGCGAGGTCCTTCCAGGCGAACCAGTAGACGCCCTTGAGGTTGAGCTTGGCGCGGTTTTCGAGCAGATAGGCGTAGGCGCCCTTGAGCTCCCTCACCTGGCCCTGGATGCCCTGCTCGAAGGCGACCTTGTTGAAGTCGTTCTGCGAGCCCCAGCCCATCTCGGTGATGTAGAGGGGGACGCGGTCGTGGTTCTTGACCGTCACTTCGTGGAATTCTTCGATCATTTCTTCGAGCGTTTCGGTGTCGACCGCGTACGGGTGCAGCGCGACCCCGTCGAAGTAGCTCTTGATCCCAGGGACGCGGTAGACCCCTTCCAGGAACTGGACGGCGGGCATCCCCCGCGCCCCTTTCGGCGACGGTTTGCCGAACAGGCCCGACATGATCACCTTGGCCCCCGGGTCGACCCGCTTGATCGCCGGCGCCGAGAGCTTGAGCAGACGCGCGTAGCGCTGCGGCGAAACCGGGTAGGCGAAGTAGAAGAAGTTGGCCTCGTTCCAGATCTGCCAGTTGCGGATCGGCACCGGGGTCGGGATCGCCGGTTCGTACTGGACGACCCCGGGCGCGTGGGTCGTCCAGAATTCGCCGCCGGGCCCGTAGCGTTTGACCGCCGCTTCGAGGAACTGGGTCCAGGCCAGGCGGGCGGTGGCGCTGTCGATCGGCAGCTTCGTCCCCTTCGACAGCCAACGAGGCGTTTCGAGAACGACCGGGAGCACCTGCAGCCCGTGGCGGCTGGCCGTGCTGACGACCTGGTCGAAGCCGCTCCAGTCGTAGCCGCCGGTGCGGGTCGGCTGCACGGCCGACCAGCTCAGCGGCCAGCGGACCGTTTCGATCCCCCCCGCCTGCATGTATTCGGCGTCGCGTTCGGTCAGCCCCGATTGCGGATCGATGCCGAAGAAGCCCTTTGGCGGCGGCGGGGTCGGAGGCGAGGCGGCACCGCATCCGCTGGCCGCGATCAGCATGATCGCGACGCTGAGGCAGGTGGAGAGGGCAAGGGCGACTGGGAAACGTCTGCTGAGAATGGTCTTCACCTCGTTGCGAGTCGGGCGTCTGGCGGGAAACTCGGGTCACCCTGCAACACGAGCCGGCCGTGGATGTATCGAACCTGTCACCGAGGGAGGCCCGGAGACTAGTAGCCGCCACCGAGCTTGCGGTGGTCCCAGCTTGCCGTCCGTACCGGCCGGAACCGAATCACCACCCGCTTCGGCGCCTGCGCTTCCAGTGCCGCCTTGGCATCCCCCTCGACCGAGGAGATCCCCTCCGCGTAGCGGACGGTGAGCTCTTCGGCGAAGCCGAGCACAGTATCGAAGTCGCGCACGATCTCCGCCTCGGCCTCGATCATCGCCCCCCGCAGCTCGCCGTACTCGTGCCCGGTCTCGACCAGCACCGTCGCCCGCGGGTCGCGTTCGAGGTTGCGGACCTTCTGCGATTTCGCGTAGGTCCAGATCCAGACCTCGCCGTCGCGCGGGACGTACCAGAGCGGCATCGAGTGGGGCCAGCCACGCGGCCCGATGCTGGAGACGATCGCCACCCGCTCCCGCTCGAGCAGCTCCCGCAGCTCGGCGTCGTTGAGGACGATCTGGCCGCGCCGGCTCACGGTCCCAAACGCTAGCCGACGCGGCGAGCCACCCATTGCGTCAACATCAGCCGAATGAAGACCGTGATCCTGATCTTCGACGGACTCACCGCCCTCGACGCCGTCGGCCCCTACGAGGTGTTCCGCTCGGTCCCGGGCTGGGAGGTCGAGTTCGTCGCCCCCGAGCGCGGCGAGGTCCGCACCGACGCCGGCTCGCTGGGGCTGATCGCTGACCGCCCCTACGCCGAGGTCGCGGCCGCCGACCTCGTCCTCGTCCCCGGCGGCCACGGCAACCGCTCCCTGCTCGAGGACGAGCCGCTGCTCGAATGGCTGCGCGAGATCGACCGCGGCAGCACCTGGACCACCTCGGTCTGCACCGGCTCCCTCGTCCTCGGCGCCGCCGGCCTGCTGCGGGGACGCCGCGCCACCGGCCACTGGCTCTACCTCGAGCCGCTCCGTGCCTACGGCGCCGAGCCCGTGGTCGGGCGCTTCGTCGAGGACGGCAAGCTCCTCACCGCCGCCGGCGTCTCGGCCGGGATCGACATGGCCCTCCACCTGGTCGGCCGCGAGGTCGGTCCCGAGGTCGCCGAAGCGGTCCAGCTCGGGATCGAGTACGACCCGCGGCCTCCCTTCGACGCAGGCCACCCGAGCAAGGCGCCGGCCCCGATCGTCGAGCTGGTCACCGCCGTCTCCAACGCCCGCAACCCGGGCCTCTCCTCGCTCGCGGACCCCGAGCAGCCCTGACCGCCTACGCGCGCCGCATGAACTCGGCGAAGCGCGGCACCGTGAAGTCGATGAAGCCGTAGTCCTCGGTCGCGTAGATCAGTCCCTTGGCGAGCAGCTGCTGGCGCGTCGGCGAGGCCGAGGTGACCGAGCCGCCCCAGCCCTCGGCGACGAGGCCGGAGCGGTAGGGACCGTCGCCGAGCTCGGCCATCGCCCGCATGTAGCGCCGCTCTCCCGCGGTCGCCCGCTGGTAGCGGACCTCGTAGATGCTCCTGTCGAGGGAGGCCTGGGCGGCGGGGATCGCCTGCTCGATCACCGCCACCCCGATCGGCGAGCGCGCAGCGATGTTCCAGGCGTGCTTGCCGAGCTGCTGGACGTAGAAGGGGTAGCCGGCGGTCCACTCCAGCGCCAGCTCGAGCGCCGCGGCGGAGTAGTCGACGCCCTGGCGGCGGGCCGGGTCGATCAGCGCCGAGGTCGCCGCCTCGCGCTCGAGGTTGCCGATCACCGGGAAGTCGAAGAGCCGCTCGGCGTAGGAGCGTGCCTCGCCGCTGAGGAAGGGGATCTGCGGCAGCGCCGCCGCGGCGACGGCGATCGGCAGCTCTTTCTGCGTTGCCCGGTGCAGGGCGCTGATCAGCGAGCGATAGTGGACCTCCTCGACGTGCTGCAGCTCGTCGAGGAAGACGGCGACCCCACGCTCCCGCTCCCGCGCCGCGGCGCCGAGCTGGAGGAAGAGGTCGGTGAGGTCCTCGGTGATCGTCCCCTCGTCGGCGTCGCCGAGGTCGACGGCGATCCCGAACCCCTCCGGCCCGGTCAAGGTGATCGTCCTCAGGTGCTCGAGCGCGGCGCGGATGCGGGCGCCGAGGCCGGCGCCGAGACTGAGCCGCTCCAGTGCCCGCTCGCAGTCGCGGGCGAGCACCTCGATCAGGTTCGAGTCGGGCGTCAGCTCGTGGTAGAAGGTGAGGAAGCCCGCTGCCTCGGCCTGGTTCTCGAAGGCGTTCAGCAGCACGGTCTTGCCGACGCCGCGAAGGCCGCGGACGATCATGCTCTGCTCGGTCCGCCCCGCCCGCAGCCGCCCGACCAGCACCGCGAACTGCTCCAACTGCCCCTCGCGACCGGCCAGCTCCGGCGGGCGCGAGCCGGCATTCGGCGTGTAGGGGTTGGCGATCGGGTCCATCGCGAGGAACTTATAGGAAGTTATAGCCAGGTTGGCCATAACTCCCCATAACTCGCTAGAGATCAGCCCGGCGTCAGCTCCAGCACCTCCCACGGCCCCTCGCCGCACATCGGCTGGGTGCGGCCGGCGAGCCAGCCGGCCTGGAGGTCGTCGTAGTGGCGGCTGGCCGGGTGCCCGGACTGGCCGGTGAACATCTGCCAGCGCGAGCGGTCGGGGGCGACCGGGTCGGCGACCATCCGCCAGCTCGGCCCCCAGACCGCCCGGTAGGGGTCGTTGGGGTCGTAGGCGATCTGGTTGACGGTCTCCTGGGCGCCGCCGGCCCGCAGCCGCCGGTTGAGGATCCGGTGCAGCAACGGGTTGGCGTCGCCGAGCGGGTGCGGGAACTCCATCTCGTGGACGCTGCCCCAACGCCAGGCTTCGGGGTCGGGCCCGAAGCGGTCGCCGAGGTCGTCGAGGGCCCCGGCCAGGGCTTCCAGCGCCAGGTCTTCCCAGGGCCGGCCGATCAGCCGCGGGTCCTCCTCCTCCCACAGCGCCATCAGGTGCGAGTGCCAGCGCCAGGGCGAGGTGCTGTGGGCGGTGAAGCCGTTGTCGGCGCGGTCGAGCCAACGCTCGCTGAGGTCGCGGTCTCCGATCACCGCCCGCGCCACCTCACGGCCGAGCCGCAGGATGAAGGCCTGGTAGATCGTGCCGGCGACGGTGTCGGGGTCGAGCCGGCCGTCCCAGGAGCGCAGCCGCTCGATCGCGCTGCGCTCGCGCTGGCCGCGCGGGTGGAGGCGACCGAGCCGGCGCGCCACCTC
>JAFDWC010000204.1 GCA_018268655.1 Actinomycetota bacterium
ACGAGATCACCCCCGGCAACTTCATCTTCCGCACCCGCGAGTTCGAGCAGATGGAGATGGAGTTCTTCGTGCCGCCGGCCGAAGCGGAGCGCTGGTACCGGGAGTGGATCGAGCTGCGCGAGCGCTGGTACACCGAGCTCGGGATCCGCCCCGAATACCTCCGGGTGCGCGCCCACGACGCCGACGAGCTCTCCCACTACTCGAGCGGCACCAGCGACGTCGAGTACCTGTTCCCGATCGGCTGGTCGGAGCTGGAGGGGATCGCCAACCGCGGTGACTTCGACCTCACCCAGCACGCCAAGTTCAGCGGCGAGAAGCTCGAGTACTTCGACCAGCAGACCAAAGAGCGCTACGTCCCGCACGTGATCGAGCCGGCGGCCGGAGCAGACCGCGCGACGCTCGCCTTCCTCGTCGACTCCTACGAGGTCGAGGAGGTCGAGGGGCGCCAGCGCACGGTGCTGCGGCTGCATCCGCGACTGGCGCCGGTCAAGGTCGCGGTGCTGCCGCTGGTCTCCAAGGACGGGCTGCCGGAGAAGGCGCGCGAGCTCCACGGCCGGCTGCGGCCGCGGCTGATGGCCGAGTACGACGAGGGCGGCTCGATCGGCAAGCGCTACCGGCGCCAGGACGAGATCGGCACCCCGTGGGGGATCACCGTCGATCACCAGACGATGGAGGACGACACCGTCACCCTCCGCGACCGTGACTCGCTGGAGCAGGTCCGGGTCCCGATCGACCGCGTCGGCGACGAGCTGGTCGCCCGCCTCGAGCGCCCTTGGCGCAGCCCGAAGTTGGGCTAGTTCGAGCATGGCGGGCCGCGAGCCCGTCAACGGCTGGATCACGCCGATCCTCTAGCTGCTACCGCCGTTGCTCCCAAGCGCCAAACAACACCCCCATTCGTTATTTCCACTCCGAACGAGGTGGGATGACGACCGGTTGCCCGGCTCAGCGTTCGAGGTAGGCGAGCACCGCCTGCGCGTCTGCCTCGAGAGCCCTCGTCGCCGCCTTCGTGACCCGGCCGAGGTGCTCGATCTCGAGCCTGCCGCCGACCAGCCGCCAGGTGGCGACCGCGCGGCCGCCGACCAGGGCGAAGGGGCGGAAGATGCCGTTGTTGGTGACCAGCAGCCTGTGCGGGCCGACGACTTCCTCGCGCGAGACCCAGCCGAGCAGGAGGGGCTCGAAGGAGCCGAGCAGTCGCGGCGGCGGCAGCTCCGCTGCGGCGGGGCGGCCGACGAGGTCGAGGAGGCCGTCGGGCCGCTGCTCCAGCCGCGGGGCGATCGCCTCGAGCCCGGCGCGGGCGTCGCGCAACGGCAGGCCCGCCCAGCGGGCGAGGTCGCGGTCGCCGGCGGGACCGTGCCCGGCGAGGTATCGGCGGGCCAGTTCGGCGAGGGCCCGGTCGCGGTCGACCGGCGGCTGCGGCCCGAGCCATTCGGCCGCGAGGACGAACGCCTGCTCGTTACCGAGCACCGGGCCGCGCACGGCGAGGCCGCGGAGGGCGGCGAGGAAGAGCAGGTGGACGAGCGCCTGGCCCTCGGTGCGAACGCCGGCGGCATCGAGGCGCTCGCGCAGTTGGGAGCGGGTCAGCGGGCCCTCGTCGCCCAGCGCCCGGGTGATCGTCTCGACCCCCTTCTCGGCCGCCCGCTCGTCGACCCCCTCCTGGCGCAGCCGGGTGGCGCACGAGGTGAAGAGCGGCGGGGTCGTCAACGCCTGCAGCCACGGGTAGTCCTCGCGGCGGACCAGGTGCAGGGTGCCGCGGTTGAGCCAGGTGACGAGCAGCGAGCGGTCCTCGCTCAAGGCGCGATCGACCGCGGCGGCGCCCTGCCCCTCGGTCCGCGCCCGCACCGCCAGCCGCGCCCCGCGCGGGTCCTGAGCCTGCACCGCGAGCAGCCGCTCCGCCACCTCGACCGGCCCCGCCAACGGCTCCCCGGCCAGCGCCTGTGCGGTCAGCCGGGCGGCGATCAACGATGGACGGCTTGGCGCCACGCCGGCATCATCGCGGCTCAGATCCCGTGCAGGAGCGAGGCGACGAGGATTGCGCCGATGATCCCGGTGCCGAAGCGGTAAACGACGGTCCGCAGCTCGGCGACGTCGGGCCTGACGTCGCCGACCTCGCTGCGGATGTCGCGCAGGTCGCGGTCGACCCGCTCGAACCCATGGTCCATCCGCCGCGAGAGGTCGTCGAGGCGCTCGTCGGTCCAGGTCTCCCGCGTCATCAGATGCCCCGCACCAGGACGGAGATGACGATCGCGCCGACGATCCCACTGCCCATCCGCAAGGTCAGTCCTCGCACCTCGTCGAACCCGTCCTTCATCTCGCGGCGGACGTTGGCGAATTCGGCCCGCATCTCGGTCCGCAGGTCGCGGATGTCGAGCTCGACTCGTTGGAAGCGACCGTCGACCTGCTCGAAGTGCTGATAGACGCGCCGCGCGAAGTCGTCCATCCGCTCGTCGGTCCAGGTCTCCCGCTTCATTTGAGCGAGCTTAGAGATGCAGACAGAACATCTCAACACGCATGCCGCCGCTTTTTCGGAACGGCCGCGCCGAGCGGTCGGGCTACTTGCCGGACAGCCGGTCCCAGGTGCGGCGGAAGAAGCCGGGGCCGCGGCCCGCGACGAGGTCGCTGGGGCCGACCGTGATCGCGCCGGGGTTGGCCTCCGGCTTCGGCAGCCGCGCCGCTTCGGCGGCGTCGATCTTGAGGACGACACCGCGCTCGTGGATCTGCCCCACCTCGGGCGCATCGACGAATTTGTGGCCGCCGGGGCCCGCCGTGGTGTCGATGATGATGCCGTCGAACATGTCGGCCGCCGGTTCGCTGAGGACCCGCACCACCTTCCCGACCCGCTCGCCGCCGCTCGCGTAGACGGGCACGTCGTGGCCCAGGGTCAGGTAGGAGATCTGCTCGCCGAGGTCGTCCATTCGCCGGCGAGCCTAGCGCCTCGGACCAGGCGGGGTCTGAAGGGGGAAACTGGCTGGGCAGCCAGGATCGCGCTAGGCTGCCTGAGCCCCGATCGCGACACCAAAAGGAGTAGAGATGAGCGTCGCCTCCCAGAGCCTGATCGACAACGTCACCTACGAGGACCTCTACCGGCGCTGGGAGCACGGGAACTGGAGCGCCTACGACCTCGACTTCGCGGCCGACCGAGCGGGCTGGGAGGCCCTCAGCGAGATCCAGCGGAGCTCGGCGATGTGGATCTACTCGATGTTCTTCTACGGCGAGGACCGGGTCGCCGACACCCTCGCCCCCTACATCACCGCCGCCCCGAGCGAGGAGCAGGCCTACTTCCTCGCCACCCAGCAGGTCGACGAGGTCCGCCACTCGATCTTCTTCCACCGCTTTTTCAGGGAGGTGATCGGGGTCGGGGGCGAGTCGATCGAGGAGACCCTGGCCGCAACCCTGCCGCAGCTGAACTGGGGCTACCGCGGCGTCTTCGACCGTCTCGACCGGATGGCCGAGGAGCTGCGCAAGGACCGCTCGCTGCCCAAGTACGCGCAGGCGATCACCCTCTACCACCTGATCGTCGAGGGCAGCCTGGCCCAGCCCGGCCAGCACTTCATCGAGGACTTCTTCTCCTCGGCCGCGACGATGCCCGGCTTCAGCGCCGGGATGGCGAACGTCTCCAAGGACGAGCAGCGCCACATCGGCTTCGGCGTCAAGGTCCTCTCCGAGCTGCTGGCCGAGAGCCACCCCGCCTCGGCTGAGTGCCGGGCCGCCGTGGTCGAGCTGCTGCGGGAAACGCTCCCCTACGGCCCCGCCGTCTTCTACCCGCCGAACTTCGACCGCACCTACACCGAGTGCTACGGGTTCAGCCTCGAGGACATCTTCGCCTTCGGGCTGAAACTGATCCGCCAGCGCTGGCGTACGATCGGCTTCCCGACCGAGGAGATGCCGCCCGGCGTCTTCCCCTTCGACCCAGACGCCGACGAGCGCACCGTCGCCGAGCACCAGGTGAAGATGATGGAGGCCGGCGTCCTCGGCCCACCCGCCGCCCCCGGCCCACTGGCCACCCCGGAGGTGCAGCGGCTCTACTTCGACCTGGTCAGGCGCAGCGCCAACACCACCGCCACCAACGGCAAGCCGCTCGTGTACCAGTGGCGGTTCACCGACGCCGACCCCTGGCACCTGGTGATCGACAACGGCTCGACCCGAGTCGAGCCCGGCGAGGCACCCAACCCGAACGTCACCTTCGAGAGCAGCTGGGGCGACTGGATCGCCTCCGGCAAGCCGGGTGCTAACCCGCTGAGCTTCGTGTTGCGGCGGAGGATCCGGCCGCACGGGAAGCTGAAGGAGTTGGTGCGGGTGCGGAAGGTTTTTGGCTAACTCGGCAAGGGTCTGCGAGGGGAGGGGTCGGGGGACCCTCCTCTCTCGGCCTGTCGGCTGGATCGCATTCGGCTGACGCCATGGTCGAGCTCCCGGCCTCAGCCGCAAAACGTTCGGAGGGTCCCCC
>JAFDWC010000205.1 GCA_018268655.1 Actinomycetota bacterium
AGCATCACCAGCAGTCGTGGCTTGACCTGGGCGATCTGGCGGCAGAGCTCTGAGCCGATCGAGCCGCCGGCGCCGGTGACGAGGACGATGCGGTCGCGCAGGTAGGCGCCGACGCGGTCGAGCTCGCGGACGATCGGGTCGCGGCCGAGCACGTCCTCGACCCGCACCTCGCGCAGCTGGCGGTTGAGCTGGACGCCGCCGCGCAGCAGCTCGAACACGGTCGGCAGGGTACGGACGCGGATCTCGCGCTCGCGACAGGCGGCGACGACCTGGCCGCGCAGCGCCCCGGGCGCCGAGGGGATCGCGATCACGACTTCGTCGGGCTCGGTCTCGTCGAGGATCGCCTCGATCTCGCGGGTCGAGCCGAGCACCTTCAGCCCCAGCATCCGCATCCCCCGCTTGCGCGGGTCGTCGTCGACGAAGCCGATCGCGGTCGCGCCCAGGTTCGGGTTCAGCTGCAGCTCGCGGACCACCATCTGGCCGCCGGAGCCGGCGCCCACCACCAGCACCTCGTGCTTGGGCAGCCGCTCGCCGCGGGTCGGGCGCTCGACGATCAGCCGCACCGCGAGGCGACCGCCGGCGATCAGGATCAGGGTGAGGACGAAGTCCATCACCTCGACCGAGCGCGGGATCTGCGGGTGCGGTTTGATCACCGCGAAGGCGATCACCAGGATCGCGCTGGCGACGGCGACGGCGCGGAGGATCTGCATGAAGTCGCGGCCGCTGACGTAGCGCCACCACTTCTGGTAGAGCCCGAAGGCGCCGAAGATGATCAGCTTGCCGGCGATCACGAAGCCGACCGTCTGCGCGAAGAGGATCTCGTAGCGGTGGGGCCAGCCGTGGGCGTCGTCGAGGAAGCGCAGCTGGAAGGCGAGGAAGTAGGCGAGGGCGACGAGGGCGGCGTCGGCCAGCACCTGGATCAACCGGATCCGGTAGACGGGGTGGTTGAGGCGGCTCATGTCAATTTCTCGTGCTTCGCTCCCGGCGCAAGGAATCAGAGATGGATGCTTGGTCGCTCCGCGCTCGAGGAACCCCTGAAGTCTACGGCCGGTTCCCGCATCGCAGGCGGGGTAGCGGTTGCGAGGCCGGCTGCTTGCGTACGATGGGGCGCTCGATGGGGCTCCTCCTGCTCGCCAGCATCAGCGACAAGGTCGTCGAACCGATCGTCGAAGTCGCGACCGAATTCATCGGCTCGGCCGGAGCCGCGGCCGTGTTCGTGCTGATGACCCTGGAGTCCGCCTGCATCCCGATCCCCAGCGAGGCGATCATGCTGTTCGCCGGCTTCAGCGTCTCCAAAGGCGAACTGACCCTGTTCGAAGTCGTCGCCGCCGGCGTCGCCGGCAACGTCGTCGGCTCGGCGATCGCCTACGCGGTCGGCTACTACGGCCGGCTCGACCTGCTCGAGAAGAACCGCCTCATCCACATCAACCAGAAGCACTTGAAATGGGCCGATGACTGGTTCGCCAAGTACGGCAACTGGGCGGTCTTCTTCAGCCGCATGCTGCCGATCGTCCGCACCTTCATCTCGCTCCCGGCCGGGGTCGCGAAGATGCCGTTCTGGCGCTTCATCCTCCTCACCCTGCTCGGCTCGATCCCCTGGGTGCTGGCGCTGGCGCTGCTCGGCAAGGGCGTCGGCGCCAACTGGGAACACTGGCGCCACAACCTCGGCTACCTCGACTACGTGGTGGCGGCGGCGATCGTCGCCGGGATCGTCTACTGGATCGTCAAGCGGCGCCGGCGCAACGCGGCGGCGGCCGACGCCAGCGGGGCTTGAGCTCCTGAGCGGGGCGGACGGCGCGTCCCGGATCCCGGCCCGGCGCGCGCTCGCGCTCGGGATCGTGCAGGGACCGGCCGAGCTGCTCCCGGTCTCCTCCTCCGCCCACATCGTCCTCCTCCCCTGGCTCGCGGGCTGGGACTGGGAGGAGATCGATCCCGAGGTCCGCAAGAGCTTCGAGGTGGCGCTCCACACCGGCGCCGCGGCGGCGCTGCTGATCGGCCAGCGGCGGGTGATCGTCGAGGAGCTGCGGCTGTTCGAATGGCGGCGGGGCCTGGTCCTGGCGCTCTCCTTCCTGCCGGCGGCCCTGGTCGGCTACTTCGGCGAGCGGCCGATCGAGGAACGGCTCGGCGGCCCGAGGGCGACCGCGATCGGGCTCCTGGTCGGCGCCGGCGCGATGGCGCTGGCCGACACCCGCCCGCAGCAGCGCGGCCGCGGCGAGGCCGCGCCCCTCGACGGCCTCGCCCTCGGCCTCGCCCAGGCGGCGGCGCTGGCCCCGGGGGTGTCCCGCAACGGCTCGACCCTGGCCGCGGCCCGCGCCCGCCGCTTCTCCCGCGAGCAGGCCAACCTGCTCTCGCGGACGGTGGCGCTGCCGATCATCGTCGGCGCCACCGCGCTCAAGGGCGCGCGGCTGGCGCGCCGCGGCACCAACCGCGAGCTGCGCCGCTCGCTCGCCCTCGGCGTCGCCGCCTCCTTCGCCTCGACTCTGGCCTCGCAGCGGCTGATCGGCCTGGTCGAGCGCGACCGCGCGCTCTGGCCCTACGCCGCCTACCGGGGCGCGCTGGCGGCCGCAGTCCTGGTGAAGCTGCGCCACCCGGACTGAACTCCAAATTCTGGATTGATTTGGAGTTGATTTGGATTAAGGGCTACCATGTCCAAATCTTGGACTAATTTGGAGTTGATTTGGAGTTGAGATGTACCTGGAGAAGGCGCCCTCGATCAGGGCTCTGACCGAAGCCCTCAGCGCGGCCGATCTGCTGACCGAGGTAACGGCGGCACGGCCGCCGCACGGTGAGCGCGACCGCTACCTCCACTGGGACAAGCTCCGCCAGCTCGAGCCGCCGGAGGGACTGACCAGCGAGCAGTGGTGGCTGCGGGCCAAGCTCGCCCGCATGAGCGATTTCCGCCAGCTCCCGCTCACCGTTCCCGCCGGCGGCCCCTTTGTCTATTCGGTCCCCGACGCCGTCCTCCGCCATCTCCACTACATCGACCAGCATGTCGCCGGCGAGGTCGCGCTGGACGAGGTCGTCACCTCCGAGCGCGGGGCTCGGCAGCGTTACCTCGTCAACTCGCTGATGGAGGAGGCGATCCGCTCGAGCCAGCTGGAGGGAGCGATGACCTCCCGAGTCGTCGCCAAGGAGCTGCTGCGGAGCGGCCGGGCGCCGCTGGACCGCGGCGAGCAGATGGTCGTCAACAACTACCGGGCGCTGGAGTTCATGCGCGAGGAGATCGGCGCCAGGCTCACCCCGGCGAAGATCCTCGAGCTGCACCGGATCCTCGCCGAGGGGACCCTCCCCGACGGCGCCGAAGCGGGGCGAATGCAACGGCCCGGAGAACCCCGGGTGCGGGTCTTCGATCGCGACGACGGCGAGCCGATCCACGTACCGCCTCCCGCCGAGCTGCTGCCCGAGCGGATGCAGGCGCTCTGCGACTTCGCCAACGAAGGCGAAGATGAGGAGCGCTTCGTCCACCCGGTGCTGCGGGCGATCCTGGTCCACTTCTGGCTCGCCTACGACCACCCTTTCGTCGACGGCAACGGCCGCACGGCGCGGATCCTCTTCTTCTGGCTGATGCGTCAGCGCGGCTACTGGCTGGCCGAGTACCTGCCGATCTCGCGGCTGCTGCGCCGCGCGCCCGCGCAGTACGTCCGCGCCTTTCTCGAAACGGAGACCGACGGCGGCGACACCACCTACTTCTTGCTCCACCAGCTTCGAACGATCGGGCGTGCAGTCGAGGATCTCCACCTCTATCTGCGGCGGAAGATGGCCGAGGCCCGCGACGTCGAGGAGCTGCTGCGGGGCGACGAGACCCTGAACGGTCGCCAGGCGGCGCTGCTCAGCCACGCCCTCAAGCACCCCGAGCACGCCTACACCTTCGCCGGCCACGCACGCAGCAACCGGGTCACCCACGAGACCGCACGCGCCGACCTCGGGGCACTGGCACGGCGCGGGCTGCTGGCCCGGCGGCGGCGCGGCCGCGCCTACGTCTTCGAGGCGAGCGCGGACCTTCCCCAGCGACTGAAAGAATCGGGCCGATGAGCGGTGACGCCTACGCCAGAGCCGGGGTCGACCAGGGGGCGGCGGATTCCGCGGTGGCGGCGCTGGTGCGGGCGCTGGGGGCGATCGAGCTCGACCGGCCGAGTGCTCAGGTGCCGCTGCCGGGCCACTACGCGAGCGTGATCAGGGTCGCGCCGGGGCTGGGGATCGCGCTCTCGACCGACGGGGTCGGGACCAAGCTGCTGATCGCCGAACAGCTGGGGCGGCTCGACACGGTCGGGATCGACTGCGTGGCGATGAACGTCAACGACGTGATCTGCGTCGGCGCCGAGCCGCTGGCGATGCTCGATTACGTGGCGATCGACCGCGCCAACGTCGAGGCCTGCGAGCAGATCGGGATCGGGCTGGCGCGGGGCGCGACCCTGGCCGGGATCGAGATC
>JAFDWC010000206.1 GCA_018268655.1 Actinomycetota bacterium
ATCGGTATTACTTGCTAGTCTTACCTCTATGCGAGTGACTCAGAAGGGCCAGGTGACGATCCCACTCCCGGTCAGGCGGGCGCTCGGCATTCACGCCGGGAGCGAGGTGGGCTTCGAACTGGATCGTGACGGGGCGCGGCTGGTGACCGAGAACGATCGGGCGAGTGAGGAAGTCGCCGCGATGCGCGGCGCCGGTGACGTTGCGCTCAGCACCGAGGAGATCCTCGCCTTCACCCGCCGGTGAGCATACGGGCAGGGACCATCGTCGACAGCAGCGTCCTGCTCGACGTCTTCACCGAGGACGTGCGCTGGCTCAGTTGGTCCGAAGCAGCGCTCGGTGAGGCGCTTGCTCGGGGCCCCGTGATCCTCAACGCCGTCGTGCTGGCCGAGATCGCACCGCGCTTCTCCCGGATCGAGGCGCTCGATGCCGCGCTGCCCCCACGCTCGATCGTGGAGGAGCTGCCCCGCGCGGCGGCCTTCCTCGCCGGCCACGCCCACGCCGATTACCGCCGCGCCGGGGGGAAGCGAACCCAGATCCTCCCCGATTTTCTGATCGCCTCTCACGCTGCGGTGAGCGGCCGGCCGCTTTTGACCCGCGATCCGCGCCGCGTCTCTACCTATCTGCCGGGGGTCGAGCTGATCTCACCGTGAACCGGGATCGGGGCGACCCCGGCGGCGCGATGCTGGACTCCAAATCCGTGACCTCGCGGGAGGCCCCCACGAGCGAGCGATCCTCCGTCTCCGTAGTGGGAAGGGTTAGCGGCTTCGCGTCATGCGCGTGATGCCGGCCATCGCTCAGCCGCCGAGGCGGGCGACCGCCAGGCGCAGATTCTTCATCTGCTGGCTGAGCTTGCGCACCTTCTTGGCGAGCTTGGCGTTGGCCGCCCTGGCCCGGCTGTCGATGGCTTTCGCGGCTCCCATTGCCTCGACCCGTTCCAGTCGCGCCGTCAGCGCGCGGTTTTCCGCCGCCAGGCCCTGGACCGCGGCGAGCGCAACGCCGGCCACGTCGGCGGGGGCCACCGTTGAGGCGCTGCCAAGCCCGAAGCTGGCGGAGAATTCGCCCGCGAGCGGCCCGAGATGGCGCGTGCCGGGCGCGCCGGCGAAGGCCCAGCTGCGGAGCGGCAGGGCAGCCACCTTCTGCAGGATCGCGGCCGGGTCGACCGCCGCCACGCCACTGACGCTCGCCTGGTTGGCGACTTCGGCAAGCGAGCCGACAGCGGTCAGGTCACCACTCGGCTGCAGGGTGAGGGCCGGAGATTCGGCCCCGCTCGAGCCGATCGTGAAGACCCCGCTCGCCTGCGCGCCGGTGGTCCAGCTGACGTCGGGATTGGGGGCGGTGACGGTGTAGAGCACGCTGGCGGCGGTGCCGCGGCTGATCTCCAGGGGTCCGCCGGGCGAGCTGGTCCCGATCCCGACGTTGCCGCTGGCGGCGATGTCGATACTCGAGGTCGGGGCGCCGGGCCTGATCCGGAACGGCAGCAGGCTGCCGTGGGTCAGATCGCGGACGAAGAAGTTTGCCTCGTTGCCGGCGACGTCCCAGGTCTGCGAGGGGAAGCCGCCGCCGGCCTGTTCGAGCCGCAGCTTCGGCGTGTCGCCGGTTTTCAGGGTGAGGTCTTCGGTCTGAACCGCGGCTCCGGCGACCGGGGTGTCGGGGGAGCTGAGCAGCACCGCAACGAGCAGGCCCGCGCAGGCAGCACCGAAGCGCAGCCTCCTACTCCGGGCCGGTCGGACGAGACCATCCATGGTGATTCCTTTCCGTCTCCGGCCGACCCGCTGGGCGGCCCCATTGGCGGCGCACCGTACCCGGGCGGGAAGACGCCAACGACGCTCCATCCAGCGCCATGCATTGTCGGCTGCACCGGGCCTCGACGCTGGCAGCGAAAACGCTGCCTCCGTACTGCGGGCACTCGGGCAGGGGTTCGAGATCGCCACCAGCTCGTGCCGCACGCCGAGTACCGCGGAGCCGGCGGCAAGCGAACCCAGATCCTCCCCGACTTTCTGATCGCCTCGCATGTCGCGGTGAGTAGCCGGCCACTTCTGACTCGCGATCCGCGCCGCGTCTCTACCTAACTGCCAGGAGTCGAGTTGATCTCACCGTGAGATCGACCCGACACCCGGCGGGCATTCGGGGACTGCTCCCTTGGCCACGCTCGATAACGAGGTATTACGGCGACCCGACGTCCGCCGTTCGACGCCCGAGGCTCCGCTTGCCGTCGCCTCAGGCGTAGGTCGCCAGGCGGACCGTGTCGAAGACGAGGACGTCGGCCGGCCTGCGATCGGCGGTCTTGGCGTTCACCGTGACCTTGGCCGCGTCGACCCCACGCTCGAGCAGAGCCTTGACGGCTTCGGTGACGGTGACGATCCGGAGCGCCGGTTCGAGCTGGTGCGGAGGCCGCAGGTCGAATGGATCGCGGGCGGTCGGGATGTCGCAATGCCCGAGGTCGCCGAAGCAGCCACCGTGGCCGAGGATGAAGAAGGAGCCGACATAGGCGCGGTGGCTCGAGTCGGCATCGGCGCCGACGCCGCGGGGGTCGAGGAAGACCCGCCCTTCGTAGGAGGCACCGGAGTGGTCGAGGCCGTAGAAGATCAGGTCGGCGCGCTCGAAGGCTCGGTCGGCCGGGGGCAACTCGATCGCCGGGCTGGTGAAGCGCTCAACCATGGCCGGGCCCTTTTGCCGCCGCGGTGGAAGCGGCGTAGTCGTAGCCGAGGCCGGTCACCTCGAGGGTGTCGCGCACGGTCATCGGGAACGGCGCCAGGGCGCGGTCGAGCAACCGCGGGGGCACGCCGGCGCCGGGGTGGCGCAGCTGCCAGAGGTACCAGAGGCGGTCGATCATCGCGTGGTGTGCCCAGAAGATCGGGTCATAGGCGGCGGTGGCGATGCTCTCCATCGTGCCGCCGACCCAGACGTGGACCCCGTCGTGGATGCTCTCGAGCTGGGTCTGGAAGGTGAGGAAGTCGCGGTTCGCGAGCACTGCTTCGACCTGACCGGCGCTCGGCAGCTGACCCGGTGGCCCGGGGACACGGGTGGTTCGTTTCTGGCTCGGGCGTTCGCGTCCTCCGGGCTGGATCGGTGAGTCGTAAAGAGGGTTGCGTTTGTTTTCCGCTCGCCGTTTGGTGTAGGAGGCAGGGATCCCCTCGGCGTGTTCCTTCGTCCAGTCCCACCACGGCAGGGTCACTCCGGGCACCTGGTCCTGGAGCGCCTTCTCGAACAGGTAGAGGTAGGCGCGGTGCCAGGGCAGGAAGAGCTCGCTGTGATGGGTGCAGGAGATCGGCAGCGGCAGGCCATGGATGCCGGCCCAGAATTGGAAGCCGCGATCGTCGCTGATCGTCTGAACGGCCGCGACCGCAGCCCGGAAGTCGGCGAGCTGACCGGTGGTGAGACGGCGAACGCTTCTGCGGTGGCGGAGCCTCTGCGGCGCCTGACCCGGCGCCGGGCTAACTACCGGGCTCATCGTTCTCCCCGATGCCGCCACAAAGAGCGATTTCCGCCCCATAGCGGGCGGCTAAACCACGAGAACCCGACCGCGCCGCCGGTCGCAGCGATCACCGGCCCGAAGGTCAAGAGCGTCTCCTCGATGGGATTCCGGCGATATTGGCGAACACGCGCCTGAACGTCTCACACCGGAAACCCCGGCACAACACGATTCGATCAATTGACGAGGCTCGTCGCGCTTCGAGCGATTGCGATTCACCAGAGGCGCGGGGGCGGAAGCCACCGCATTGACCTCGATGTAAACCGACGTCGGGTACCAAGGCCAGCTCGAGGTGATGGGACTCGCGGCGGCTGCCGCTGCGTCTCCAGAGCGGCGATGTCTATCCGCGGTGCGCGCCCTCCAACACCAGCGCCAGGCCCTGACCAACGCCAATGCAGAGCGCGGCGACTGCGTAGCCGCCCCCGCGCGAGGCCAGATCGATCGCCGCGCGACCCACGCAGCGCGCTCCCGAGGCACCGAGGGGATGTCCGATCGCGATCGCGCAGCCGTTCGGGTTGAGGCGCTCGGGCACCGAAGCCGGTACCGCGACGCCCGCTCAGGGCGACGCACCACCGTTTCGCTTGCGCCGAAGTCTCTGGCTTCGGTGCCGGCCCCGGGGCGTCTTCCCAGCGCCGCCGGGGCGCTTTTCGGTTTTCTACGCGGCGAGGACCGTAGCTCGCCGCGGCATCGGAAGCGAGTGCCGAATCGCGGCAATCGCTGCCTATCGTCAGCAATCCCCGCGCGATCTGGCACTAGTGCCTTTATTCCGGGGCGGAGATGCCGGTAATCGCCGCGGAATCGAGTCCCTGAAACCGCCGAATTGCAGGCACTTCCGAGAAGCCCGGAACGAGACTCGAACTCGTGACCCCTTCCTTACCATGGAAGTGCTCTACCAACTGAGCTATCCGGGCGGGTGCGGCTCCCCGGG
>JAFDWC010000207.1 GCA_018268655.1 Actinomycetota bacterium
AGGACCTCGACGCGCTGGTCGTCCGTTCGCCGGACAGCGTGCTGTACCTGTCGGACTACTGGTGCATGAAGGGCTACGACGTGCTCGTCTTCCCCCGCGAGGGGGAGATGACGCTGTGCGTGATGGAGCCGCAGGTCGCCGAAGCCGAAGCGAGCTGGGCGACGGACCTGCGGCCCTTTCGCTTCTACGACGAGGCGGACCCGCGGCCGCCGCTGTTCCGCGGCGTCGACACCGCGCTCGCGGTCCTGCGCGAGCGCGGCCTGACCGGCCGGGTCGGGCTCGAGCTCTCGCTCGGCTCGGCCGCCGCCGACCGCATGGTCGGTGAGCCGACGGTCGCCAGCGCGCCCTATTTCGACGCCTTCGAGCAGGTCGTCAGCGAGCCCCTCGACTGCATCCCCCTGCTCTCCGCCGCGCGGGCGATCAAGACCCCGCAGGAGATCGAGCGGATGCGGGTCGCCAACGAGCTGGCGGCGCTGGCGATGGCCGAGGTTCGGGCCAAGGCCAGGCCGGGGATGAGGGAGAGCGAGATCGGCGCCATGTTCGAGGGCTTCGTCCACGCCACCGGCACCGGCTTCCGCGACGAAGTCGACCTTGCCCGCGGCTTCACCCTGGTCTGGTCCGGCGAGGGGATCCGCACCTTCACCCCGACCGGCCACCGCCCGGTCAAGCCCGACCAGCCGACCCTGCTCGAGATCTGGGTCTGCGCCGACGGCTACTGGAGCGACCTGACCAAGAACTTCTGCCCGGGCCCGCTCACCCCCGAGTACGACCGCCTGCTCGACCAGCTGCTGGAGATCTTCGCCGCCGCCGTCGACCACTGCAAGCCGGGGGCCGAGATGGCGGCGCTAGACAGGCTGATCCGCGACGGCATCGCCGAAGCCGGCTACCCGGGTCAGCCCTCGCACCCCGTCGCCCACGGGGTCGGCGCCCGCGCCCACGAGCCGCCCTGGCCCCACCAGGCCGGCGGCGGCCTGATCGAGGAGGGCATGGTGCTGGCGATCGAGCCCGGCATCTACTGGCCCGAGGGCGGTGGCCTGCGGCTCGAGGACAACTTCCTCATCACCGCCGACGGCGCCGAGAAGCTTTGCAGCGACCCCGACGACTTCAGGGAGGCACAGCAGTGATCAACCGCGACCAGATTTGGACCGGAGAGCTGAACGAGCGGGCGATCTCGCCCACCGCCGAGCAGCCGCAGTGGGTCGGGATCTACGACACCACCCTGCGCGACGGCGAGCAGAGCGTCGGCGTCGTCCTCGACGCCGAGGCGAAGCTGGAGATCGCCCGGGCGCTCGACAAGCTCGGCGTCGACCGGATCGAGGCCGGCTTCCCGCGGGTCACCGCCGAGGACGCGCGGGCGATCGAGCTGATCGCCAACGACGGCCTCGAGGCCGAGATCTGGGGCTTCGCCCGCGCCGTCCCCGCCGACGTCGAGGCCCTGCTCGAGCTCGGCTGCCGGGCGGCGGTGATCGAGTCGCCGGTCTCCGACCTCAAGCTCGAGGCCTACGGGATCTCCCGCGAGAAGCTGCTCGAACGGGTCACCAAGGCGGTCTCCAGCGCGGTCGAGAACGGGGTCAAGATCGCCTTCTTCGGGGTCGACGGCACCCGCGGCGAGTTCGACTTCATGGCCGAGGTCTACCGGACCGCGGTCGGCGCCGGGGCGAGCGAGATCGTCGTCGTCGACACCCTCGGCATCGCCACTCCCGAGGCGGCGGCGATGTTCGTCAGCGCCGCCCGCGAATGGGTCGGGCCCGAGGTTCCGATCCACTGGCACGGCCACAACGACTTCGGGATGGGCACCGCGATCTCCGTCGCCGCCGTCCGCGCCGGTGCCAGCTGGGTGCAGGGGACGATCAACGGGATGGGCGAGCGCGCCGGCAACGCCAACATCGCCGAGATCGCGCTCGCGCTCGAGACCTTCTACGGGGTCGATACCAACCTCCGCTTCGACCACGTCCGCGAGGCCGCGGCGACGGTCAAGCGCCTGGCCGGCCACGAGCTCGAGCCGTGGAAGGCGCTGGTCGGCGAGAACCTGTTCGTCCGCGAGAGCGGCGCCGTTGCCAGCCAGTTCCACGAACCGGAGTCGATCGAGCCCTACTCCTCGGAGCTGGTCGGCGCCGAGCGCGGGATCGTGCTGGGCAAGAAGAGCGGCCTCGACAGCATCCGGATCCGCGCCGACGAGCTCGGGGTCGAGGTTTCCGAGGACGAGCGGGCCGCCGTCCTCGCCGCGGTCAAGGAGCGCTCCCAGCAGGACGGCGGGCTGGTCTCCGACGAGGTCTTCCTCGAGCTGGTCCGCGACAACACCGGCGGCGGCGCGTGAGCATCGAGCGCGTTTGCGTGGTCGGCGCCGGCACGATCGGCAGCCTGATCGCCGGCCACCTGGCGAGCCAGGTCGAGGTCTCGATCCTGACCCGCCGCGACGAGCACGCCGCGGCGCTGAACGAGAACGGGCTGCGGATCCTCGGCAAGTCCGACCTGCTGGCGACCGTCGTCGCCAGCGCCGACCCGAGCCAGCTGCCCGACTTCGACCTGGCGATCATCGCGACCAAGACGACCGGGGTCGAGGCGGGGATCTCCGGCCTCGCCGGCCGCTGCCCGGAGGCGGCGGTGATGACGGTCCAGAACGGGCTCGGCTCGGAGGAGATCGTGCGCCGCCACGGCGACTGGCAGATCATCTCCGGCGTCACCTTCATCAGCGGCATCCGCCACTCCGACGCGGTGATCGAGTACGAGCTCGACACCGAGACCTGGATGGGGCCGTACGCCGGCACCGAGACTCCGCTGGAGCTGGCGCAGGCCGCCGGCGAGCTGTTCCTCGCCTCCGGCCTCAACGCCGAAGTGCTGCCGGACCTGCTGCCGGCGCAGTGGTCGAAGCTGATCTTCAACGCCGCCGTCAACGGCACCGCGGCGCTGACCGAGCTGCCGCACGTCGCCGCCTTCGCCAAGCGCGAGCAGCCGAGCGACCTCGGCCACTTCGTCTACGACCTGATCGCCGAGGGCAAGGCGGCCGCCGCCGGGGCCGGGGTCGAGCTGCACGACGATCCCTGGGAGATGAACCGCCTCGCGGTCAGCCGCGGGGAGAGCGACGAGGGCGAGTACGCGCACCCGCCGTCGATGCTCGAGGACGTCCTCGCCCACCGCCCGACCGAGGTCGACGCGATCACCGGGGCGCTGGTGCGCGAAGCCGAGCGGGTCGGGGTGCCGGTGCCCCTCAACACCGCCGTCTACCGACTGATCAAAGCCAAGGAGGAATCTTGGAAGCTTCCAAATCGCAAAATCCAGGCGGAGCCGAGCCGATGAGGATCTGCGTGATCGGCGTCGGCGCGGTCGGCAGCCTCTTCGCCGCCCACCTCGGCCAGCTCGACGACATCGAGACCTGGGCCTACGACGTCTCCCAGGACCACGTCGACGCGATCAACCGCAACGGCCTGCGGTTGACCGGTGTGGGTGAGGTGACCGGCAAGGTGCGGGCGACCACCGACGCCAGCGAGCTGCCGCCCTGCCGCTTCGGGATCATCGCGACCAAAGCGCTGCACACCAAGAGCGCGATCGCCGCGGTCGGCCACGCCTTCGTCGACGGCGCCGTCTGCAGCGTCCAGAACGGGGTCGGCAACGAGGAGCTGATCGCCGAGAGCGTCGAGCGGGTGATCCTCGGCACCACCTTCCCGGCGGGCCGCATCGTCGAGCCCGGCGTGGTCGCCTGGGACACCGCCGGCGAGACCACGATCGGCCCCTTCGAGCCGGCGCCGGCGGCGATGTCGGAGGTCGAGCTGCTGGCCGAGACCGTCTCGCGCTCGGGGATGCCGACGAGGGCGCTCGAAGACGCCCGCGGCGCCCAGTGGACGAAGGTGATCTTCAACGCCGCCAGCAACCCGCTCGGGGCGCTGACCGGCCTCACCCACGGCCGTCTCTGCGACGACCCGGAGCTGCGCAAGCTGGTGACCAACCTGGTCAACGAGGGCAAGGCCGTCTCCAGCGCCCTCGGCGTCACCCTCGACAGCGACCCCGACGCCCTGATCGACCATGCCCACCGCGTCGCCTACGAGCACAAGGCGAGCATGCTCCAGGACCTGGAGAACCGGCGCGCGACCGAGATCGACTTCCTCAACGGCGGCATCGCCAAATTCGGCGCCGAAGAGGGCATCCCGACGCCGCTGAACGAAACGATCGCGGCGCTGATCAAGGGTGTCGAACAGTCTTGGGCCCAGGGGGATGCTGGGCACTAGGGGCGGATTCGGGGGACGAACCGCCTCCGCTGCGGATTCGAGGGCGGCGCTCGGGGGTCCCTCCCCGGACGGAAACGACAGCCTTCGGCTGGTTTCCTGAGTGTCCGGGGAGGGACCCCCGATCCC
>JAFDWC010000208.1 GCA_018268655.1 Actinomycetota bacterium
CCGGGTCGGCTTCGTCGGCTCGATCGAGCGGGTCGACGTCGACGTCCTCAACCACATCGCCGCCGACTACATCCCGGTGATCGCCTCCTCCGCCTCCTCGCGCGACGGCCAGTCCTACAACGTCAACGCCGACGAGGCGGCGGGCAAGGTGGCGGCGGCGCTGGGCGCCTACAAGGCGATCTTCCTAACCGACGTCGCCGGCTGGCTGGCCGACCCCGAGGACGAGGAGTCGCTGGTCTCAAGGGCGACCGTGGCCGAGGTCGAGGAGGCGCTGCTCCGCGTCGACGGCGGCATGCGGCCGAAGCTGCAGGCCTGCGCCGATGCGATCCGCGGCGGCTCGGAGTTCGCCCACATCATCGACGGCCGCGTCCCCCACAGCCTCCTGCTGGAGCTGTTCACCAAGTCCGGGGTGGGGACGATGGTGACCCGGTGAGGGAGGCGCCTGTAAACCGGCGCCTGGGGGTGTTCTCGGTCGGCCGGATCGGGTCACGCACGAAAAAGTGCGTTCCCCTCGCCGGCCTCCCCGCGTCCTGCCCAGGCTTGGTTTTCGGCGCCTTGCGGGGTGCGCGATGAGCCTCGAAGCGACCCGTGCCCTCGACGAGCGCTACCTGATGCGGACCTACAAGCGGGCGCCGGTCGACTTCGTCCGCGGCGAGGGCGCCCTGCTCTGGGACGCCGACGGCAGGGAGTACCTCGACTTCCTGACCGGGATCTCGGTCTCCTCGGTCGGCCACTGCAACCCACGGGTGGTCGCCGCGGTCAGCGAGCAGGTCGGCCGGCTGATGCACGTCTCCAACCTCTTCTACACCGAGGGGATGGCGCGGCTGGCGCAGCGGCTCTCCGAGTCGAGCCTCGGCGGCCGCGTCTTCTTCTCCAACTCGGGGACCGAGGCGGTCGAGTGCGCGATCAAGATCGCCCGCAAGCATGCCCACGCGCGAGGGGTCGCGGAGCCGGAGATCGTCAGCTTCGAGGGCGATTTCCACGGCCGCAGCTACGGCGCGCTGGCGGCGACCCCGGGGCTGGCCAGGAGCCCGGCGCTGGGGCCGATGCTGCCGGGGTTCCGCTCGGTCCCGTTCAACGACGCCGAGGCGCTGCGGGCCGCGGTCGGGCCGAGCACCGCGGCGGTGATGCTGGAGCCGATCCAGGGTGAGGCCGGCGTCTACCCGACCTCCGAGGCGGCGCTGCTCGCCGCCCGCAAGGCCTGCGACGAGGTCGGGGCCCTGCTCGTCCTCGACGAGATCCAGACCGGCCTGGGGCGGACCGGCTCGCTCTGGGCCTACGAGCAGACCCCGGTTCGGCCAGACGTGATCACCAGCGCCAAGGCGCTCGGCGGCGGCCTCCCGATCGGCGCCTGCATCACTGGCCCGCTCGCCGCCGATGTGCTCGAGCCCGGCGACCACGGCTCGACCTTCGCCGGCGCCCCGGTCGCGACCGCGGCGGCGCTGGCCGTGCTCGACGTCGTCGCCGAGCCGGCGCTGCTGCGCGGCGTCCGCGAGAAGGGGACGGCGCTGCGGGCGGGGCTGGAAGCGCTCGACGGGGTCCGAGGGGTGCGCGGCCGTGGCCTCATGCTCGGGGTCGCGCTCGAGGAGGGGGTGGACGGCCCCGCCCTCGGCGCCGACCTGCTCGGCCGCGGCCTCGTCGTCAACGTCCCGCGCCCGGACACGATCAGGCTGCTGCCGCCGCTGGTGGTCGAACCGGCTCAGATCGAGCGCGCCGTTGGCCTCTTCGCCGAATCGCTCGTACGCTAGGCGGATCGTGAAGGGCGGCGACGAACGCAATCCGGGGCCGAAGAAGCTCGCCAGCTCGGCCGCGAGCCGGGTCGAGGCGATCATCGAGGGCGCCGAGCGGGCGGCGGAGCGGGTGATAGACGAGGCCGAAGCCAACGCCCGCGACTACCTCGCCGAAGCCGAAGCGGAGGCCGATCGCGCGGTGGCGGCGCGGCTGGCGGCACTCGGCGAGCTGAGCGACGACCTGGTTGCCCAGGCCGAGGCGATCCGCACTCAGTCCGAGCGATTGACCGCGTCGCTGCGGGAAGCGAAGCGGCTGCTGGAAGGGGAGGCCGGGGCCGCGACGCGGGAGCGACCTGACGCCCTCGACGGTGCGCCGACGCTGACGGAGGCCCTGTGGCCCGTGGAATCCGCCGGAGCCGGCCGACGCGGAACCCATCTCTCGGCGGTCGAGCCCGAGGAGAGGCGGGCGAGGCCCGCCGCCGAGCGTGGCCGCGGCGGCACCATCGCCGGGGCGCGGCTGCTGGCGACGCAGATGGCGGTATCGGGCTCGAGCCGGGAGGAGATCGCGGCGCGGCTCCGAAACGGTTTTGAGAACGAGGACGCGGAGGCGATCCTCGACGCCATCCTCGGCCCCGAGGCCGAGGCCTAGCTTCAACGACGCGATGCACGACGACCCGACCAGGATCATGCGCCAGCCGGACGACGACGGCCGTCGTCGCAGCAGCCAGCGCGGCGGCGGTGGCCGGCGCGGGGGAAGCGGCGGCAAACCGCGTGGCAACATGCGCCTCGTCGTCGCCGGCCTGGTCGCGGTGATCGTCGGCCTCCTGATCGCGATCATCGTCATCGGCGGCAGCGGCGGCACCACGACCAAGACCGTGACGACGACGACTACCGAAACGACGACGCCTCGCGAACGCACGGAAACGCACGAAGAAGAAACGGGTTCCGAAGAAGAAGCCGAACCGGAAGAAGAAGCCGGAGCGGAAGAAGAAGTGACTCCGGAAGAAGAAGGCGGCGAAGGCGGGATCGGCGGCGAACCGGAACTGCCGGCGGAAGGCGAACCCGTCACGCCAGAAGAAGAAGGCGGCGGCGTCGGCGCGCCGTAGGTGAGCGCGGAGGCGGGCGGAGGCGCCGCCCCGTAGACTCGCGCCCCCGTGAGCGAACACCCCCTGCAAGCCACGCCGCCGACCACCAGCTACGAGGCGGACCCCTCCCAGGTCGATCGGGTCCTCCTGCTCTACTCGGGCGGTCTCGACACCAGCGTGATGCTGAAGTGGATCCAGGACTCCTACGAGGCCGAAGTCGTCTGCCTCACCGTTAACCTCGGCCAGCCGGGCGAGGACTACTCGGTGATCGAAGAGAAGGCGAAGGCCCTGGGCGCGGTCGAGTGCCACGTCGTCGATGCCCGCGAGCGATTCGCCGAGGACTTTCTGGTGCCGGCGATCCGCGCCAACGCCGTCTACGGCAACGGCTACCCGCTCTTCACCGCGCTCGGCCGGCCGCTGATCGCACAGCTTGCAGTCGAATACGCGCGGAAGTCGAACTGCGACACGATCGCCCACGGCTGCACCGGCAAGGGCAACGACCAGGTGCGGATCGAGGCGACGGTGGCGACGCTGGCGCCGGAGCTGCGGACGATCGCCCCGGTCCGCTCCTGGCAGATGGGGCGCGACGAGGAGATCGCCTACGCCCGCGAGCACGGAATCCCGGTCAAGGGCGGCACCGAGGCGGCGCCCTACTCGATCGACGACAACCTCTGGGGGCGCTCCTCGGAGGGGCGCTGGATCGAGGACCTCGGGCAGGCGCCCGAGGACGACGTCTTCCAGCTGGTCACCCGTCCCGAGCTGGCGCCCGACGAGGCGCAGGTGCTGACGGTCGGCTTCGAGGCCGGCCGCCCGGTCTCGCTCGACGGCGAGCGTCTCGGGCTGGTCGACCTGCTGGAACGCGCGGCCGAGATCGGCTGCCGCCACGGGGTCGGGATCGTCGACCACATCGAGGACCGGATCGTCGGCCTCAAGGTCCGCGACATCTACGAGGTGCCGGCGGCGGCGATCATCCTCACCGCCCACGAGGAGCTGGAGCGGCTGGTGGGGACGATCCACCAGAACCAGTTCAAGCCGGCGCTCGACCAGAAATGGGGCTATCTCGTCTACGGCGGGCTCTGGTGGGAGCCGCTGCGGACCGACCTCGACGCCTACATGGCCGCGGTCAACGCCCGGGTCAGCGGCGAGATCGGCATTCGCCTCTATAAAGGCAGCGTGCGAGTCGTCACCCGCTCTTCCCCGAACGCCGTCTACGACGCCTCGCTCGCCAGCTTCGCCGAGTCCGGCGGCCTCTTCTCCCAGCAGGCCTCACCCGGCTTCATCGAGATCTGGTCGCTGCAGTCGCGGATGGCGCACCGGCTGCGGGAAGAGCAGGGGGAGTGATGGGGGACCGGCTCGGCAGGGTGGCGGTGCGCTACGGGACCCGCTACCTCCGCCACCGCTACCGCCGCGAGATCCGCCTCGGCATCGCGGTCGCCGTGGTCGGCGCGGCTGTCGCGGTCTACCTGGGTACGCGGAACGTTCACGAGGGGTAGCCCGGGGGCTGGCGGCAGTTCGGCGAGGGA
>JAFDWC010000209.1 GCA_018268655.1 Actinomycetota bacterium
GGGGCCGTGCTCGGTGCCGCCGTTGCGGCCGACGGAGTCGATCGGGACGCCGATGAACGTGAGTGCTTTCACCTTGGCTTATGTTCCCGCTAATCCGCGGCTGGCAAACTCGGCGCGATGGCAAAGCGGAAGAAACAGCGCCGGCCGCGCGAGAAGGCCTCGATCGTCTCCTATTCCGACCCCGATGGCAACGTGCTCAGCCTGCGCGAGTCGCTCAGCCGCGGCACGATCGCCAAGCTCGGCGAGGGGCCGGCGACCGCGGCGACCTCGGCCGACGACGCCTGGCGCCGCCGCGAGGAGGCGCTGTTCGAGCGCCTCACCGTCAGCTGGGAGATCGCCGGCCTGCCGCTGACCGACCAGAAGATGCTGCTCGGCCGCTACCGGATGGCCGACCCCGAGACGCAGCGGTGGGTGCGGCGGACGATCGACGGTCACCTCCAGCGCTACATGCCCGAGCTCGCCGGCTGAGCCGCCGCGGGACGGTACGTTGGGGGCGTGGCCGAGGAGCTGCGCATCGACGAGGTGGTCTCGATTCCGCTGGCGGAGGTCGAGCTGCGGACAAGCCGCTCCTCGGGGCCAGGCGGACAGCACGCCAACGTCACCGCCTCGCGGGTCGAAGCGGTCTTCGACGTCGAGGCCTCGCGGGCGCTCGGCGAGCGGGAGCGGGCCCGGCTGCGGGCTCGGCTCGGTCCGCTGGTCACCGCGGTCGCGCAGGACGCCCGCGGCCAGTCGCGCAACCGCGAGCTGGCGCTCGAAAGGCTGGCGGCGAAGCTCGCCGCCGGGCTGCGGGTGCGGCGGCGACGGCGCCCGACCAAGCCGACCGCGGCGGCGCGGGCGCGGCGGCTCGAGGGCAAGCGACGGACCGGCGAGCGCAAGCGCTCGCGCGGGCGGCGCTGGGAGGAGGACCGATGAGTCGGCGCCCCGGAGGCGGTCTCAGAGGTGAAGGCAAACGCGACGAGGAGGAACCATGCTCGAGAACAGCCAGGCATACAGCGGGATCGGGGTCGAGGACATCGAGGCCGCCCAGCGCTTCTACGGGGAGACGCTCGAACAGCGGGTCGAGCTGATCGGGGCCGAGGCCGGTCTGCTGATGCTGCACCTGGCCGGCGACCGGCCGACGCTGATCTACCGCAGCCCCGGCATGACCCCGGCCAGCTACACGGTCCTCAACTTCCCGGTCGAGGAGATCGAGGCCGCGGTCGACCACCTGGCCGGGCGCGGGGTCGAGTTCGAGCGCTACGAGGGGTTCGAGCACGACGAGCGCGGGATCGTCCGCGGCAACGGCCGCGGCCCCGACATCGCCTGGTTCCGCGACCCGAGCGGCAACGTCATCTCGGTTCACTCGCAGCTGCCCTGAGCTCGGCCCGGACCAGCGGCGCCACCTCGGTCCCGAACAGCTCCAGCGAGCGCATCACCTCAGAGTGGGGGAGGGTGCCGACGCTGAACTGGATCAGGAAGCGCTGGTGGCCGAAGACACGGTGCTGGGCGACGATCTTCGCCGCAACCTCCTCCGCGGTTCCGACGAAGTTGGCGCCGCGAGGGGCTCGGCTCGCTTCGAACGACTCGCGGCTCAGCGGCGGCCAGCCGCGCTCGCGGCCGATCCGGTTCATCATCGCCGCGAATGGCGGGTAGGCGGTGTCGGCGGCCAGCTTCGAGTCGGCGGCGACGAAGCCGTGCGAGTTGATCCCGAGCGCCGGCGGCGGTTGGCCCGCCTCCGCCGCCGCCTCGCGATGGATCTCGGCGAACGGGGCGAAGCGGGTCCAGTCGCCGCCGATGATCGCCAGCGCCATCGGCAGCCCGAGGCCGCCGGCGCGGGCCGCCGACTGCGGCGAGCCGCCGACGGCGACCCAGACCGGCAGCGGCTCCTGCAGCGGGCGCGGGTAGACGCCGCGCCCGTCGAGCGGCGCCCGGTGGCGGCCGCTCCAGCTGACCTCGGTGCCCTCGCGCAGCGCCAGCAGCAGCTCGAGCTTCTCGGCGAAGAGCTCGTCGTAATCGTCGAGGTCGTAGCCGAAGAGGGGAAAGGACTCGATGAAGGAGCCGCGGCCGGCCATGATCTCGGCCCGGCCGCCGGAGAGCAGGTCGAGGGTGGCGAAGTCCTGGAAGACCCGGACCGGGTCGTCGGAGCTGAGCACCGAGACGGCGCTGCTGAGGCGGATCCGCTCGGTCCGCTCGGCGGCCGCGGCCAGCACCACCGCCGGCGCCGAGACGGCGAAGTCGGGCCGGTGGTGCTCGCCGACCCCGAAGACGTCGAGCCCGACCTGGTCGGCGAGCTCGATCTCCTCGACGAGGTCGCGCAGCCGCCGCTGGGCACTGACCACCGGCCCGCCGCCGGCCGCCGGGGTCAGCTCCGCGAAGGTGTAGACGCCGAGTTCCACGACGGCCGATCCTAGTGCCGCCCGAGATGGGCGAAGATGGCGCTCCGATGGTCGGCGAGCGCAGCGAGGACGGGATGGCGGGGCTGACCTTGGAGAGCGCGGCGGCGGGTGGAGTCGTCGCCACCTTCGTGCCGGAAGCGGGGATGGTCGGCTGCTCGCTGCGCGCGGGTGGGGAGGAGCTGCTGGGCCAGCGCGGCGGCCTCGCCAGGTACGTCGGCTCTGGCTCGACGATGGGGATCCCGTTCCTGCATCCGTGGGCGAACCGGCTCGGCTCGAGCCGCTTCGAGCTGGCCGGGCGCGCGGTCGATCTCGAGCGCCCGGGGCTGCCGTTGAAGCGCGACGGGGCCGGGTTGCCGATGCACGGGCTGCTGACCGCGAGCGGCGGCTGGGTGGTGGAGCGGCATCTCGAGACCGGCGACGGCGGTGTGCTCGCGGCGAGCTTCGACTTCGGCGCCCACGTGCTGCTGATGGAGGCCTTCCCCTTCGCTCACCGGATCGAGCTGGTGACGACGCTGGCGGAGGCGGAGCTGACGATCGCGACCACCGTGCACGCCGACGCCGCCGGCCCGGTGCCGATCTCGTTCGGCTTCCATCCCTACCTGCGGCTGCCGGGCCTGCCGCGGGCGGAGTGGGTGATGGCGGCGCCGGTCCGCGAGCGCCTGCTGCTCGACGATCGTCAGCTCCCCACCGGGGCGCGCGAGCCGGTCGCAATCGAACCGGCGCCGCTCGGCGACCGCCAGCTCGACGACGCCTTCGCGGCGCCGCCCGCTGGCGAGCCGTTCGCGCTCGAGGGCGGCGGCCGCCGGCTCGAGCTGCGGCTCGGCGAGGGCTACCGTTACGCCCAGATCTACGCCCCCGCCGATACCGACGCCGTCGCCTTCGAGCCGATGACCGCGCCGACCAACTCCCTGGTCAGCGGCGAGGACCTGCCGCTGCTTGCGCCGGGCGGGAGCTTCACGGCGACCTTCACGATCACGATCGCCTAGTCGGCTCGGCAGGGGCATCGCGGCGCAGCCGGTCGCGAATCTCGGCGGCGATCAGCGGGCCCTGGCGTTCGAGCTGGCGACCCGTGTAGCGGAGGACCACGAACCCGAGGTGCCGCAGCGCCAGGTCCCGTTCGTGGTCGTCCTCGAAGCTGACGTCGCCCCGGTGGTAGTCGTAGGAGTCGGTTTCGACCACGAGCCGCACCGCGGGCCAGAGGAAGTCGACGGTGAAGTGGCCGACGGTCTCGTCGCCGACCCGGACGTTGATCTCGGGCGGCGGCAGGTCATGGCGGCGGCGGAAGGCGAGGAAGTCGGACTCGAGGTCGCTCCGGGTGCGGTCGGTGGTTACCTGGAAGCCGGCGTGCTGGGCTTCGCGGGCGGCGCGGCGGGCGAGGCCGGGGTCGCTGCGGTACAGGTCGCGAATGGTCCGGCGCGGCGTGGTGACGGGGATCTCGGACCGGCGGGAGACGTCGCGCGGGCCTAGCGCCCGGGGACGGTGCACGCGGATTCGGGCCCGCTTTCGCCGGCCTGCGCGCGTCGGGAGGGAGACGTCGACCGGGCCGCCGGCCGGCCGTAGGAACCCCCAGAGCTGGGCGGCGCTCGCGTGGCTCAAGACGGCGCCGGGTCCGCAGGCGAGCACCGCAGCCATCCACCGTCCCTCGGGACCGAGGGAGGAGTGGCCAACCGCGTAGACGCCCTGATGGACCCGATACAAGCGGCCTGCCTTAACCCGCCGCGCCACCGCGCTTTTGTCGAATCCCGCCGTCTTCAACTGCTCGATCGTCACCACGCCGTGTTGCCGTGCGGCGATTCGGGCGACCGTCACCTCGAACGGGGCGCTTTCCTCTCGCATGTCGAGACAAAGGCGCCCCAACCGGCGAGTCTCCCC
>JAFDWC010000020.1 GCA_018268655.1 Actinomycetota bacterium
ACGGCGGCGACGCCGGCGCTGAAGGTGAGCGCGGTGGGATTGCCGAATTCGACCGCGGCGCCGGCGCCGTTGAGGACCGTGGCGGCCTTGCCTTCCGGGCTCGGCGAGGCCCCTGCGAAGACCAGGTTGTGGGACCCGGTGTAGGAGGTGACGGTGTTGTTGGCGGCATCCCTGGCGGTGATCGTGAGGTTGACCGCGGCGCCGGTGGCCGGGGTCGTGGTGCTGCCGGTGATCGTGAACTTGACCGCTTCGCCGACCGCCACCGTGGCGGTCACCGGGGCGCTGGTCGCGGTCCAGGCGTGCCAGACGGCGACCACGCGGTAGCTGTGTTCGCCGACCGCGACCCCGCTGTCTTGGCAGCTCGTCACCGCCGTCGGTGCCGCCGCGGTCGGGCAGTTGCCGGCGGCCGCGCCGCCGTCACGGGTGACGTAGTAGCTGACCGTTCCGGCTCCCGGCGGCGTAACCGCTTCCCAGGACAGGCTGACGGTGCCCCCCGCGGCCGCGGTCGCGGCGCTGATCGTGGTCGACTGAAGCGAGGTGACGGCGGCCGAGGCCGAACCGGTTCCGTCGCCGCTGAAGTAGGCGAGCGCCCGCCCGCCGACGGTGATCGCCAGCGTGGCGAGCACCGTGACGGCGACGGCGGAGCGAGCCAGGCGGCTCATCCGTGCGCCTCGCCGCTGAAGACGAGCGGGACCTCAGCCCCGCGGCAGGCGTCCTGTTCGACCGGGAGGTCGAGCATTCTGATCGTCGGCGCCTCCGCGGGCGGGATCTCGACCGAGCTATCCGCCGGCACCGTGAGCGGGTCCTGCGGCGAGACGCCGGCCGGGGTCAGTTCGAAGTTCGCGGCGCCGCAGGAGGCGGGGGCGGCCCCGATCGCGGCGGTGATCGCGGTCACCTCGATCGCGACGTCGTTGGCGTTGGTGACGCGGAGCGGGATCGGCGTCGGTGCCAGCCCCGGGTAGAGGTCTTCGGGGTTCTGCAGGGCGACGATCGAGAACTGCTCCGGTGCGGTTGGCACGGGCGGCGCGACCGGCGGCGGCGCGGGGGCGGAGGCGGGCTCCGGCGCCGACTGCCGCCATTCGAAATTGGTCGGTTCGCCGACCCGTCCTTCGCGGTTGAAGACGCGCACGGCGAAGCGGTGGGAGCCCGGCGTCAGGCCGCTGAGTCGGTACGGGGACCTGCACCCCTTCCAACCACCGCCGTCGAGCCGGCACTGGAACCGCCGCGAGGACGTTTCCCGCGGCGGCGCGCCCGGCTGGGGCGTGGGCGGCTTGGGCCGCGGCTTCCGCGGCGGCACGTGAAAGCGGAACTGCGGGTCGCTCGCGACGGTCCTCGCCGCGGGCGTTTCGATCAGCTGCGGACGCAGCAGCCGTTCCCGCGGCGGCGTCAGACGCCCGGCGAGCTCCTGGGCCAGGCCGCCGGAGCGCGTCGCCGCGTAGGCGACGACGGCGCTGACACCGGCTGCCGCGACGGCCAGGGCGATGGCCACCCTGGCCGCGCGAAGCCGACCAGATGCCTTGCGGCGAGACGGCATGGGCTCGAATCGGGGTCTCAGCTACTAGTTGCTTTTCAGCGTCAGGGTCAGGGTCGCGCCCTGGCAGGCGTCCTGGCTGACCCCGGTTTCGTTCATCGTCAGGGAGCCGGTTGGGGTCACGCTCTGGCCGGCACCCGGTCCATAGACTTTGTTGACCGCGACTTCGGCCATCGTGAAGTCCGGGTTGGCGCCGGTGGTCGTGGTCGAGCAGGTCGAGTGGCTGACGTCGGGGGTGATTTTTTCGAGCGAGATCGAGCCCACCCGCTGTTTGCCCGACGACGGGTTGTCGACCGTGAAGGTGACCGTCGAGGCCGACCCCGGATAGAGGCTGCCGGAGACCGTGCCGTGGATCGTCAGCGCCGAGCTGCTGCCGACGGTTGCGGTCGCCGTACCCGACCCGGTGGTCGAGAAGTAGCCGTAGGCGGCCGCGGCGACGGCCAGGACCCCGACCACCGCGAGGACGGAAGCAACCCGTTTCTTGGTCAGCCGATTCATACCCATCTCCTTCTGGTTGTTGACACCGCGTCCATTCGCGGTGTCGGATATCCGTCGGTTGGGGAGGGCCTCGGCTTTAGTCGGATGTGAGGAAAGAATGAAGAAAATGTCTTCATCGATCGGGCCAGGCGTGCGGGCCTGGCCGGCGGTCCATACGGTCCTCACCCTGGGCGGAAAGCTGCATCGAGCCCCGTCGGTGGTGGTGCAGCCCTCGATCGCGCGCCAGGCGGAGCGCCATTAGGGTGGCGGCGGTGGCGCTCAGCGACGAGGACAGACGGCGGGTCGAGGAGCAGGTGCGGCGGATGGTCGCCGAGTACTGGGCGAAGCCGACCCAGGAGAAGGAGGACGGCCTCGGGGTCGAGGTCGCGACCCTGCCGCCCGAGCAGCGGGAGTACGTGACGACGGTCCTGCTGCGGATCCTCGCCGAGGAGCGCCGCTAGGGCCGAGCAGTAAGGCTAGAAGTGTGAGCGGAGGAAGAGGGTGCCGCCGAGCGCAAGGGCCGGGCCGGCGAAGACGGCGAGCGCGATGGCCAGCGAGCCGGTGGCGGCGCCGGCGATGACGGCGACGAGGCCGAAGACGACGAAGGCGTCGTAGCTCGCGTGGCTGCCCTCCACGACAGGGGATACGTGGTGGGGCGTGGCCGGTTCATGTGCCATGTGTGACTTTTCGGCACGAATTCCCGGGATCTTTAGGCCAATTTGCGGAAAAGCCCGAATGGGGGGTCGGGCGGGCAGAATGTTTCGGGTGGAGCTGCTCGAAATCGACCGCCGCCTCTCGCTGCGACCGGTCGCCGACGGCGACGCGGAGCCGCTCTACGGGTTGATCGAGGGCGACCGCGAGCGGCTGGCGCGGTGGCTGCCGTGGGCGGCCGAGCAGACCCTGGCCGGGACCCGCGAGTTCGTCGCCAAGTCACGGGCGCAGCAGGCTCGCGAGGACGGCTTCCAGGCAGTGCTCCTGCGCGATGGCGTGGTCGCCGGCATCGCCGGATACCACTGCATCGATCGGCTCAACCGCGCGACCTCGATCGGCTACTGGCTCGCCGCCCGCCATCAGGGCGAAGGGCTGATGACGGCCGCTGTGCGGGCGCTGGTCGACCACGCCTTCGGCAGCTGGGGGCTGAACCGGGTGGCGATCGAGGCCGCCGTCGCGAACCGCCGCAGCCGCGCGATCCCGGAGCGGCTCGGCTTCACCGAAGAGGGGGTGCTGCGCGAGTCGGAGCTGATCGCCGGGCGCTTCCTCGACGGCGTCCTCTACTCGATGCTGGCGGCGGAGTGGGCCGCCCGGCGCTGAGCCCTCCGGCGGCGTGGCGCCGAGCTCTCAGTCGCCCGCCTCGACCGGCGGCGGCATCGCGATCGGGACCGGCGCGGCGCCGGGTCCCGCCCGCAGCCGGCGCACGCTCGGGATCGAGAGGGTCGCGACCTGGCAGCCGAGGACGACCACGGCGCAGAGCCAGAGCGTGGTCGAGGTCCCGATCCCGGCGGCGAGCGGGCCGACCAGGGCCAGCCCCAGCGGCTCCAGCGCCAGCGAGCCGAACCAGTCGTAGGCGGAGACCCGCGAGCGCGCCGCCGCCGGCACGTGCTGGACCCAGGTCGACTCCCACAGCACCGAGGCGAAGGTCCCGGCGATGCCGGAGACGAGCGCCCCGAGGGCGATCGCCGCGGTCGCCGCCGGCAGCGCCAGCAGCGCGATCGGCAGCGCCAGCGCCACTAAGAAGCCCTCGCCGGCGAGCAGGGGCCGCCGCGGCCGGACCAGGAGCGAGAGCAGGGCGCCGAGAACCGCCCCGAGGCCCATGCTGGCGGCGATCAGGGCCCAGGCGCTGGAGCCGCCGAGCTCGGCCTTGGCGACGGTCGGGCCCAGCACTTGGAAGGCGGGGAAGCAGACGGCATTGCTGACCGCGGCGGCGACCACGATCGACCAGAGCCAGGTCCGCGAGGCGAACTCCGACCAGCCGCCGCGGAGGTCGGTGAGGAAGCTGGTCGCCACCGCGGGGCGAGGCGGGCGCGGGGCGTGCACCCGCAGCAGGCAGGCGGCGCTGATCGCGAAGGTGGCGGCGTCGATCGCCAGCGCGTCGCCGGGCGAGCCGATCGCGAGCACGACCCCGGCCAGCGCCGGCCCGGCGAACCGGCCGGCCGAGCGCGAGAAGTTGAGCAGCGCGTAGCCGTCGCGCAGGCGCGAGGCGGGTACGAGCTGCGGCACCAGCGAATCGGAGGCCGGGTTGAAGAAGGCGGTGGCGGCGCCGGCCACCGCGTAGAGGACGACCAGCTGCCAGATCGCGGCGGCGCCGGTCAGCAGGAGGACGGCGATGAGGCCGGTCGAGACGACCCGGACGAGGTCGGCGCCGAGCATCGCCAGCCGTGGCGAGAGGCGGTCGGCGTAGACGCCGCCGACGAGGACCAGCGCCGTCATCACCAGGCTGTGGGCGGCGAGGACGAGGCCGAGGTCGGTCGCCGAGCCGGTCAGGTCGAGGACGGCGAAGGCGAGCGCGACCGGGGCGAGGCCGTCGCCGATCAGCGAGGCGGTGCGGCCGACGAAGAGCCGCCGGAAGCCCGGTTCGCGGAGCACCTCGAAGCTGTGGCGGATCGGCATCCGCCCAGGTTCTCAGCCCATGGCCAGTGTGCGGTTGTCCCCGCATGGCGGGGACAACCGCACCAGAGCCGTCAGTGCGGCTTCGGGATCTTCAGCCGGCGCCGGGCGGCGGCGACGGCGGCGACCGACGAGCGGCAGGTGCGGGCGATCTCGCCATCGCCGTGGCCGGGCCGGCGGCGCACCTCGAACTCGATCACGGCCGAGCGGCGCAGCTTCGCCCGCTCTTCGAGGCCGCAGTCCTCCGGGGCGGCGTCGAGGGCGGCCT
This sequence comes from Actinomycetota bacterium, assembly GCA_018268655.1. Taxonomy (GTDB): domain Bacteria; phylum Actinomycetota; class Thermoleophilia; order Solirubrobacterales; family 70-9; genus VAYN01. The sequence continues at coordinate 4,881 of JAFDWC010000020.1, forward strand.
GGGCCGCACGCTCGCGCCGGCAGAGCAGGCAGAAGGTGCCGTCACGGTCGCTGGTCCAGCTTTCGGGCAGCTCGACTTTCTCGCCCCCGATGCGGCCGACCGAGACGCCGCAGTTGTCGCAGGCCCAGCGCTTGGCCAGCTTCCTCCGCTTCCGTTTGGTCGCGGTGGCGCTCACGCGCTCACCTCCGCAGAGATGGTTTTGCCGAGGTCGGCAGGCGAATTCAACTGATGCTCCTTCTTCTTGCAGCTGGGGAGATTCGGGTCCCCGGGCGCGAGCGCGCGTGAAGGGAGGAAACTCCTCGGGTGGCGGACGTAAACCGAACCCGACGTTACAACCGTAGCAAAGTCCAACTTTTTCCCTGCTAGAACGGCCATTTCATGCGAATTCGAGAGGCGAACGAGACAGACGCGGCGCGGGCGGCGGCGCTCTGGACCGAGGCCTACACGAATCAGAACCCGGCCGAAGGGCGAAAGGAGCCCTACGGCGAGGATGAGCTCACCGGCGCCGCCTCCGCGGCGACGGTGCTGGTCGCGGAATCCGTCGGCGGCGAGGTCGTCGGGATCGTCGCCCTGGTTCCGGCGACGGCGCCGCGGGGAGTGGTGGCGCGGGTGGGGGAGGCCGAACTCTCGCGGCTGGCGATCGCCGCGGCGGCGCGGGGGGACGGCGTCGGGCGGGCGCTGGCGCAGCGCGTGATCGCGCTGGCCCGGGCCGAAGGGGCCGCGAGAATGGCGCTCTGGAGCCGTCCCTACCAGGTCCAGGCACACTCTCTCTACGAATCGCTCGGCTTTCGTCGCGCGCCCGGGCGCGACGGCCGCGACCCGCTCGGTCGGCGCTTGGTCTTCACCCTCGAGCTGGCGACCGGCGGCTGATTCCCGCTTGGGATAGCGGCCTGGCGGGCCGAGCCGGGGCGCTGCCTACACTTTGCTCGCATGAGCCGGGAACAGGCCGCCGAGCCGACCTACACCCTCTACCGCCGCGGTCTCGAGCTGCTCGAAGACGGCGATTTCGAGGACGCCACCGAGCCGCTGGCCGAGGCTGCCCGGCGGGCGCCGGAGAAGGCCTCGGTGCGCGAGGCGCTGGGCCGCGCCTACTACCGCGCCGGCCGCTTCGCCCAGGCGGCGCGCGAGTTCGAGGCGGTGATCGAGAGCCACCACGTCGACGATTACGCCCACTTCTGCCTCGGCCGTGCCCTCAGCCACACCGGCGAGACCCGGCGCGCCCGCCACCACCTGGCGCTGGCCTCGAACCTGCGGCCCGACCGGCGCGACTATCGCTATTACCGCAGCCTGCTCGAGTCGGCCCAGTAGCCGCTCGGCAGTGGCTCAGTAGCCGCGGACCAGCTTGCCGACCGTTTCCTTCGTGAAGTAGGGGCCGAAGGTGCGGCTCTTGTCGCTCAGCAGTAGGTAGGTGTTGATCCCGTTGATTTCGCTGCCGTCGCCGATCAGCCAGCCGCCGCCGCTGGCACCTGGCGCCCAGCGGCACTTGACCGCCATCGTCGGCGGGCCGGGGAGGGGGTAGGTGGTCGCGTCGTCGCCGACGTAGGGGGATTCGCAGCCCTCCATGCGGGACTTCTTGCCCGGGTAGCCGAAGGTCCTGAAGGTCTGGCGGCGGCTCTTGTCGAGGACGATCGTGGCGCCGCCGCCGACCGCGTCGGCGACGTTGACGCCTTCGGAGTTCGGATAGGTGAGGAAGGCGCCCATGTCGAAGTCGGGGTTGCCGTGGTTGATCCACTGCGGCAGCGCCCGGATCGTGCTGCGCTGGGAGACGAAGGCGCCGAACGGGGCGACTCCGTCGTCGTAGGCGGGGACGAACTCGAGGAAGCTGGAGGCGATCGGCGGGCCGTCGCGGCGGGGCCCGGTGTTGACGCAGTGGCCGGCGGTGAGGACGAGCTGGCGGGTGGGGCTGTTGATCGCGGTCCCCGAGCAGTAGCCCTTGAGATTGCCCTGCTTGACGAAGATCCGGCCCTCGACCGAGTAGGGCGGCACTTCGGGCGTCGCGACCGGGGCGTAGCTGGCGCTGGCGCCGCCCGCCGAATCGGGCTTGCCGGGGGCGAGGAAGGGCCGCCCGCGGCCGTCGCTGGCGTAGTCGAGCGGCACCGCTTCGGCCATCCGCCGCGGGGTCCAGTAGCGCTCGACCCGGGCGACCGCGGCCGCTGCCGCCAGCGAACGGCCGCCGCTGAGCGAGGCGGCGGGCGCGGCGGCGGCCGGCCCGGCACAGGCCAGCGCGGTGGCGGCGAGGAGGCCCGCCGTGACGGCGATCGCGCGCGGTCGAAGGCGGTTCGGCGAACGCATCGCCGCGGAGGATAGAGGTGCGGGGTCGCGGAGCATCAGTGGAGGAGGGGGATGACGCAGCGGAAGGGGCGGGTGAGGCTGTAAGCCACGAAGTCGAGTTGGCCGCTCCGCGACACCGTTACGACGGCATACGACGATGGTCCCGACATGTTCGTCACGTCACCGGACCACTCACCGTCGACGGCAAGTTCCGTCTCGGGCAGCGCGCTGAAGGCCGCCAGCGTCAGTGCATCCGGCAGTGTGCCGCCACGATCGGCGCACGAAGCTGCGGCAAGGGGGGGCTTCGTCGCCGGGCTGAGCCCAACCTCCCAGCACCCACCGGCGAACAGACGCTGCGTCGCCGCGCAGGTCGCCGTGTGGCCGTTGAGCGTCCTCGCTTCGAGCGCCGAGCCGGCGGCCAGAGCCGTGTTGGCGGTGCGGGCGTTGCCGGCGCTCTCGGCGTGGACCGCCTCCGGGACCTCGCCGAGCGTCGTCGCGTCGACCTCGCGCCCGGTCAGCGAGCCGGGCTCGATCCGGCTCCCGCGCAGGGTCTCGGGCTTGAGCCGGTTCCCCGCCACCGAGCCCTTTTCGAGCCGGTCGCCCGGCAGTGAGCCCGGCTTCACCGCGCGGCCGTCGATCTTCGCCGCCGCGTAGACGCTGCCGCCGAGCGCCACCATCAGCGCCAGGCAGGCGACCGCGAGGGCCGGCCCCTGCCGTCGAGTCCAACTTCCCATCGTCCTTCCCTCCCCAGGCCGAGTACACAGCGGACGAGATGTCCAGAACGCGCGAGAATCTCCGCGCAAGACCAGCCTAGATGATCGAGTCCGCGACCGGCCCACCCGGATGGCGCACCCGGTGGGCGTTTGGGGCGCTTTATTCAGTCCGGGGACGGATAAAGGCCCCAACCGGCCAAGGCTGCGGGCTGCGCCCTTCGTCGCTCGACCGGGAGCGCCCCCCAGCCACACCGGTCGTGGAAGCGATCATGGATGAGCCCGGCTCAATCGAGCCGGATAGACTCGCCGGCACAAGACATACGGCCGGTGGTCAAGGGAAGTCCGGTGCAAGTCCGGCGTGGTCCCGCCACTGTGACCGGGTCGAGGAGGTCGCGGGCGCCCGCAGCGGGCGCAGCCACTGGGGATGACACCGAGTCCCCGGGAAGGCGCGGCCCTTCCTTTCCCGGAAGCCAGGAGACCTGTCCCCGGCCAGCCAATACGACCCTCGAGGAAGGGGTGGCATCAATGCCAATAAGCAACCGTTGTCGAGCCGTGGGCGTCTGCGCGCTGGCTCTAGTTCTCTCGCTCTCCCTGGCCGCCGCGGCGGCCGCCAAGGGCACGCAGGCATCGCTGCGAGTCGTCGGCAAGGGCGGCAAGGTCCTGACCGAACAGAAGCTGAGGACCGGCACGATCGCGATCAAGACCAGCCCGAAGGCGACCTGCTTCGGCGCCGGTACCGGCGGCAGCGGCAAGTCGCTCGAGGTCCGCGGCGCGACCGCGCTCGGCCTGCTCGCCCAGGCTTCCAAGAAGACCGCCTCGCTGCGGCCGCTGCTGATCACCGACGCCTTCGATTTCGGGCTCGGGATCTGCGGGGTCGGCGGCAGCACGGTCCACGGCAAGGCCTCCTGGTACCTGAAGGTCAACCACCGGGCCTCGCAGGTGGGAGGCGAGGCGACCAAGCTGCGGCCCGGGGACGAAGTGCTCTGGGACCTGGCGCCGAGCTACCCGTACCCGAACGAGCTGGCGCTGGAAGCGCCGCCGGCGGTCACCGTCGGGGCGCCGTTCGTCGTCCACGTCTACTCCTACGACGAAAAGGGCAAGCGCAAGCCGGTCGCCGGGGCCACGGTGACGGGGGCCTCCGGCCCGACCGCCTCCGACGGCAGCGCCACCGTGACGGTGCTGGGGCCGACCCGGCTGCGGGCCACCCACGGCACGGAAATCCCCTCGGCGGCCGTTTGCGTCGCCGGTAGCTGCTCCGGTCGCTGAAGTGAGGCCGGGCCGCGGCACGGCGATCGCGACGGCGCTGCTGCTGGTGGCGCTCGCGGTCGCCGGCTGCGGCCTCGGCCCCGGCGCCGAAGTCGGCTCGGTCAGCCTCACCGTGACCAAGGAATTCGGCGCCGAACCGGTGCTGGAAGACTCGCTGAAGGCGAATGAATCCGACACGGTGATGCGGGTGCTGGAAGGGAGCGCGAAGATCGAAACCCGCTACGGCGGCGGCTACGTGAAGTCGATCGAAGGGGTGAGCGAAACCTCGCGTGGCGGTGACCCCTACGACTGGTTCTTCTTCGTCGACGGGGTCGAGTCGCCGGTCGGCGCCGCCGAGTACCCACTCAAGGGCGGCGAGCGGATCTGGTGGGACTTTCGTGACTGGAAGGAGACGAACCACGTGTCCGCGGTCGTGGGTTCGTGGCCGGCGCCCTTCACCAGCGGCTATGAAGGCGAACCGCACCCGGTCGCCGTCGAATGCGAGGGCGGCGGCGTGACGAGCGCCTGCGAAGAGGTCGAAGCGGCGCTCGAAGGCGAAGGCGTGAAGCTGGCCAGGCGCGCGACGCCGGCGGCGATCCGGGTCCTGGTCGGGCCCTGGGCGGCGCTGCGGAGCGACCCCGCCGCGGCCCAGCTCGAAGCCGGGCCGGCGACCTCCGGCGTCTACGCGAAGCTCGAAGCGCGGGGCGGCGGCTACGCGCTGGTCGGGCTCGATCCCGACGGCGCCGCGGCCAAGCGGTTCGGCCCCGATGCCGGCCTCCTCGCCGCGACCAGGAAGCTGGAAGGGCCGCCGGTCTGGGTCGTGACCGGGACCACGGCGGCCGGAGTGCAGGCGGCGGCGGGCATGCTCGACGGCGAAGATCTGCGCGACCATTACGCGGTGGCGAGCGAAGGCGGCACGGTGGTGCCGCTGCCGGTCCGATGAGATCCCCATTCGCCTACACACCGAGGAACCGGCCGCTGCAGGCGGCCTCGCCCGGCGCTGCGGTCGCCTACCTGGGGGCGCTGCTGGTCGTCGTCTTCCTCTACTCCAGCCCGCTGGTCCTGCTCGCCGCCGGCGTCGCCGCGGTTCTCGCCGGGCTGCTCGCGGGGGCGCGGCGGGCGGTGCGGGTCTCGCTGCGGATGGGGCTCGGGCTGGCGCTGCTGATCGTCGTCGTCAACGCCCTCGTCGTCAATCGCGGCGAGACCGTGCTGGCGCGGCTCGGGGAATGGCCCCTCCTGGGCCAGGTCGACGTCACCCTGGAGTCGGTGGTGGCCGGGGCCGTGATCGGGCTGCGGGCGCTGGTCGCCCTGGTCGCCTTCGCCGTCTACTCGGCCTGCGTCGACCCGGACCGGGTGCTGCGGGCGCTGCGGCCGCTGGCCGGGCGCTCGGCCCTGACCGCGACCCTGGTCTCGCGGCTGGTCCCGGTGGCGGCAGCCGACGCGGCGCGGCTGCACGACGCGGCGGCGCTGCGGGGACCGGGCGCGGCGGCGGTGGGGAAGGCGGCTCTGGCGCGGCGGCTGCTCGCCGGCTCGCTCGACCGCTCGGTCGACGTCGCCGCGACGCTGGAGCTGCGCGGCTACAGCCTCGAGGCGCCGCGGGCGCGGCAGCAGCGCCGGCGCTCGCGCTACGACCGCCGCTTCTACCTGGTCGGTGCGGCGGTGCTCCTCGCCGCGATCGTCGGCAAGGTCGCCGGCGCCGACGAGTTCCAGAGCTACCCGACGATCGAGGTCGGGCTGGCGGCGCCGACCCTGGCGGTGGCGGCGCTGGTCGCGGCGAGCGGGCTGGCGCCGCTGCGGCGAAGGTCCCGCCACCGCGCCCGGCCGGCCGCGAAGCGGTCGGGGCAGCGGCGGGCGCCGGCGCTGGAGGCGGGCGGTGTCTGAGCTGGCGATCCGCCGCGGTGCCGCGCCCGCGCTGGCGGTCGAGCGGCTGACCTACGGCTATCCGCAGGCGGCGGTGCCGGCGCTGAACGATGTCTCGCTGACGCTCGCGCCGGGGGAGTTCGCCCTGCTCGCCGGCCGCTCGGCCTCGGGCAAGTCGACCCTGCTGAAAGCCGCCTGCGGCCTCGTCCCGCACTTCCACGGCGGCGAGGTCGAGGGGGCGGTGGCGGTTGCCGGCCTCGCCGCCCTCCTCGTCGGGCCCGGCGAGCTGGCGGCGGCGGTCGGCTACGTCGCCCAGGATCCGGAGACGCAGGTCGTCTCGACCACGGTCGCGGCCGAGCTCGAGCTGCCGTTGGAGCTGCGCGGCGACGGCCCCGCCGACCGCGCCCGCGCGGTCGAGGAGGTCGCGCTGGCGCTGGCGATCCCGCACCTGCTCGGACGCGCAGTCGACACCCTCTCCGGGGGCGAGCTGCAGCGGGTGGCCCTGGCGGCGGCGCTGGTGACGCGGCCGCGGCTGGTACTGCTCGACGAGCCGACCTCCCAGCTCGACCCGGTCGCCGGCGACGAGCTGATCTGGCTGCTGCGGCGGCTGAACGAGGAGTGGGGGGTGGCGGTGCTGCTGGCCGAGCACCGGCTCGAGCGCTGCCTCGCCGCCGCCGACCGGGTGGTCGCGATGGCCGCAGGGAGGATCGGCTTCGACGGCTCTCCGGCCGAGTTCCTGGGCTGGGCGCAGGCCGCCGACCCGGCCCTGGAGACCCCCGCCGCCCGTCTCTTCTCGCTCGCCGGGCTGGAGCCGCTCCCGGTGGGCGTGCGGGCGGCGCGGCGCGCGCTCGACGCGGCGGGGCTCGGCGCAGCGAGCGGGGTGGAGGATGTCGGCGGCGCCGTCCCGATCACCCCTGTCCCCCACCCGGGGAAGGCGGCGGCGGCCGAAATTCACCCCCCCGCCGAGAACATCTTCTCGGCGCGTGGGCTCTGGGTCGAGCTCGAACGCGACGAGGAGATGGTCGACGTCCTCCGCGGGATCGACCTCGCCGTCGCCCGCGGCGAGCGGGTCGCGCTGATGGGCCGCAACGGCGCCGGCAAGAGCACCTTGCTCCGCGCCGCCGCCGGCCTCCTCGACCCGGCCGCGGGCAAGGTCGAGACCGCCGCCGGCATCGCCCTGCTCACCCAGAGCCCGGGTGACTACCTGGTCCGCGAGCGGGTGGCCGACGAGCTCCCGGGCCCGACCGGCGCGGCCGCCCTCGCCGCGGTCGGACTCGAGCATGCCGCCGACGCCGACCCCCGCGACCTCTCCGGCGGCGAGCGCCAGCGCCTCGCCCTGGCGATCGCGCTCGCCGGCCGCTTCGACGGCGAGCGTCTACCCGGCCTCGTCGCCCTCGACGAGCCGACCCGCGGCATGGACCGCGGCCGCAAGGACGACCTGGTCGGGTTGATCTGTCGCCTCGTCGGCGGCGGTGCCGGGGTCCTCGTCGCCACCCACGACGTCGAGTTCGCCGCCGCCTTCGCCAGCCGCGTCGTCCTCCTCGGCGACGGCGTCGTGATCGCCGACGGCCCCGCCGCCGAGGTCCTCTCCGGCGGCTGGTACTTCGCCACCGAGGTCGCCCGCGTCCTCGACCTACCGGGTGTCGTCACCCCCGAGCAGGGCGCCGCGGCCCTGCTCGACCGCGGTCGTCCTTTCCCACCGCATACGGAGGAAAGGACGACCACGCGTGGGGAGGCAGGCCGGTGAGCTGGGAGCTGGCCAGCTTCCTAATCGTCGCCGCGGTGATCGTCGCCGGCTTCGCCTGGTACGAGCGCTCGCGCCCGCCCTCGCAGGTCGTCGCCCTGGTCGCCGCTCTCGCCGCCCTCGCGATCGCCGGCCGGATCGCCTTCGCCGCCTTCCCCAACGTCAAGCCGACCACCGACATCGTCATCTTCGCCGGCTTCGCCCTCGGCGGCGCCCCCGGCTTCACGGTCGGCGCCCTCGCCGCCCTCGTCTCCAACTTCTGGTTCGGGCAGGGGCCGTGGACCCCGTGGCAGATGGCTGCCTGGGGGCTCTGCGGCATCCTCGGCGCCGCTCTGGCGCTGGCCGGACGCAACCCCAGCCGCTTCCTGCTCGCCGCCGTTTGCGGCCTCGCCGGCGCCGGCTACGGCGCCATCCTCAACTTCTCGTTGATGGCGACCTACGGCGGCGAACTCTCGCTGGCCCGCTTCGGGCTGCTCGAGGCCCGGGCGATCCCGTTCGAAATCGCCCACGTCGGCGCCAACGTCGTCCTCGCCCTCGTCGCCGGGCCGGCGATGCTGCGGATGCTGGTTCGCTTCCGCGAACGCTTCGAATGGTCGCGCGGAGGTGGGGCGAGGGCTGCGCTCACAGACGGTGCAGGTGGATCCGCCACGGGCCCGGGCCCAAGCGGCGCCCGGCTCGCCCCTGGGATGCGCGGCGGCGCGGCCGCGGCCGCGGTGGCGCTGCTTGCGCTCGCGGCCCTGGTGCCGGCGCCGGCTCGCGCGGCGCCGAGCGCCGCCGTCAGCTGGCTCGAAGGCGTCCAGAACCCCGACGGCGGTTGGGGCGCCAGCCCCGGCGACAGCTCCGGCACGGCGACCACCGACTGGACGATGCTCGGGCTCGAGGCCGCCGGCCGCAACCCGCTGGACGTCGCCAGGTCGGGCAAGTCGCCCGTCGACTACCTCCGCGCCCAGGTAGGCAGCCTGAAGAGCCCCGGCGCGCTCGCCCGCACGATCCTCGCTCTCGGCGGCGCCGGCGTCGATCCTCGCCACTTCGCCGGCCACAACCTGGTCGCTGAGCTGAGCGCGAAGCGGCGCAAGAACGGCTCCTTCGAAGGCTGGCCCGGCTCGACCGCGTTCGCGATCATCGCGCTCCGCGGCGCCGGCGCGCCGGGGGCGGCGGAACCGGCGGCGGCCTGGCTGCGCAAGGTCCAGAACGACGACGGCGGCTGGGGCGATACCCCTGGCTCGCCCAGCACCAGCGATGGCACCGGCGCCGCGATGATGGCGCTCGCCGGCTCGAAGGCGGCCCAGCGCGGGCTCAGCTACCTGCGGGTCGGCCAGCGCGCCAACGGCGGCTTCCCGCTCGGCGCCGGCTTCGCGGTCAACACCCAGTCGACCGCCTGGGCGGTGCAGGGGATCATCGCCACCGGCGGCCACCCGGCCTCGTTCAAGCCCGCCGGCAAGACGCCGCTCGACTACCTCGCCGCCAACCAGGAGCCGGACGGCCACTACCGCTACGCGACCCCCGGCGGCGGCACCTCGGCCCTGGTCGCCAACCAGTCGCCGGTCTGGACCACCGCCCAGGCTCTCGCCGCCGCCACCGGAACGGCCTTCCCGATCGCCGCCGTCGCCCGCGAAAAGAAGCCGAAGCCGGCGCCGACGCAGGCTCCGCCGGCCGCGCCAGCACCTCCTCCCAACGCGGGCAACGTCGGCGGCATGACGCCGGGGACCGCGGCGCCGAGTCCGGCCTCGGAAGGGACCGCGCCGCGATCATCGAGCGGGGCCAACCACAAGGCCGGCGCCGACACCGGGGTCGCCCCGAGCCAGGCGGTCCCGGCAGGCGGTGGCGCCGAACCCGGCTCCAAGTCCGAGCCACCGGGCGGGCCCGGCGCGTCCCCAGCCGGCAACAGCGCGACGTCGGGCGGCGAACAGCCGGCCACGAGCGAATCCGAACCTTCCGACAGCGGCGGCTCCGGCGGCGCCGCCGTGGCGATCGTCTCCGGATTGCTCGCCGGCTGCGCCCTCTTCGGCCTCGGCTGGGCCGCCCGCCGTGGCTGGAACCGCTGGCGCTACGGCATATAGCGCAGATCCTTTAGTGCGTATCCACCCGCCTTCCGCCACACCGCGCCGAGTGTGGTTGTCCTTTGTCAACCATAGGTTGACTAAAGACAACCACGGGTCCCAAGGTTGACAAAGGACAACCACACTCCGGGGTTGCGGGCACGGTGACGGCGACCCGACGGGCGGGAACCGCGACACTGTGTCGTGCATGGACGTCGAGACCGCGATCCGCACGCGCCGCACCCACAAGGCCTTCACCGGGGAGCCGCTGAGCCGCTCCGAGCTCGAGCAGCTGCTTGAGCTCGCGGACTGGGCGCCCAACCACAACCTCACCGTCCCCTGGCGCTTCCGCGTCCTCGGCCCAGCCGCGCTCGAGCGGCTGAAGGATGCCGCCGGCCCCGAGGGAGCCGCCAAGCTCGACCGCTGCCCGACCCTGGTCGCCGTCTCCTCCGTCCTCGGCGGCGACCCCGTCCAGGACGAGGAGGACCTCCACGCGACCGCCGTCGCCGCCTACATCGTCCTCCTCGCCGCCCACGCCCGCGGCCTCGCCGGCTACTGGCGCACTCCCGGCCTGCTGCGCGCCGATGTCGGCCGCGCCGCGCTCGGGCTGCCGTCGGAGGAGCGCTCGGTCGGGCTCCTCCACCTCGGCCACCCGCGCCAGCAGCGCCCGGTCCCGGAGCGGCCCGCCGCCGCCACCGTCACCTTCCTCGACTGATGCCGGGGGCCCAGCAGCCGGCGCCCGGAGCGAGCCGATGCTGAGCCGCGTCCGGGCGCTCGAGGAGATCGCCGGCCAGCGCTTCGAGGTGGTCGTGATCGGCGGCGGTATCACCGGCGCCGGGGTCGCCCTCGACGCCGCCTCGCGCGGCTACTCGGTGGCCCTGCTGGAGCGCGGCGACTACGCCTCGGGGACCTCGAGCCGCTCCTCGAAGATGGTCCACGGCGGCCTCCGCTACCTGCAGAACTTCGACCTCGGCCTCGTCCGCGAGGCGCTCCTCGAGCGCCAGCTGATGGTCCAGCTCGCGCCGCACCTCGTCTACCCGACCCCGTTCCTGGTCGCCAGCTTCGGCGAGGAGCGCCGCGACCGCAAAGTCGGGCTCGGGCTCAACATGTACGACGTGATGGCCACGACCCGGGTTGGCCGCGGTCGCCGCGAGATGCGCTCCTCCCATGCCGTCGAGGAGGACTTCTACTGGGCCCCGGACCGCCACCGGACGATCGACCGCGAGGAGGTGCTGGAGATGGTCCCGGCGCTCGCCGGCCGCGACCCCAACGACGCCTACCTCTTCTACGACTGCCAGACCGACGACGTCCGCCTCGTCCTCACCGTGCTCGGCGAGGCCGAGCGCTTCGGCGCCGTCAGCCTCAACGGGGCCGATGTGACCGAGGTGCTGATGGAGAACGGCCGCGCCGCCGGGGTGGCCTTCGTCGAGGCCGCCTCCGGCGAGCGGCTCGAGGTCGGCGCGGACAACGTCGTCAACGCCACCGGTGTCTGGGCCGACCAGATTCGGCCCGAGGTGGTCGAGGAGGAGGACGTGCCACGGATCGCGCCGAGCCGGGGCACCCACATCCTGCTCGACGCCGCCGACCTGCCGATGGGCCGCGCCGCCTGCATCGTGCCGGCGGCCGAGGGGCGGATGATCTTTTCGCTGCCGTGGTACGGCCGCACCCTGGTCGGCACCACCGACAACGACTTCGACGGCGACATCGCCGCGCCGCGCCCGGCCGAAGCCGACGTCGAGTACCTGCTCGACGCGGTCAACTCCTACTTCGGCACCGCGCTCGGCGAGTCCGATTTGGTCGGCGCCTACGCCGGGGTGCGGCCGCTGATCTCCAGCGGCGATCCGCGCAAGTCGGTCGACATCTCGCGCAAGGCTGAGCTCTACGAGACCAGCTCGGGGATGCTGACGATCACCGGCGGCAAGCTGACCACCTGGCGGCGGATGGCGAAGCAGACGCTCGACCGGATGGTCGAGCGCGACGGCCGCGACGCGCCCTGCCACACCGCCGAGATCCCGCTCGGGATGGAGGCGCGGCCGGCCGACCTCGAGGGGCCGGCGGCGGTGGGGGAGGAGTCGCTCTCCCAGCTCGCCTTCCGCTACGGCCACGCCGCCCGCAAAGTGCTGGCGCTCGCCGCCGAGCGGCCGGAGCTGGCCGAGCCGATCGTCCCCGGCCGCCCCGACCTGCTCGCCGAGGTCGCGATCGCGGCCCGCCACGAGCAGGCGCGGAGCGTCGCCGACGTGCTGCTGCGCCGCACCCGGCTCGGCCTGCTCGCGGCGCCGCAGCTGCGGGACGCCGCCTCGGTCAGGGCCGTCGCGACCGTGCTCGGGACCGAGCTCGGCTGGTCGGCGGCGGCGGTCGAGGCCGCCGCGGCGGCCTGGCCGGAGGCCGCGGCGGCCGAGGGAATCGACCCCGCCGGCGCCGCTCCGGCGGTCTGAAGGCCCCGGCCGAGCCCCCGGATCACCGCTTGAAATAACCTGCGGTCGATGACCAAAGCCGAGCTGGAATCCAAGCACCTGTCCGACCTCCACCTGCTCGCGGCAGACGCCGGGATCGAGCGGTTCCGGATGCTGACGCGAGCCGAGCTGATCGACCGCCTCGCCGACGGCGGGACGAACGGGAGCGGGGGGACCGCGGCTGACGTGTCGCGCGACGAGGAGGGTGAGCGCGAGGAGCAGCCCGCCCGTCGCCGGCGGCGCCGGCGCCCGCGCGGTGACGGCGGGGCTGACGAGGACGCGGGCGAGCGCGAAGCCGAAGGCGAGACGTCCCGCGGGCGCCGCGAGCGCCCCAGCCGCGAGCGCGAGCCGGAGCCCGAGCGCGAGCCGGAGCCGACCAGCGCCTCCACTTCGTCGGCTGCCGCCGAGGAGACGCCGCGGCCGCGCCGCCGCCGGCGCCGCCGCTTCGGGCGCCGCGGCAAGCAGGAGGTCACCCTGCAGGGCCTGCTGCTTCCCGCCGAGGCTGGCCGCCAGGCGGTCCTCTACGCCGAGACGCGGGCCGGCTGCACCGCCCTCCTCCGCGCCGTCGCCGCCGACATCGCCGCCGACTCGAAGGGCCCGGACCCGGTCGCTCTGCTGATCGACCCCAGCCCCGAGGAGCTCGCCGACTGGCGCCGCGAGGCGCCGCAGGCGGAGATCGTCGCCGCCGGCCAGCCACGCCACGCAGACGACGCCCTCGCCCAGGCCGCCGCCCGCGCCGGCAACGGCGAGGACGTCTTCCTCCTGGTCGACTCGCTGACCCGCCTCGCGGAGGCCTACGGCGATGCCGACGCCGCCAAGGACTTCTTCGACGCCGGCCGCGCACAGGGCGGCGCCGGCGGCGGCTCCCTCACCGTCGTGGCTGCTCTCGAGCGTCCTGCCGGCTAGGCCTGAGCGCCTCCGGCCAAGCAGCTCAAGGACGCAGAGAGCGAAGCGTGCTCTGCACGTGAGCGACCGAGGACGCCGAAAGGCGCCGGCCGGAGCGCCTCAGCGCCGATAGGCGATGCGGCGCCAGCTCGGCTCTTTGGAGAGCTCGATCAGCTCGTCGCTGCGATCCGGCTGGACGTAGCCGAAGGTCTGGGTGCGCTCGTCGAAGACGACGTCGAGCTCGCCCTCCTTGACCCGCTGGTCGAGCCAGGCGCCGCGGAAGACGAGGCGGCGGATCCAGTGGACGAGGCTGCGGTTGGCGGGGCCGACCAGGTCCTCCCAGTTCTCATTGATGTGCTCGCCGAGGCGGCTGCTGGGCTCGGCGATCTCGCCGCTGACGGCGAGGTCGAGGAGGTCGTCGATCTCCGCCCGGCTGAGCCCCTGGTCGACGAAGGCGAGCTTCACCGCCGCCTGCTCGACCCGCTGCGCGAAGTCCTCCTCGTTGAAGGCGAAGCGGAGCTCGCCGTACTCGAGGACGTAGTCCGAGCCAGACTCGTAGTTCCCTCTGCGGGTCGTTTTCTTATCCATTTGAGTTGAAGCCCATCCCACCCGCGCAAGCCCGGCGCGAGCAGGTGCATGATCCTGCCAAGCATCGTAATCGCGTGCCTGCTCAGGGGGGTCGCTGAACGCCCGGTTGCACTTGCCGGCGACCTCCGCGGATTTTCGGGCCGAGACGGGGGGAGAGATCGCCGCCGCCGGCAACTTGGGGCGGGGTGGACGCGAAAAGACTGAGCCGCCTGCCACGCGCCGAAGTCGGTGGCGTTTGCTTCCCGGTCGCCATCGATCGGCGGGCGCAGCTGCTCGGCCTCGCCGGCTTGAGCCGCGAGCGGGCGCGGTCGGGGCTGCTGCTCCCCGGCTGCGCCTGCGTTCACACCTTCTGGATGCGCTTCGCCCTCGACCTCTACTTCCTCGACCATCGTGGCGGCCTTCTCGGAGCCCGTCTGGCGGTGCCACCGCGGCGACTCGTCCATCTGCGGGGTGCGGCGATGGTGCTCGAGCGCCCGGCCGCCCAGTCCGGGGAATCGGCGCCCGTCCTTGCCTGGGGAGCCTGATGCTGCCGGCCCGACAGGAGATCGCCCGGCTGGTCATCTGCGAGGACGACCCGCTGACCCTGGAGCTGCTCTGCGACCACCTGCTCGCCGACCGCTACGGCGTCCTTCCCGCCCCGACGGCTTCAGACGCGCTGCGCCACTGCCGCTTCAACCAGCCGGACCTGATGCTGCTCGATCTCAGCCTGCCAGATGCCTTCGGCCTCGACGTCCTCCGCGAGATCCGCGAAGCCGACGGCATTGAGAAGCGCTTCGACCCGGGGCTACCGGTGATCGTCCTCAGTGGCCGCGGCGATCACACCGACCGCATCCGCGGTCTCGAGGCCGGCGCCGACGACTATCTCGTCAAGCCCTTCGTCCACGGCGAGCTGCGGGCTCGGATCGCCGCCGTGCTGCGCCGGCGCGAGCCGCGCCGTGAGGGCCCGAGCCGGATCGGCGAGCTGGTCGTCGATCCGGCTCGCCGCCGCGTCAACGTCGGCGGGCGCGAGGTGCGGCTGGCGAAGAAGGAGTTCACCCTGCTGCTGGTGCTGGCCGGCGACCCCACCAGGGTCTTCTCGAAGCAGGAGCTGCTGCAGGCGGCCTGGGGGTTTCGCAGCCCGAACCAGACCAGGACCCTCGATTCACACGCCAGCCGGCTGCGGCGGAAACTCGACCCTGAGCACGGTCGCTTCGTTCAGAACGTCTGGGGAGTGGGTTATCGCCTGGTGGACGGGTGATCGGTCCTGAGGTCGGTCACGGTCTCGGCGCATGGCCGTGACATCGAGGGGGGAATCGCCGGGCCTGGCCGATCGCCTGGGCGGCCTGCTCGCTCGCCGTCGTCGACCGTCGAGGTGACGGGCGCTGTCAGCCACGCAGCCCCGCCAGCCGCAGCCAGGCATCGTCGGCCTCGCGCATCAGGCGCTCGACGATCACCGCGACCGGCGCAATGTCTTTGACGGTTCCGACAGAGGTCCCGGCGTACATCGCCATGCCCTCGAGGTCGCCCTCGTCCTCGGGCAGGGGAGCGTCGAGGTAGTAGCGCGGGATCTCGACGTCGCCCCCCGGCAGGTGGCGCGTGGCGACCACCTCGAGCGGGCGGTCGAGGACGGGAGTGCGCGGCTCGGCCTCCGCTTCGTAGGCTCGAAGCGTCGAGTTGCGCAGGGCGCGGGTCGGCGCGCCCGGCCACTCGCGCTGCCCGTAGAGGTAGGTGTCGACCGAGTCTGTCTCGGTCGCCTTCACCAGCCCCGTCTTGTAGGCGTCGTTCGCGTAGGCCTCCTCGGAGGCGACGAAGCGGGTCCCGAGGATCGCGCCCTCGGCCCCGAGCGCGAGCGCGGCGAGGAGGCCCCGGCCGTCGCCGACGCCGCCCGCGTAGAGCACCGGTACCCCGGCGGCGGCGTCGACCACCGCTGGCAGCAGGCCCATCCCCGGGAGCTCTCCGGTGTGCCCGCCCGCATCGCGGCCCTGGGCGATGATCAGGTCGACTCCCGCGGCGGCGGCGTCCGCGGCCTCGTCGGCGGAGACGCAGCGATGCATGACCTTGACGCCGCCGCCGTGCGCGGCTTCGACGATCGGTGCCGGGTCGCCCCAGCCGGTGGCGATCGCGGCGATCCCGGTCGCGATCACGGCCTCGATCACGTCAGGTCCATGGAACTCGCAGATGATGTTCATCGCGATCGGCCGGTCGGTCAGCGACCGCGTCTCGTCGATCAGCCCGACGAGCTCCTCGATCGGCCACTGCGGGGCGCCAAGCGTCCCGAGACCGCCCGCGTTGGAGACGGCGGCGGCCAGCGGCGCCCGCGCGAACGGACCCATCCCGGCGTTCGCGAACGGCAGCTCGACTCCGATCAGCGAGGTGAAGCGGGTCTTCAGCGGTGAGACGGTGTTCATGGCGTTCCTCCTGGGTTGACGGATGCAGGTGCGGGGTCCGGAGCGGGCAACTCGACCGCTTCGTCGCGGTGGCGGATCTTGGCGAGGACGGTGGCGGCACCGCCCGCGAGGCGCTCGACGATCTCGCCCGCGGGCTCAACCGCCCGCACTGCGCCGACGCCCTGTCCGGCGAACATCGGCATCGCTTCGATGTCTCCGGTCGAGTCAGCCGTCGGCACCAGCCCGGTCCAGCGCTGGACGTCGATCTCTTCCCCGGCCAGCGTTGTCCGCCCCACGAATGGGTCGGACCCGGCGCTGGCGCGGTCGATCGAGCGTTGCAGGACGCGGTGCGCGGCGTCCCAGAAGACCGAGAACGCCTCGCTGTGCACCGCCTCCTCGGCCTCGGCTTCGACCAGCGCCGCCTGATAGCGAGGGTGGAAAGGCGCCTCACGGGTGGCGGCGAAGCGGGTGCCGAGGCGGGCCCCGGAGGCGCCCGCGGCGAGGGCGCCGGCCAGCGCCCGCGGGGTCGAGATCCCGCCGGCCGCCAGCACCGGGATCGCGACCCGCTCGACCACCTCGGCCAGCAGCGGCAGCAGCGCCACGGTTCCCCGCACGTGGCCGCCGGCCTCGACCGCTTGGGCGATCACCGCATCGCATCCGGCCTCGGCTGCCTGCTCGGCTTCTGTCGCCGAGCCCGTCTGCCAGATCGCCAACGCTCCGCCGGCGTGGACCCGCTCCACCAGGGCCGGGTCTGGCTGGCCCCAGAAGAACTCGACGATCCGCGCCCGCCGGGCGGCGATGTCGAGGGCCGGGCCGTGCGCCTCGAGGTCGAGGAACGGGATGATGAAGTTGACGGCGACGACGCCGGCGGCGCCGTCGGTGCGCGCGAGGACGTCGTCGAGCGCCTCGTCGAGCCTGCCAGGAGCGAGCAGGGGCGCGCCGACCGTCCCGATCCCGCCGGCCCGGCAGACCGCGACGACCAGGTCGTTCGCGGTCGAGCCCATCGCGGCCTGCTGGATCGGGCGCCGGCAGCCGACGAGATCGGTCAGCGCGGTGCGCAGCGCGAGCATCGGGGCCGCCTCTTCCTCGCGCTACTTGATCGTGTAGCCGGCGTCGAGCGCGAAGGCGGCGCCGGTGACGTAGCGCGCAGCGGGCGAAGCGAGCCACATGGTCGCGCCGGAGACGTCCTCCGGCTCGATCGCCTCGACGCCGGGGAAGATCGTGAAGGCGCCGGCGAGGCGGGCGACCTCGTCGAGATAGTAGGACGCCTCCTCCCGGGCCAGGTACTCGAGCATCGGCGTGTGGGCGACAGTCGGACAGAGCGCGTTGACCGTGATCCCGCGTGGGGCGAGCTCGAGCGCGAGCGTGCGGACGGCGCCGATCACCCCGTGCTTGGACGCCTGGTAGGGCACCTGGTAGGGGATCCCGATCAGCGATGAGGTCGAGCCGATGATGATCACCCGGCCGCCGTCGACCATGCTCTGCACAGCGTGCTTGGTACAGAGGAACGGGCCCTTGAGGTTGACGTCGATCGCCAGGTCCCACTGCTCCTCGGAGGTCTCCGTGACCGGCATGTTGCCGACGAAGACGCCGGCATTGTTGACGAAGACGTCGAGGTCTCCGAGCTTGCTGGCCGCAGCGGCGAAGAACTCCTGGATCTGTCCCTCGTCACGGACGTCGACTGCCATCGAGACGGTCTGGGCGCCGAGTTCGCGGACCTCCTCCTCGATCGCGGCCAGCTCGCCGGGGGTCGAGGTGTCGTAGTCGAGGCCGGCCGGCGTCTTCTCGAGGTCGCAGAGAGCGAGGTCGGCGCCCGCCCGGGCGAACTCGCGTGCCATGTGGGCACCGAGCCCGCGGGCGGCGCCCGTGATGGCGATGGTCGAGCCGGTGAAGTCGTAGGTCACGCTGGCCATGGTGGTGTCAGGTCTCCTTCGAGAGGAGGAAGTCGCGCACGATTCGTGCGCACTCCTCGGGTTTGTGGGGGATTACGTAAGCGGGATGCGATTCGGGGATGACGACAGTGCGCAGACCGAGGATCCGCTCTTCCATCAGCCGCAGCGAGTGGTCCTCACCGGGCGGCAGCGGCTTCGCGTCCCAGCCGTGGTCGCCCTGCAGCACCAACGTCGGAGCGTGGATCGCGGCGAGGTCGTCACGGACGTCGGCTTCGGTCAGGCAGTAGCCGGCCGTCGCCGCCGCAGTGTCCTGGTGCATGGTCACCGAGAGGTTCTCCGCCTCCCAGTCCGGGAACCAGGGGAGCCACGGAACTGAGAACATCGCGGTCAGCATGCGCGCGCCGAAGCCGGTGGTCCCGAACTCCTCGATTGCGGTTCCGTAGACCCGCCAGATCTTCGGATAGCCCTTGCTCGGGTCGCCGGCCCAGATGTCGGTGTAGCCGACGAAGCGGTTCACCCGGTCGGGGTTGCGCGCGATAAAGCGGACGGCGTAGTAGTTGCCGAAGCCGGTGGCCCAGATGTGCGGGCGCTCGATCTCGAGGTGGTCGAGCAACAGCCGCAGGTCGTCCGCCCAGCGGTCGACGCCGTACGGCGTCGGCGGTCGATCCGAGCGGCCGATGCCGCGCGGCTCGAGCGTGATCCGGTGGAAGTCGCCGAGCAGAGGCCAGACGAAGTCCCAGATGTGGTGGCCGGCGCCGAAGCCGCCAAGCAGGACGAGTGGCTCGGCGCCGCGGCCCTCCTCGTCATACCAGAGCGTTACCTCGCCTAGGTCGGCGAGGGCGCCATCGCGCCGGAAGCGGCGCCAATCGAAGTCCGGGCTCGAGCGGTCGATTGTTGATGTCTACAACAATCTCATCCGTTACGCAACTCGGCTCGTATGATCCACCCGTGGCACTCACCTCCGACACCGATACCGACCCGCCGGCGATCCTCGAGGTTCCGCTGCTGGCGCTTGCGGTCAGCGGCGACCGCGCGCGGCAGGCGCTCGACGATGCACTGCAGCCGCTGCGACTGCGCGCCCGGCATCTGGGTCCGCTGCTGATCGCCGCCGAGGAGGCGCCGATCGCCCAGAATCAGCTCGCCGAGCGGGCTGGGGTCGACAAGAGCGCGATGGTGCGCGTGGTCGACGACCTCCACGCGCTGGGGTTGGTCCGCCGCGAGCCGGTTCCGCACGATCGGCGCAGCTACTGGATCAAGGTAACCCCTGCCGGGCGCCGTACTCTGCGCCGCGCCCGCGCCCGGATCGAAGAGCTCGAGGATGACCTGTTCTTCGATCTCGACTCTGACGATCGGCGCCGGGCGCAGCAAGCGGTGCTGCGGCTGGCCCGGGGAGTGGCGGCGGCCACGTCGCGGGACGATGGCGCGCGTCAGCTATGACCTGAGCGGCGACGTCGTCGTCGTCACCGGGGCGGCGCGCGGGATCGGTCGCGACATCGCGCTCGGCTTCGCCGCGGCCGGGGCGGACGTCGTCGCCAGCGACCTCGCGACCCCGATCGAGGGCCTCGACTACGAGGTCGGCTCGGCTGAGGAGCTGGCGGCGACCGCCGGGCTCGCCCGCGATCTCGAGGGGACGATCACCGCCGTTCCCGCCGACGTCCGCGACGAGGACGAGGTGGAGCAGCTGTTCCGGGAGACCCTGCTCGCGTTCGAGAAGGTCGACATCCTCGTCAACGCCGCTGGCGTGTACCTGGGCGCGACGAAGGTCGTCGACATGAGCAAGGAGCAGTGGCAGGTCGTGGTCGACGTCAACCTCGGCGGTCCGTTCCTCTGCTCCAAGCACGCCGCTAGGGCGATGACCGAAACGGCACGACCGGGCCGGATCGTCACCATCGCCTCGACCTCTGCCCTGATCGGGATCCCGTATCAGGTCGGCTACCAGTCCTCGAAGTCGGGGCTGCTCGGGCAGGTGCGGACGCTGGCCCTCGAGCTCTCGCCCTACGGCATCACCGTCAACGCAGTCTGCCCGACGGTGACCGAGACCGCGATGCTCGACCACATCCGCCACGAGGCGGCCGAGCCCTACCTGGAGGAGATCGCGCGGTTGAGCGGCGCCTTCACGATCTTTCCCGGGGTCGAGGCGCTGGAGCCGCGTGATGTCACCCGGGCGGTGATGTGGCTGGCCTCCGACGATGCCCGCTATGTCACCGGGGTCGCGCTCCCGGTCGACGGCGGCTTCACGATCAAGTAGACGGCCGGGCCGGCGCGGTGCTTGGCTGGCCGCACCGGCCCGGACGCGAAGCCGTGGCTACTCGCTGGGCGTCTCGAAGTGGAGGACGGCGAGCTTGGTGTTGATCGAGTCGCCCTTGCTCTTGTTGAGGCGGGCCGCGGATTCGCTCTGGATCTCGTTGGCCCGCTCCAGTAGGTCGGCGAGGACCTTGGTCAGGTCCTTCCACCCCTGTTCGTCGAGGACCAGGGGGCTGCGGCTGATGTGGGTGTCGGTGTGCTTCTCGGTCGTCCCCTCGAGCATCGCGCGGTTGATGTCCTCGCCGATCGTCTGGACGATCACCCCGGTGATCCCCTTGCGGGCCGAGGCCGGGATCTTGGCCCAATCCTCGTCGCTGAGGAAGGCACGCTCGGTGGCGCGGTAGAAGTGCTCGACGGCGCCGCGGCGCGGCTCGGTTTTGACGAGTTCGATGCAGTCGAATTCGAGCAGCGTTTTGACGTGGTAGCTGACGTTGCCGAGCGGCTCGCCAAGCTGCTGGGAGAGCTGGTTGGGGCTCGAGATGCCGTCGTGTAGCGCGGTCAGGATCCGCATCCGCAGCGGGTGCGCGAGCGCCTTTGCGAGCTGTTGGGTGATTCCCTCGGGGGAGGTCCGGGTCTGGGGCACTTGGGGGCTTCTCCGATCGATGTTCTTGGGGTCGGTGTCCAAGCCGGCCCGAGTTTTGCCGGGCAGACAGTCAAGTTATTTCAGAACGTTCCGCTGCTCCCCTGCGCAAAGCCAAATTTAGCGGTTTGGGAACGGAACGGATACCAAAGGAACGGAGGTCTTATCGGAGCGCACCTGCGTGCTCCGTAGCGCCTGGCCGAGACCGCATCGGGGTACCAGGTGCGCATTTTGCGCTTCTCGGTCTGGGGCCAGGGGGAGAGGGAACGCGACGGGCGGCCTTGGGGCCGCATGCCCGTTGCCGCCACCGAGGCGAACTGAGTCCTGGTGCTCGCTTTCGACCAGATGGTCGGCGGTTGGCCGCTGGTGCTGGCGGTGGCGGCGGTCGGGGTCGCAGGGGTGCGCGGTGCGCGTCGCCGGGCGGCGCTGAACGAGGCCGTGCACGAGGTGCGGCGGCCGCTGCAGGTGCTGGCGCTGACGGTGCCGGGCGCTGCCGGCCTCGGCGCCGACCTCGATGGACCGGTGCGGATGGCGGCCGACGCCCTGGCGCGGCTCGAATGCGAGATCAACGGTGGCGGGGCGGCGACCTCGGTCCGGGTCAGGGTGCAGGCGCGGCCCCTGGTCGAGGCGGCGGTGGGGCGCTGGCAGGCGCAGGCGGCGCTCGCAAACTGCCGTCTCGATCTGCGCTGCCGCTGTGGGACGGCGGCGGTCATCGGCAGCTCGGCCGAGCTGGCGCGGGCCCTCGACAACCTTCTCGCCAACGCGATCGAGCACGGCGGCAGCCGGGTCACGGTGACGGCGAGCGCCCGTCGCGGCAGCCTGCGGGTCCTGGTCAGCGACTCCGGCAGGGGCGGGCACCGGCCCGGCGGGCGGCGGGCGCGACTTGGGCTGGCGCGGAGGATCGCCGGGGCGGAGCCCCGAGGCCACGGCCTGCGGATCGTGCGTCGGATAGCCGCCGAGCACGGTGGCAGCTTCGCCCTGCGGGTCGGGACCGGGGCGACCGAGGCGGTTCTGGAGCTGCCGCTCGAGCCGGACGGGGCGCGGCGGTGAGCCGGCGGGGTCGGGCGCTCGCCTTCGGGCTGGCGGCCGTCGCCGCGGCGGTGATCTCGGCGGCGTTGGCGAACGGCTACGGCGACCGGGTCGCCAGCGGCTACGGCGAGCTGCGGCCGGTTGTCGTTGCCGGCACCACGCTGGCGGTGGGACAGCGGATCGACCCGAAGCTGGCCGCCGAGCTGGAGGTGCGCCGGGTGCCGGCGCGGTTCGTGCCGCCGGGGGCACTCTCGGCGCCGCCGCAGGCGCTCGGCCTGGTGACTCGGGCGCCGGTGCCGAGCGGCTCCTACCTGGTCGCCTCGGCGCTGCGCCCGCCGGGCTCCGGCTCCAAGCCCGGGCTGATGCTCGGTCGCGGGCGGCGCCCGGTGCAGATCGCGGTCTCCGGCGCCGGCGCTCTGCTCACCGCCGGCCCGCCGCCGCGCGGGACCAAGGTCGACGTCGTCGTCACGGTCGAACCGCAGGGCGCCGGCGCGGGGAGGACCTACGTGGCGGCGCCGGGGGTGCCGCTGCTGGCGCTCGCGGCTGGCGCCGAAGCCGAGGCCGCCGGCGAGGCGGAGGCGACGCTCGGCCTCACCCGGCGCCAGGCGCTCGAGCTGATTCAGGCGGAGAGCTTCGCCCGCCAGGTGACGATCCTCCTGCACGGATGAGCGGGGCGGCAAAGAGCGCGGCGCGGGAGCGAAACGTCGCGGCGCTGGCGGTGGCGCTGCGGCAGCGGCTGGTCGAGCGCCGGCGCGAGGAGGCGGCCGCCGGGAGTGGCGGCGCCGAGCTCTCGGTGGCGGTGGGGGAGCTGGTGGCGGCGGAGGCCGGAGTGCTGGGTGAGGCGGACCGGGCGGAGCTGGTCGAGCGGGTGGTCCGCGACAGCGTCGGGCTGGGGCCGCTCGAGGAGCTGCTCGCCGACCCCGAGGTCGAGGAGGTGATGGTCAACGGGGCCGAGTGCGTGTACGTCGAGCGGGGCGGGGTGGTGGAAGCGACCACGGTCCGGTTCGGCGACGAGGAGGAGCTGCGCAACGCGATCGAGCGGATCCTGGCGCCACTCGGGCGCCGGGTCGACGAGCTCAGCCCGATGGTCGATGCCCGGCTCGCCGATGGCTCCCGGGTCAACGTCGTGATCCCACCGCTGGCGATCGACGGCCCGGCGCTCTCGATCCGTCGCTTCGGAGTGCGGCGGCCGGGGCCGGACGAGCTGGTCGAGCTCGGCACCCTCAGCGCCGCCGAGCGCGACCGGCTGGCGGCGGCGGTCGCGGCGCGGCGCAGCGTCCTCGTCAGCGGCGGCACCGGCTCCGGCAAGACGACGCTGCTGAACGCGCTCTCGAGCTTCGTCGCCGCGGGCGAGCGGGTGGTGACGATCGAGGACGCGGCCGAGCTGCGGCTGCAGCAGCCGCACGTGGTCCGCCTGGAGAGCCGGCCGGCGGGGGTCGAGGGTCGCGGTGAGGTGACGATTCGAGACCTGTTGCGAAACGCGCTGCGGATGCGGCCGGACCGGATCGTGATCGGCGAGGTCCGCGGCCCGGAGGCGCTCGACCTGCTGACCGCGCTCAACACCGGCCACGACGGCGCCCTCTCGACCGTCCACGCCAACTCGCCGGCCGACGCGCTGGCGCGAATCGAGACGCTTGCGCTGATGGCCGGCGTCGGCCTCCCGCACGCGGCGATCGCCGCTCAGGTGCGGCGCGGGATCGACCTGGTGGTGCAGATGGAACGGCGCCCCGGCGGCGCCCGGGTGGTCAGCGCGGTCGAGGAGGTCGCGGCGCTCGCGGCGCCAAGCGGGTGGGAGCCGGCGTCGTGATCGGAGGCGCGGTGCCGACCCTGGGTGGCGCCCTCGCCGGCGGCCTGCTGGCTCTCGCCGCGCGGGAGGCGGTGCTCGCCAGTCCCGCCGCGGTGAGTTGGGTGCGGGAGGCGGTGGAGCCGCTGCTGCGGGCCGGCCGCGAGGGCTACGCGCCGTCGACCCGCGAGCGGCGGCGGCTGGCGGCGTTGGCGATGGCGGTCGCGGTGGCCGGCGGCTGGCTGCTCGCCGGGACGAAGGTGGCGCTGCCGCTGGCGGTGGCTGCCCCGGCCGCGGCCGGCTGGGCGATCTCGAGCCGGCGCCGCCGCTACCGCCGTGCGGTCGAGCGCTCGCTGCCCGAAGTCGCGACGGCGGTCGCCGACTCGCTCAGCGCCGGCCGTTCGCTACGCGCCTCGCTGCCGGCCGCCGCCGCCTACCTCGACGGCCCGCCGGCGGCGGAGCTGGTGAGGCTCGGCGCCGAGCTCGACCTCGGCGCTCCGACCGCGGCGGCGATCGACGCCTGGCGACGGCGGATGCGTTCGGAGCGGGTCGACGCCTTCGCCGCGGCGCTGCTCAGCCAGCGGCTTGCCGGTGGTGACCTCGCCGGTCTCCTGCGCCGCTTCGCCGGCGGCGCAGCGGAGCGCGACCGGGTCGCCGAAGACGCCCGCTCGGCGACCGCGCAGGCGCGCTTCACCGGTCTCCTCGTCGTCGCGATGCCGACCGGGGGAGCCCTCTTCGCCGAGCTGCTCGAGCCGGGGTTCCTCGGCAAGCTCCTCGGCTCGACCGCCTCGGCGGCGATGCTCGCGGTCGCCGCGGCGCTGCAGCTGGCCGGCTTTCTCGCGATCCAGCGACTCTCGCGGGTGGTCGAGTGAGTGAGCCGTTCCCCATCTCCGTCAGACGGGCGGAAGGAACAGGCGGATGAGCGGTGCCGGGTTGTTGGCCGCGGTTGCGGCCGTCTGTGGTCTCGCCGCGGGCCGCGAGCTCTGGCGTGGGCGAGTCGCCGGCCGGCGACGGCCGGCTGGCCTGCGCGGTCGCCCGGCACGGGCTGCCCTGCGGCTGGGGTTGCCGGAGCGGTTGCGGCGCTCTGGGCTCGAGGCGCGCTACCCGCTGCCGGCGGTGATGGCGGCGAAACTCGCCGGTGCCGCCGCCGGCGGGATCGTCGCGATCGGCGCCGTCCCGGCCGCGCCGGGACGGACGGCGCTGCTGGTTGCCCTCCTGCTACCCGCCGCCGGCTGCTTCCTCCCCGACGCGCTGCTCGAGCGCGCGGCCCGGCGCCGTCAGCGCCGCCTCGTCGCGGCGCTGCCCGACGCCCTCGACCTGCTTGCGATCAGCGCCGCCTCCGGCCGCGGCCCGGCCGCCGGGCTCGAGCAGCTCGCCCGCAGCAGCGATGGACCGCTGGCCGAGGAGCTGCGGCTGACCCTGGCCGAGGTCTCCTGCGGAACCCCGCTCTCAACCGCGCTGGCGGCGCTACGCGCCCGCGTCCCCGGCAGCGAGGTGGCGACGCTGGTCGCCTCGATCGAGCGCTCGCGGCGGTTCGGCTCACCGCTGGCCGACCAGCTCCGGCGCCAGGCCAGCGTGCTGCGCCGCGACAGCCGCCGCGCGGTCGAGGAGCGTGCGGCCCGAGCGGCGCCGAAGATCCAGCTCGTCGTCGCCCTGGTCCTGGTGCCCTCGGTGCTGCTGATGATCGCCGCCGGGCTCGTTGCGAACGCCGGCACCCTGCTGCAGGGGTTCTGAGTCGGG
>JAFDWC010000210.1 GCA_018268655.1 Actinomycetota bacterium
GCGATGATCGCGATGTTGCGGAGGTCGTCTCGGGTCTGGGTCATGCGAATTGGAGAGGGTAGAGAGTGGTGGCGCTCGGCCGGTTGCCGGGCGGTCAACGGTCCCCAGCAAAACGAAGCCCGCCAACTTGGCGGGCTTCGCGACAGATCTGAAGAGCGGTGCGCTAGCTCGTCTGCTGGACGCTCGCGGCGGCCGGGCCCTTGGGGCCTTCTTCGGACTCGTAACTCACCTTCGCGCCCTCGGTCAGGCTCTTGAAGCCCTCACCCAGGATCGCGCTGTGATGGACGAAAACGTCCTTCGAGCCGTCATCGGGCGTAATGAACCCGTAGCCCTTATCGTCGCTGAACCACTTGACAGTTCCGGTCGGCATGCATTGCCTCCACTTCGTGTGCTGCGAACCCAGAGGATGCATGGAAGCAACGACTGCGAGCGCTAGACACAAACTTCGCCGGTTACCCCGGCCTTAACGCTGCGCACCGTAGCAGGATCGCCGGCCTCCGCGTGTGAATTCGCCGTACCGTCCAGGCGCCGTCCGCGGGCCGATCTAGCTTTGCCACGTGCGCTTCCTCGACCATGTCGACCGTGAGGCGATCCCGCAGCTGCTCGCGAGCGACGAGTACTTCTGGCTCGACCTCGACCAGCCCGGGGAGGAGGAGGAACGGTTCCTCGCCGACACCTTCCGGTTCCACCCGCTGGCGCTCGAGGACATGCGCAACCGGGGTCAGCGGCCGAAGCTGGAGGACTACGGGGAGTACATGTTCCTCGTCTACTACGGCGCCCGAGACGGGGGCGCCGGCGACGCCGAGGCCGAGCTGCAGGAGGTCCACGCCTTCCTCAGCGGCGGCTACATCGTCACCTCGCACGCAGGCTCGATCGCCGCCCTCGACGCGGTCCGCAGGCGGCTGGAAGCGCAGCCGCCGCGCTCGGAGCAGTTCGTCGTCTACCGCGTCCTCGACGCCCTCACCGACAGCTTCTTCCCGGTCCTCGAACGCCTCGACGACGAGCTCGAAGGCCTCGACGAACAGATCTTCGACGAGCCCTCGCCGGCCCACCTGGAGCGGATCACCGAGCTGCGCCGGCAGCTGGTCGAGCTGCGGCGGGTGACGACGCCGCAGCGCGACCTGCTCGCCCGCGGCACCGACGAAATCCTCGAAATCCCGGGCCTGGAGGCCGACTCGCGCGAATACTTCCGCGACCTCTACGACCACGCGATTCGCATCTCCGAGCAGATCGACGCCTTCCGCGACCTGCTCTCGGGCAGCCGCGACGCCTACCTCTCGACGGTCTCCAACCGGCTCAACCAGATCACCACCCAGCTGACGGTGGTGGCGACGATCTTCCTCCCGCTCTCCTTCCTCGTCGGCTTCTTCGGCCAGAACTTCGCCTGGCTGATCCGCAACATCGGCTCCACTGCGGACTTCTTTGTACTGGGCCTCGGTAGCCTCGTCCTCTCGGTCGTGGTTCTGTTGGCCTGGTTTCGACGCAGCTCCTATGTCTGAGCACCGCTGCCGATAGGAAGGAGGTGAGAGAAGTCCGCCGGAAGCTGCCTGCCTTGGGGTTGCTGCTCTGCGCTCTCTGCCTGCTGCCGTCGACCGCCGCGGCCGCCGATCCCGCCGGCGGCGAACCGCTGGCGCCCTCGCTGCAGGAACTGGCGAAGCCGAACGTGCGGGCGCTGCCGCCGGCGGCGCAGGCGCGGCGGCTGGGGGTCGCCGCCAGCGGCCCGGGCTCGCTGATCCGCCAGGAAGGGCGGGTCCTGGTCGAAGCACGGTTCGAATCGGGCGCGATCGCCCGCCTGCCGGCACTGCGCGACGTCGGCGCCGAGGTCGTCGCCAGCAGCCGGCGCTACCAGCAGGTGGCGCTGCGGGTGCCGTTCGGCGACCTCGAAGAGTTGTCGGAAGTGCCGGGCGTGGCTGCGGTGACGCCGGTGCGGGAGCCGGTGCTGCGCTCGCCGGGACCGTGCCAGGGCGGCTCGGTGATCTCCGAGGGAGTGACCCAGCTCAACGTCGAAGGGGCGCGTGAAGCGTTCGGGTTCGAAGGCGCGGGCCAGACCGTCGGCGTTCTCTCTGACTCGTTCGACCAGGCGCTCGAAGCGGCCGGGGGCGGCCGCCCGATCGCGACCCGGCTGCCCGAAGACGTCGCCGCCAACGAGCTGCCGGGGGAAGCGAGCAGCTGCGTCGGCGAGAAAAGCCCGGTGCGGGAACTCCGGCCCTACTCGCCGGTGCAGGCGAACGAGCCGCCGACCGACGAGGGGCGGGCGATGCTGCAGATCGTCCACGACGTCGCGCCGCGGGCGAAGCTGGCCTTCAACAGCGCCTTCAACGGCGAACTCGCCTTCGCCGAAGGGATCGAACGGCTCGCGGCGCCGGCCCCCGAAGGGGCCGAAGCGGACGTGATCGTCGACGACGTCAGCTACTTCGGGGAACCGTTCTTCCAGGACGGGCCGGTGGCGGCGAGCGTCGACAAGGTGGTCGCCGGCGGGGTCACGTACCTGACCGCGGCCGGCAACGACAACCTCTTCGACGCCGAAGGCAACTCGATCGCATCCTGGGAAACGCACGCCTTCCGCGACTCTGGCGAATGCCCGATCAAGATCCGCCAGGAAGGAGACCCGAACGCCCACCACTGCCTCGACTTCAATCCGGGGGCGTCCGTCGACCCCACCTTCGGGATCACCGTCGAACCCGGACGAACGCTCACCGTCGACCTGCAGTGGGCGGAACCCTGGTACGGCGTCGGCACCGACCTCGACGCCTATCTGCTGAACGCGAACGAAAGCAAACTGCTGACCTCCGCGCGCGAAGACAACCTGACGACGCAACGCCCGGTCGAGATCCTCCAGTGGGAAAACAAAAGCACGAGCGAAGCCGAAGTCCAGCTGGTGATCAACCGGGTCAGCGGCGGCACGCCGCCGGTCAAGTTCATCTTGCTCGAGAACGGCCGCGGCGTCAGCAAGATCGAGTACTCGCACTCGAGCGGCGGCGACATCGTCGGGCCGGCGGTCTACGGCCACGCCGGAGCGGCGGCGGCGATCGCGCTCGGCGCCGTCAACTACAAGAGCGGAACGCTCGAGCCCTACTCCTCGCGCGGCCCGGTGACCCACTACTTCGGCCCGGTCAAGGGCACGGCTCCGGCCGCCAGGCTCGCCACTGTCGCCGTGATCCCGAAGCCCGACGTGGCTGCCACCGACTGTGGTCGGACGACCTTCTTCTCCGAAGAACCGCAGCCGACGAAAGAACCCGGCGTGTGGCGTTTCTGCGGCACCTCGGCTGCGGCGCCGCACGCGGCGGGTGTGGCAGCGCTGATGATGCAGGCCGGGGCTGAATGCTCAGCCCAGGTCGCCTCCGGCCTGGAGAGGACGGCGCTACCGGTCCCAGGGGTCCTGGGCAACGCCGCCGGCGCCGGGCTGATCGAAGCGAAGGGCGCGCTCGAAGCGGCGCTCGCCACCCCGCGCCCCAAATGCCCGGTGACGCCGGTCGAATACGAAGTCGAAGACCCCGAAACGGAAAAGCGGGAAACGCCACCGGCGCCGGAAACGCCGGTCCCACCGGCGCCGGAAAAGGCCAAGGCGCCGCCGTCGACCGTGATCCGCAGCCATCCGAGGAAGGTGGTTCGGACCCGCCGGGCGGCCGCCCGGGTGGTCTTCCGCTTCGCCTCGACGCCGGCCGGGGCCTCGTTCCGCTGCCAGGTCGACGGCTCGCGGTGGCGCGGCTGCACGGCTGTCTTCAGCCGCTGGTTCGGGCTCGGCCGCCACGTGCTCCGGGTCCAGGCGCGGTCCGGCGGGGTGCTCGACCCGACGCCGGCCGCCTACCGGTTCAAGGTCGTTCGGAGCCGCTGACCCGCTCGACCGGGTCCGGCTGTTCGGCGGCAACTGCCGCCGCCGCTTCGCGGCCGGCCTGGCGGCGGACGATCCAGTTGCCGAGAGCGAGCAGGCCCAGCACCGCGGCGACGCTGCCGAGCACGATCGGGTCGGTCAGGCGCAGGCCTTCGAGCCGGGTCCCGAAGTAGACGGCGATCGCGGTGATCGGCATGTAGCCGACCAGGGTCGTCCAGAGGAACCGCCAGAGCGGCACCCGGGCGGCTCCGGCCGCGTAGCCGATCAGGCTGAAGGGGATGATCGGGATCAGCCGCACTCCCACCAGCAGGGTGACGCCGCCGCGCTCGATCATTCGCTCCAGGCGCTCGAAGCGCTCGAAGCCGAACCAGCGGTCCAGCAGCGGCCGGGCGACGCTGCGGCCGAAGG